>NZ_DGMA01000008.1:0-268471 GCF_002388205.1 Achromobacter sp. UBA4530 | reverse complement strand
CCGGCGCCAGACACGCAGGTCAAAGGAGCGCCTCAGACCGTCACGAGGACAGGCTCACCCAGATTCAGCATCAACCGATTCGCCCACGCAAAGATCGCGTCCGAATGCAGCAGATCCAGGATCTCACCGTCATTCAATCCAACGTCCTTCAGCGCCTGGATGCTGGCCGCGTTCACGTCAGCCTGCGCTTCGGTGATCTGGATCGAGAACTTGCCAATCGCCTGTTCACGCTTGGTCGTGCCAGCCGTGATCGGATCCTCGAACACCTGCCCAATCACGTCATTGCGCTTGGCCAGTTGCTCGAACCGCTGCGCATGCACCGATGCGCAGTACACGCAGCCGTTGACGCGCGACACGACGGTGGCGCCCAGTTCGCGTTCGGCGCGCGACATGCCGCCCGGGGCGTACATGATGGCGTTGAAGGCCGTGGAGCGTTGGCGCAGGATTTCCGGCTGGTGGACCAGGAACAGGTAGTAGTCCGAGACCTTGGCCTTGGGGTGGCTTTCTTCCAGGACGGCGATCTGTTCGGGCGTGGCGGTGTCGACGTTGACGACGTCGAGCCAGGCCTTCCACTCCAGGACTTCGTTCGTGAAACCGTGGGCCTTGATGACGTCGCCGGGTTCGGTGTTGCCGGGGTTGATGACGGCAGTCGCTTCCGCGGCAGCAGAACCGGCGCCTTGACCCTCAGCGGCTTTCATCGCCACCAACCCCGCCACCAGACGCGTCTGATACGACAGGAAGGCGATGAGCTGCGACAGGGTGACGACAGCGGGCGTCGAAACCCCCGCCGCCGGCAGCGTCTTCAGCGCCGCCTCGTCGCCTTCGACAGGCTTTTCAATCAGTTTGCGCGTGAATTCCAGCACGGCGGCCAGTTGCGGGTTGGCGGCGTCGGCCGGTTTGCCCGATTCGGCGACGGCGATGTCCGCTGCCGCGGCGCCGGCTTCCACGGCGCGGGCACGATAGTGCGCAGCCAGCAGCGGCGACGGCGTGATGCGCGTGGCATACAGCGCGACCAGCAGCCGGTCGGCCAGCGACAGGCCGGGCAGGGCCGGGTCGAACAGGGCGTCGTAGCTGCCTTGCGTGGCGGCGGCGACCTTGTCGCGCTTGTGGCGCACGTCAAAGGTCTGGCTGCCGGGCGTCAGGCCCACGAGCTGGTCGACGAGGTCTTTGTTGATGTCGTAGACGATGGGTTGTTGTGCCATTGACGAATTCTCCTAAAGTTTCTTTCAGCCGGCGTTGCGCTTGTCGACCGCAGTCGCAACCGCCGCACCCTTGGCCTTCACCGCCGCATCCAGGAACGACGTCACGCCTTCCCAGGATTCCTGGTCGGCGCGGGCGTTGTCCTTGGGGTTGCCGCCGCTGGTGCTGATCTTGCCCGACACCGGGTGGGCGTACACAAGCTGCGTGGTGGGCACGTAGGGGAACAGGATCGAGTGGCCGCCGTTCTCGTAATCCAGCCACTTGACCGGGTACGGGTGCTGCACCTCGACCAGCTTGTCCTGCACCATCTTCGAATACAGGCTGGACGGCCACGAGCCGTCGTCGGTGCCGGACAGCAGCATGACCGGGCCTTCGATGTCTTCCACGCGGATGCGGGCGCGGGCGACGGCGTCGGGGTCTTGCAGCGCGGTCAGGATGGCCTTCTCGTGGCGATGCGGCGCGGGGCCTTCATCGAACGGGGCCCACGTGGCGGTACGGTTGTTTTCCCAGACGTGGGGAACGGGCTTGCCGCCCAGCAGCCACGTCGGGCCTTCGCGGCCGATCTTGGGATCGCAGGCGTTCTGGCCGCTGTGCACGACAGCGCCGGGCACGTAGGCCACGACCGCCGACACTTCCTTGGGGAAGGTGGCGCCCAACAGCAGCACCAGTTCGCCGCCGCGCGACTGGCCGCTGATGGCGACGAAGTCGTGCTTGGGCTGGACCTTCTTGCGCAGCCAGCGCAGTCCGGTCTGGAAGTATTCGAGCGGGGTGTTGGAAATGTAGTCCGACAGGCCCGGCGCCTTGAAGTACGCCAGCGCAAAGGCGGCGTACCCGCGCGAGGCGTACAGGGCGGCGCGCGGTTCGTTGATGCCGCCGCCGGAGCCATTCAGGATCATGACGGCGGGATGCGATCCCGGCGCGCTGCCGGCGGGCAGGTACAGGGTGCCGACCAGACCTTCCTCGCGGACTTCAACGCGCGTGACGCCGTCGGACGCCAGGCGTTGCGTGAAGCTGGCGCGCGCTTCGGCGCCTTCCACGCGAGCCACCACGTCGGTGACCAACGCGTCGGTCACCGGGTGGTTGAAGTATTCACGGCTCTTGCCGTCGTCGGGGGACTGCGCCCAGATCAGCCCCATCGGGGACAGGCCGGTGTAGTCGCCGGAAACGGGCGCTTCGCGGGTCAGGTCGACCACGCCGTCCTCGCCCGCCGTGTAGGCGGCCTGGGCTTGCCAGACCACGCCGTTGCGGCGGGTGAGGGCGGTGATCTCGACGGTCGCGCCGGGCGCCACGTGTTCGACGCGGATCTGGCGCGGGACGTCGATGAGGGCGTCCGCGGGGGTGATGGTCAGGGTCGGCGCCATGGCTTTACTTGTCCGAAACCTTGGTGACCATCATGGCGGCCGTGCGGTCGCTGGTCATCGGCGTGACCTTCAGGCCCTTCTTGGTTGCCCAGATGTTCTTGTAGTGGAACAGCGGGAAGATGCCGACGTCATCGGACACGAGCTTGACCGAGTCGCGCAGGATGGCTTCACGCTTGGCCACGTCGAATTCCGAGGTGGATTGCTCCAGCGCGGTGTCGACCTTGGCGTTGCTGTAGTGGCCCCAGTTGGATGCGCCCAGGCCCTTCTTGGCGTCGACCGTGGCCAGGATGTTGACCAGCGCGTAGCTGGCTTCACCCGTGCCGTTGCCCCATGCCAGCATGCTGACGGCGAATTCGTTCTTGTTGGCGCGGCCCGAGTACACAGCCCACGGCACGACTTCCACTTGCGTCTTCACGCCCACGCGGGTCCAGAACTGCGCCACCGCCTGGGCCGTTTCCGGGCCTTGCGGGTAGCGGTCGTTGGGGACGTGCATGGTCAGCTTGAAGCCATCCGGGAAGCCCGCTTCGGCCAGCAGCTTCTTGGCTTGCGCGACATCGTTCGGGATGTCCTTGATTTCGGGGTTGTAGCCGAAGGTGCCCTTGGGCATCCACTGGTTGGCTTCGGTGGCGGCGCCTTGCAGGATGCGGTCGGCGATGGCCTTGCGATTGATGGCCAGGTTCAGCGCCTGGCGCACGCGCACGTCCAGGAGCGGGTTCTTGTCCAGCGGCTTGCCGTTGTTGTCGGTGATGTACTGGTTGGGCGCGGGGTTGAAGCTGGGTTGCAGCAGCATGACGCGCAGGCCGTCGTACGGGTAGACCGAGATGTTCGAGGCCTTTTGCAGCTTGGCCAGGTCGGACACCGAGACCTTGTCGATCACGTCCACGTCGCCGGCCAAGAGAGCGGCGGTGCGGGCGGCGGCGTTGTTGATGTAGCGGTAGTTGACCTTTTCCCAGATCTGCTTGTCGCCCCAGTAGGCGTCGTTGCGTTCCATCAGGACGCGGTCGCCGGGGGTGTACGAGACGAACTTGTAGGGGCCGGTGCCGACCATGGCCTTGCCCGAGTTGTAGTCTTCGGTCGACGACTTTTCGCCGACGTGCTTGCTGACGACGTGGATGGACGCCAGGTTCAGGGGCAGGTCGGGGTTCGGGGCCTTGGTCTTGACGATGAGCGTCAGCGGGTCCTTGGCGGTCATCGTGTCGATGGTGCGCAGGTAGCCGGCGTAGGTGGCGACGCTGCCGGGCACGCCGCGCGCGCGGGTGTAGGAGTAGATCAGGTCGTCGGCGGTGAACGGCGTGCCGTCCTGCCACTTGACGCCTTCACGCAGCTTGAATTCCCAGGTGGTGTTGTCCAGCGGCTTCCAGCTCACGGCCAGACCCGGCTGCAGCTTGTTCCACTTGTTCTCGATCAGGAGGTCCCAGAAGTGCAGGGCCACCGAGCGGTCGCCGGCGTGGTTGTTCAACTGCGGGTCCAGCGACGACAGCGGGTCGGCAAAACCGATCGACAGGTTGTCGGCGGAAGCTGCGGCCGAGGCGCCCAGGATGGCGGCGGTGAGGGTCGAGAGAATCAGGCGTTTCATTGTCCGGGATCCTTGGTAGAGGGGGAACGGAGTGGGTCCATTGACCGCGGCGGTCGTGCCGCAGTCATTGATCGTCAGGCCATGTCGTTCAGGTGACAGGCGCTCAGGTGGTTGATGGCGATTCCCTTCAATGTGGGAACCTCGGTCTTGCAGCGCGGCATCGCGTGCGGACATCGCGGATGGAAATGGCAGCCGGTAGGCGGGTTGAGCGGGCTGGGGATCTCGCCCTTGATCGCGGTAAAGGTCTTGTGGCGCGACTTCAGGGTGGGAATCTCGGCCAGCAGCGCCTGGGTGTACGGATGGTTGGGACGCTGGAAGACTTCTTCCACCGTCGCCGTTTCCACGACGCGGCCCAGGTACATGATGACGACGCGGTCGGACAGGTGTTCGACCACGCCCAGGTCGTGGCTGATGAAGAGATACGTCAGGTTCAGCTCTTCGCGCAGGTCCATGAACAGGTTCAGGATCTGCGCCTGGATCGACACATCCAGCGCGGCCACGGCCTCGTCGCATACCAGCATGGACGGCTGCACGGCCAGCGCGCGGGCAATGCCGATGCGTTGGCGCTGGCCGCCGCTGAACTGGTGCGGATAGCGCTGGCGCAGGGCGGGGTCCAGGCCCGCGCGCTCGAGTTGCGCGCTGACGTAGTCATCGAAGTCGCCGTTGCCGACCAGACCATGAATGCGCGCCGCTTCGCCGACGATCTCGTCCACGCGCAGGCGCGGGTTGAGGCTGGCATAGGGGTCCTGGAAGATCATCTGCACCTTCAGGCGCGCGGCGTGGGCTTCGGCCGCGTTCATGTCGGCCGGGCGCACGCCGTTGATGCGGACCTCGCCGCCGGACGGCGTGAGCAGGCCGGCCGCGATGCGGCCCAGCGTGGACTTGCCGCAGCCGGATTCGCCGACCAGACCGACGACTTCGCCGGGGTTCACGATGAGATCGACATGGTCCACGGCACGCGTGATGGCGGGCGGCTTGGACAAGCCCAGCGATTGCATCGCGCGGCCGGTGGCGCCGATCTTGCGTTCGCCGAAGCGCTTGCTGACCTGGCGCAGGTCGATCAGCGGGGTGGGGGCGTTGGCGTTTGCGCTCATGCCGCCACCTCGCGGTGGATCTGGATGGAAGGATGGAAGCAGCGCACGTCGTGGTCGGGTAAGGCTTGGGTGATGCCGGGTTGCTGGCCGCAGGCGGCGGTGGCGCGCGCGCAGCGCGCCGCGAACGCACAGCCGGCCGGCAGGTGCAGCAGGTTCGGCGTCATGCCGGGAATCTGGCGCAGGCGCTGCCCGCGCTGGTTGTTGCTGGGCAGGCTGTCGATCAGGCCCACGGTGTACGGGTGCTGCGGACGGTCCAGCACGTCGTCGACCTTGCCGTGTTCGACGATGCGGCCGGCGTACATGACGGCCACGTCGTCGGCCAGGCCGGCCACCACGGAAAGATCGTGCGTGATCCAGATGAGGCTGGTGCCGTGCTGCTGCGCGAGTTTCTGCACTTCGGACAGGATCTGCGCCTGGATGGTGACGTCCAGCGCGGTGGTGGGTTCGTCGGCAATGATGAGATCCGGGCGGTGCAGCATGGCAATGGCAATGGCCACGCGCTGGCGCATGCCGCCGGACAGTTGATGCGGGTAGGCCAGCAGGCGTTCCTCGGGGCTGGGAATGCCCATCATGCCCAGCGTGTCGCGCGCCAGGATGCGGGCCTCGGCCTTGCTCATCCGGTTGTGGGCGCGCACGGTCTCGATCATCTGCACGTCCACCCGCAGCACGGGGTTCAGCGTCATCATCGGATCCTGGAAGATCATCGCGATGCGGTTGCCCTGCAGCTTGCGCAACTCGCGCGGCGCCAGCTTGGTCAGGTCGCGGCCCTGGAACAGGACCTCGCCGCCGGCGATGCGGCCCGGCGCATCGACCAGACCCATGATGGAGAAGCCCGTCACGGACTTGCCCGAGCCGGATTCGCCGACCAGGCCCAGAATCTTGCCGCGTTCCAGCTTAAAAGAGACGCCATCCACGGCGGGCAGCACGCCCGCGCGGGTATGGAATTGCGTGCGCAGGTTGCGCACTTCAAGCGTGGCCGGCGCGCCTGCCGAGGCGGTGCGGTCGGTCATTTGTGAGTCCTCGGGTTCAGCACGTCGCGCAGGCGGTCGCCCACCAGATTGATCGCCACGATGGTGATGAGCAGCGCGATGCCGGGGTAGAAGCTGATCCAGTATTCGCCGGACAGCATGTATTGGAAGCCGTTGGAAATCAGCAGGCCCAGCGACGGTTCGGTCACCGGCACGCCCAGGCCCAGAAAGCTCAGCGTGGCTTCCAGCGTGATGGCGCGCGCGATCTGCAGGGTGCCGATGACGATCAGCGGCGGCAGGCAGTTGGGCAGGATGTGCTTCAACATGATCCGCCAGTTGGGAATGTCCAGGCAGCGGGCAGCTTCGACGTATTCGCGGCGGCGTTCGACCAGGGCCTGGCCGCGCGCGGTGCGGGCGTAGTAGGCCCATTCCAGGATCACCAGCGTCAGCACCACGTTGCCCACGCCCTTGCCCAGATAGGCCAGGATCATCATGGCTACCAGGATCGACGGGAACGACAGGATCAGGTCCACGAGACGCATGATGAAGGCGTCGACCTTGCCGCCGGCGTAGGCGGCCAACAGACCCAGCAGCGTGCCGATGACGCCCGCGATCAGCGCCGAGCCTACGCCCACCACCAGGCTGATGCGCAGGCCGTACAGGATGCCGGACAAGAGATCGCGGCCCTGGCCGTCGGTGCCCAGCCAGTAATGAAAGGTCTCCAGGCCGTTCATGGTGCCGGGCGGCAGGCGCGAGTCCAGCACGTCGATCTGCAAGAGGTCATACGGGTTCTGGGGCGAGATCCAGGGCGCCAGCACGGCGGCCAGGATCAGCAGCGTGGCCACCACCAGGCCCAGCACCGCCGTCTTGGACGACAGGAACTCGGTCAGGTTGCGGCGCCAGGGCGACTCGCGGCGCAGGGCAGGCGCCTGCGCGGTATTGGATACGGAACTCATGCCGTGGCCTCCAGCCGCACCCGGGGGTCCAGCACTTTGTACAGAATGTCGACGATCAGGTTCAGCGTCACGAACAGGCACACCACCACGATCAGGTAGGCCACGATCACGGGGCGGTCCAGCGCGTTCAGGCTGTCCAGGATCAGCTTGCCGGCGCCGGGCCAGGCAAAGATGCTTTCGGTGATGACGGCAAAGGCGATGGTCGAACCGAGTTCCAGGCCCAGCACGGTCACCAGCGGAATCATGGTGTTGCGCAGCACGTGCACACAGACCACGCGGAACGGCGACAGGCCCTTGGCGCGCGCGAACTTCACGAAGTCCAGCGGCATCACGTCGCGCACGCCGGCGCGGGTCAGGCGGATCACCAAAGAGATCTTGAAGAGCGACAGGTTGAACGCTGGCAGGATCAGGTGGCGCCAGCCGTCGGCCGTCAGCCACGACCACTGAAAGCCCAGGAACTCCACCGTCTGGCCGCGGCCGCTGGCCGGCAGCCAGCCGAGCGAAACGCTGAACGCCATGATGAGCATCAGCGCCACCCAGAACGTGGGCAGCGAGAAACCGACGATGCTGCCCGCCATGATCATCTTGGACGCGCGGCTGTCGGGGTACAGGCCGGCGAACAGGCCCAGCGGCAGGCCGACGATGACGGCAAACGACAGGGCGGTGATCGCCAGTTCAAGCGTGGCCGGCAGGCGCTGAATCACCAGTTCGATCGCCGGGATGTTGTAGACGAAGCTATTGCCCAGGTTGCCGTGCAGCGCGCCGTTCAGGAAGGCCAGGTACTGCTGCCACAGGGGCTTGTCCAGGCCGAGTTCGGCGATGATGCGCGCGCGGTCCACCTGGTCCACGTCCTGGCCGATCAGGATGTCCACGGGGTTGCCGATGGCGTGCAGCCCCACGAAGACGATCAGCGTCATCAGGAACACGACCACGGCGGCTTGCGCCACGCGGCGTAGCAGCCATGCGGTCATTGCGCGGTCTCCGCCTGCGAAGCGGTCGCCGGCGCAGGGGCTGGGGTCCATTCATCGCCGAACACTTCGGGCTCAGCAAACGCTTCCATGTTGGCGTAGTGCGTGGCCACGTCTTCGCGGTAGAACAGACCCGCGATGCCTTGCGCCAAGCGCTTGGCGCCTTCGCTGATGGCGGGGATGTCGCCCGAGATCGTGCCTTGCGTCAGCGCGGCGGGGTACGAGAAGCAGTGCACGCGATCCAGACCGGGGCAGGCGCCGGGCACTTTTTCCTGCAGTTCGAAGACGGCGCCCAGGTCGGGCGAATCATGCAGTTCCTGGTCTTCCTCGCCGGCGGGCGGCGTGTAGCGGTCGCCCCAGGCGCGCACGTGAGGCGCGAGCGGCGCGAATTCCGGGCGCACGGTCCAGTCGATACGAAAGCCCGTGGAGAAAATCAGGAAGTCCAGCACGAACACGCCCTTGGGCGTGGTGACGTGAATCTCGTCATCGATCAGCGCCAGGTCCAGCACGCCACAGCCCAGGTTGAAGAAGGCATTGGGGTGGCGCGACACGCGCAGCGTGCTGCCGCGCGGGGGCGGCACTTGCGCGGCGTTGATGTAGTGGCGGATCTTCCACTTCCATTCGTCGGGCAGCGTCAGGTGGCCGTGGGTCAGGCCTGGGTTGCCCGCGCCCTTGCCCTTGTTGATGCGGGGAATGTCGTTGCGGCGGATCAGCAGGTCGACGCTGGCCGCGCCGGCTTCCAGCGCGGTCGCCGCGCTGTCCATGGCGGATGCGCCCGCGCCCACGACGCCGACGCGCTTGCCGGCCAGCGTGTTGTAGTCCATCAGGTCGGACGAATGCGCCCAACGGTCGCGCGGCAGTTTCTTTGCAAAGTCAGGCACATAGGCGCCGCCCAGGCCGTCGCGGCCCGTGGCCAGCACGACACGGCGGGCCAGGACGGTGCTGCGCCCGGCGGGCGACTGGATGTCCAGTTCCACCAGCTTGTCGGCGCGCGGCTGCACGGACAGGATGCGGTGTTCGTTGCGCACGTCCAGGTTCAGCACGCGGCGGTACCAGCGCAGGTAGTCCATCCATTGCAGGCGCGGGATCTTGTCCAGCGCTTCCCACGCGTCCAGACCGAATTGCGCTTCGAACCAGGCGCGGAAGGTCAGGGCGGGCAGGCCGAGCGCGGGACCGGTCAGTTGCTTGGGCGAGCGCAGCGTCTCCATGCGAGCCGTCGTGGCCCACGGGCCTTCGAAGCCTTCGGGCGCCTGATCGAAAATCGGCGCGTCGATGCCCAGATGCTTCAACGACGCGGCCGCCGCAAGACCGCCCATGCCGCCGCCGATGATGGCCACGTCCAGAACCTGCTGGCCATCGACCAGCCGGGGCGTCACCCAGTTCTTGGCGGGCAGTTCCAGCCAGGACAGATCTTGCCGAAGGCGCGCCTCCAGGGCGGGCAGGCCTTGCGGCGGGGTGGCAATGGGCAGATTCATGATGCGGGTGTTTCCATAACAGGGGCGTCATCGCCGTAGATCGACTGCAACAGCGCCGAATGCTCGCAGGCGTCGTGCAGCACAAAGCCCGGCAGCAGGGCTGCGGCGGCTTCGGCCAGTGCGTCCGCCATGGCCTGACAGGCCGGCGTCAGCGTTTGCGACTGCGGGGTGATGACCCCAAAAAAGAAGGGGATATCCAGGTCGATGGGCCGGATCGCCACGCCCGCCACCGGCGAGCCGTAGGCAGTCACGGGTTCCAGCAGCGACACGCCAAGCCCGGCGCGGACCGCGGCCAGGGCATTGACGGACGAATTGGTTTCAATGGTGCCCAGCGCCTGTACGTTGTGCGAGAGGGCCGCGTCCAGACGGCGGCGCAGGCGATAGGGATTGGCCATGGTGATGAGACGGCGGCCGGCAAGGGCCGACACCGGCACCACGGCATGCTGCGCCACAGGATCGTCTTCGGGCAGGGCGACGACGCAGGGGGCCTGGGCAATCCAGTGCACGGTCAGGCCGCGGTGTTCCAGCGGCAGGCTGGTCACGCCCAGTTGCGCGGCGCCCGACAGCACGGCGTGCACTACGCGTTCAGGCGAGGCGCTGCGCAACTGCACGCGTGCGGCGCCGAGGCGGTCTTCGATGCGTTTGAGGGCAGCGGGCACCAGACCGGCGGCGAGGGCGGACGTGGCGGTCACCAGGAGCGGCTGCGCCTGGCCGCGCGCGATTTCATCGGCCCGGCCGCGGATCTGCTGCAGGCTGGTCAGTGCGCGTTCAACGTCGTCATACAGCAGGAACCCCTGTTCGGTCGGCGTCACGCGGGGACCGCTGCGCGCGAACAGGGGATAGCCGATCTCGGCCTCCAGTTCCTGCAACAACCGGCTGATCGCCGGCTGCGAGCGTCCCAGCAGCCGTCCGGCCGCGGTGACGCTGCCGGTGGACATGACGGCCGCAAAGGCCTCGAGTTGACGGAGTTCCATTGGTCTTGATTTATGCCAAGGACGAATTCTGGCCGCTCGAGTATGCACCCTACAAATACTAAAAAGGCATAAGTAAATTCCCTAGATGCGAATGACCGCGCATTTTTAATTACCGCGAGTTATTTCAAGGACTTAGGGTAAGTCCGGAGGTGGGCCCGGTCCGGCGCGCCAAGAGAAGGCGCAGCCGCTGAAGGACGATTCAGCGCCGCACAGGCTCGATTCCAGCGATGGAAATGGGGTAGGCCGGGGAAAAGCGCTAGGACCCGTCGGGTCCGGCTTGCGCGCCCTGAAGCGGCGCATGGGAGGCCAGAAGCGCACGGCCTTTTTCCGTCAGCACCAGGACGGCTTCGCCTTTCACGGTGCTTTGCTCCTGCGTCATGTCGATCAGGCCATTCGCCGTGGCGTCTTCCCAGGCCGACAGCCTGGGGCAGTGGGTACGCCACGCTTCCATGGTCTCTGCGTAGGTGCGAGGACGCGCCGCAATCCACAGCAGGAATTGCACGAGGTTGCCCTGTTGTGACGCGCCGGATTCCAATTCTGTTTGCGAAGGGGCAGACATGGGACATCTCCGTTCTGGGCCAGGATGCGCCTTTGACGATACTCCCGCGCCCGTCTGCGCTCCAGCGCTATCTGGGAGCCATCCCCTTGCGCAACCGGTTGGAAGGTTCCAGCAGCGCGTCTTTCATGTCGTCGCGCTCCAGCACGCAGGGTTCGCGGTGCAGGTCGCGTATGAAATCGTCGTAGAGCTCGCCGGTGATGCCGGCCGGGCGCTTGAAGTCGCCGGATAGCTGATAAGCGCGCAGCAAGATCGAACGCAGCCGCTTGACCTCCCAAAGCAGGGTGATCACATCGGGGTTCCAGGGCTGACGCTCGCGGATGCACCGCAGGTCGGCGTGGGAAAGGGGGTTTTTGAACGGCATGGCGGAAAATACTGTTTATTTATCCAGTATATTCCGCCGGGATGAAAGGCAGGCGTCGGTGTTTACAGCAATGGCGCCCACTTCGTGGGAACGGGTAACTCCGCAATACCGAATGTGAGAATTGTTGAGCCTTTGAAGCCCCGTCGTCCGTACCATTCCGTGAAAGCAAAATGAAAGGGAGTGGAGCGATGCTGTGCGGCCAATGTGCGGCCATCACCGTGGATCAGGCGGGGGCGCCGGGGCATGAAAACCTGATCAGCCTGGGCCATGTCCGGTCGTTGCCCCTGGTGCAACGCGGCGTCACGCACGAGGCATTCACGTGCGGCGAATGCGGCGCCAATTGGGATTATCTGCACGATCGGCGCAACCCGGCATCGGGATGGGCACTTTGTGATCGCACCATGCCCGCCCCGCAACGGTCCATCGATCCGCCGGCCGTGGAAGCGGCCTGAAAAATGGCCTGCCGGTCAATCCGGCAGGCCGCGCAAACCTCAGTAGTCAGCTGTTGCGCGTTACACCACGCGCGTATGCACCTGGCCTTCGCGGAACCACGAATCCAGATTTGCGCGCATCAGGTCCGCCATCGCGCGGCGCGTTTCGTGGGTGCCGCTGGCAATGTGCGGCAGCATCACCACGTTGTCCATGGCGTTCAGTTCCGGGGGCGTGGCGGGTTCGTGTTCGAACACGTCCAGGCCGGCGCCGGCAATGCGTTTGTTCTGCAGCGCCGCTACCAGCGCGGCTTCGTCGACCACCGTGCCGCGCGCAATATTGATCAGCCAGCCGTCCGGACCCAGGGCGTCCAGTACCTGCGCGTTCACCATGTGGCGCGTCGCGCCGCCGCCCGGCACGGCCAGCACCAGAAAGTCGCATTGCGCGGCGAGCTCGAGGATGTCCGGGCAATAACGGTAGCCCTCGGGCGCGTCGGGGCGCGGTTTGCGGTTGGTGTACAGGATCTCCATGTCGAAGGCCTGCGCGCGGCGGGCGATCTGCAGGCCGATGTTGCCCAGGCCGACGATGCCGCAGCGTTTGCCGGTCATGCGCGAACCCAGGCCGAACCCTTCAGTGGGCCAGCGGCCCGCGCGCACGAAGCGGTCGGCTTCCGCGATGCGGCGCGAGACGGCCAGCATCAGGGCCAGCGCGGTATCGGCCACGCAGGCGTCCAGCACGCCCGGCGTGTTGGTGACCACGACGTTGCGCGCCTTGGCCGCCGCGATGTCGATGGTGTCGTACCCCACGCCAAAACTGAAGATGCCTTCCAGGGCGGGCAGGGCGTCGATCAATTCCTTTGTCGCGCCGAAGCGGCCGCTGGTGGCAATGCCGCGGATGGCGGCGCCATGTTCGCGCAGCAGCGCCGCCGGGTCCTGGGCCTCCCAGAGGCGATGAACGCGGTAGCGCGATTCCAGGTCGGCCACCAGTTCAGGCAGCAGGGGACCGACCATCAGCAGATCGGCGGCGGAGGCGGGAAGGGATGCAGTCATGGATACGGCTTATGTAGGTAAGAAGGAAAGGCCCGCCGGGGCGGGCCGGGACCGGAATCAGTTGGTCTGGATGTTGCGGGACTTGATTATCTGCCCATAGCGTTCGCGCTCGCTAGCGGCCAGATCCTGCAGCTCCTTGGGTGTCGATCCGTGGGCGACGGCGCCCTGCGATTCGAGCTTGGCCTTGACCGCGGGATCGGCCGCCACGGCGCGGATCGCCTCGGACAGCTTGTCGATCACGGCCTGCGGCGTGCCGGCCGGCGCCAACACTGCCGTCCACGAGCCGCTCTGCGCGTTCTTGACGCCGGCTTCGTCGATGGTGGGCACGTCCGGCATCGCGGGCGAGCGAGTCGCGCCGGTCACGGCCAGCGCGCGCAGCTTGCCGGCCGTGACATACGGCATGGTCTCCAGGACTGACGCGAACAGCATGTCGACGCGCCCGGCCATCAGATCGGTCATCGCCGGGCCGCCGCCCTTGTAGGGCACGTGCACCAGATCCACGCCGGTGGCTTCCTGGAAGATCTCGCCGGACAGGTGGGGCGCGCCGCCCGTGCCCGAGCTGGCAAAGGTGTGTTTGCCGGGCTGGGACTTGGTCAGCGTCACCAGCTCCGCGACGTTCTTGGCCGGCAGGCTGGCGGGCACCACCAGCACGAACGGCAGGTCCGAAAACAGCGACACGGGCGCAAACGCCTTCACCGGGTCGGAATGCAGCTTGTAGATCCAGGGGTTGATCGCCAGCATGCCCGAGTTTGCGAACAGCAGCGTGTAGCCATCGGGCTGCGAACGGGCCACCAGGTCGGCGGCGATCTGGCCGCCGGCGCCCGGGCGGTTGTCCACCACCACCGACGACGAGAATTTTTCACCCAGGGCCGCGGCCAGCAGGCGCGCCGAGATGTCGGTGCCGCCGCCGGGCGAGAAGGGGACGATCAGATTGATCGGGCGGTCCGGATACCCTGCGGCGCTGGCCGCGTGCGGCAAGGCGGCGGTGGCAGCCAGGGCCAGCGCCGCGGCGAGGAGCCGGACGCGAATCCGGGCGGTGTTCTTTGTCTCCATGGATTTTCTCTTTTATGGCGTTGATGGCGGCGAGGCCGCAAAAAAATGGTGCTGCGGGTAAGGCTCCTGATGCTACGCGGGCCGGAATCCAGCCCTGCAGCCGAGTATAGGGATGCCTGTCCATGGATAGCCGTTCGAGCTATAAATAGCATCAATCAATTCAAGGATTGAATCGATGGAATTCCGCCAGCTCGAGTGCTTCATTGCGGTTGCCGAAGAATTGCACTTCGGCCGCGCCGCCGAGCGCCTGTGCATGACGCAACCGCCGCTGTCGCGCCAGATCCAGCTGCTGGAGCAGGACCTGGGCGTGACCCTGTTCGAGCGCAACAGCCGGCAGGTGGTGCTTAGCGCCGCTGGCCGGCGCTTTCTGCGCGATGCGCGCCATTTGCTTGAGTTTTCGGCGCAGGCCGCCGCCACCGCGCGCCGCACGTCCGGCGGCGAAGCCGGCCACATCAGGCTGGGCTTCACGGCCGTGGCCTCGTATCGCCTGATGCCGTCGCTTATCCTGCAGGCGCGCAAGCTGCTGCCGGGCGTGGAGATCCAGTTGCGCGAAACCGTGACGACCGAGCTGAGCCGCCTGCTGCTGGCCCACGAACTGGACGCCATCCTGGCGCGCAGCGTGCCGCAACAGGCAGGCATCGAGTCGCGCCTGCTTGAGCGGGAACCGCTGGTGCTGGCGCTGCCCGCCGATTCGCCCTTGTGCGAGCACGCCATCGTGCCGCTGCGGTTGCTGCAAGGGCAGCCATTCGTGCTGTATTCGCCGCGGGAAGGCAAGTACTTCTACGACCGCATCGTGGGCGCTTTCGGCCTGGCGGACGTGCAGCCGCAGTATGTGCAGCGCGCCGGGCAGACGCATACGTTGCTGGCGCTGGTGCGAGCCGGGCTGGGCGTGGGCCTCGTGCCGGATTCCGCGCGCGAGCTGCGGTTTGAAGGCGTGGTGTTCCGGCCGATCGGCCAGCGCGATCTTTATGCGGACATGTACCTTGCCTGGCACGCGCAGCACGATAATCCGGCGCTGGATGCATTTCTGCAGCGCGTGGCCAAGCGGACCAGCCCGGAAACTGTCGGAAGCCCCGGACAGGCGTGAGCCAGACTTCTATCTAGCGGCGCTTGGGGCGATTCGGCGCGGACAACGGCGCGCCGACGCGGCTGGCCAACCAGTGTTCGATCTTGTCGTCCCGGCGGGCGGCCCAATCCTTGCCGATTTCCAGGATAAGCAGGTTGCGCGTGTCGCCATAATCCTGTCCCGGCGCCTTCTGGAACATCTCGCGCCAGATCTCGGAGGCGACCAGGTCCGTCGTCACCAGCACGCCGATTCCCTTCGCGTCGATCCACAAAGGCGCGGCGCGCTCATCCACGTGCGTCTTGATGTTTTCCAGGATTTTCTGCGCGAGGGCGGCGTTGTCTTTGGATGCCGCGATCAGGACCAGATATTGCCGATGGTCGCTGGACGGCTCGTCGGAATCGCCAAACGGATTTTCCATGATGCTTTCCTTTCGGGTGAGTATTGCCCGACAGACTGTAATTCATCGGACAAGTCGGGCGGCGTGATGGACTTGGAAATCCGCCCTGATCACCCCGTCCGGGCCCGCGCGGACGCTTTGGTCCTCCGCCTGCTGCGCGTGGGTCGAGCACGCGCTAAGCACCAGTCTGCACCCGGAACCCGTCTGGTGGCGGCATAACCCCAGGCTGTAATCGCCAGTCCGCTGCCGGTCCCACGCCTTGTCGCCGAGGGCGACGAAGTGCTGCGCGCCGTTAGCGGCCACCGCCACGCATTGGTTCCTGAAGCTGGCGTACACCGCGCAGGTGGCGCGGGGTTCATCTTCCTGGCAAGCGGTGAGCGCGCTGCGGCGGGCCGCGGCGTCGGTGCCATACAGGATCGAGGCGTAGTAACGATAGGTTGAAGAGACGATCAGGGCGCCATACAGGTCGGGCGGAACCGGCTGGGCGACCGCCGCCGCGGAGCAGGCAATTGACACGAGCAATCCCGATGCAAGGCGTGGCGCCATGAGAATCCCCTGGGGTTCACGACGACGGTAGCGGACCGGCGCCTGCCCTGCCAGCGTCAATAAGACCGGCATCCGAAGACCAGCACCGCGTCGAGCAGGCAGATCTATCAAGTTGAAACATCCATAGACCATCCAAGTGGATGGTTTATTATTCGATCCATGCCGCCTCGCACCTCTCAACTCGCCTCCACGCCAAAGCCTGCGGACGAAAAAATCACCATCAACCTGGGTTATGTCGACCTGGGCCAGATTGATTTGCTCGTCCAGGAAGGGTTCTACGCCAACCGCACGGACCTCATCCGCACGGCCATCCGCAATCAACTTGCCACCCACGGCGACGCCGTGCGCCAGGCCGTCAGCCGCAAGACGCTGGTGCTGGGCATCCAGCACTACACCGCCCAGGATTTGCTCGCGGTACAAACCGCGGGCGAAATGCTTCAGATCCGGGTGCTGGGCCTGGCAACCATTGCCTCCGACGTCACGCCCGAGCTTGCGCTCGCCACGATCGAATCCCTGACGGTATTGGGGGCGCTACATGCCAGCCCCGCCGTCAAAGCCGCCCTGCGTCAGCGCATCCGCTGACCCTCGCGGCGCAAACAAAGGTCACGCTATGCACCCTGATTTCCAGCACCTCATGCACCGGGCTACCCAGCTCACCCAGGCCGGCGATCTGACGGCAGCAACTGCCGCCATCCAGGCCGCCCTGCGAAACGGCCTGGCTGCCGCGCCTGCCCGGCAGGACGATGCCGACGTCATCGACGTGGAGGCTTGGGAAGTTCCGGATTCCGTCCAAGCCTCCAGCGCGGCGCCGCACGTTTCCGGCGACGCTGCGCAGTCCGTCCCAAAACCCGCCGGCGCGGGCGATACGTTCACGGCGGGGTCATTCCGCAATTCGTCCGGGCAGCGCGCCTACAAGCTGTATGTGCCGCCCAACCCGGATGGCACGCCGCGTCCGCTGGTGGTCATGCTGCACGGATGCACGCAGGACGCAGACGATTTCGCCGCGGGCACCGCCATGAATGCGGCTGCGCGCGAGCAGGGCTTTCATGTGCTGTACCCCGTGCAATCGCGCGACGCCAATCCGCAGAAGTGCTGGAACTGGTTCAAGCACAACCATCAGCAGCCAGGCCGGGGCGAGCCGTCCATCCTTGCGGGCATGACGCGCGAGGTGATCGCCGCCCACAACATTGATCCCACGCGCGTGTATGTCGCGGGACTGTCGGCGGGCGGGGCGATGGCAGCGATTCTGGCGGGCGCTTATCCCGAACTGTATGCGGCGGCAGGTGTGCATTCGGGGTTGGCCGCTGGCGCGGCGACGGACCTGCCTTCGGCGCTGTCCGCCATGAAGGGCGTGGGCCTGAAACCCGCCGCACCGGCCGGCAACGGCGTGCCGGTCATCGTGTTCCATGGCGATCGCGACGCCACCGTCAATCCCGCCAATGCCGGCAACGTGATCGCGGCCAGCGTGGGGCCCAACGCGCGTGTCGAAACCGTTCGCGTGGCGGGCGCGGGCAGCATGCGCGATAGCACGCAGCATGTATACCGCGATGCGGCGGGCAACATCGTCGCCGAACGCTGGGATGTCCACGGCGCCGGCCATGCCTGGGCAGGCGGCTCGGAGCAAGGGTCCTACACGGATCGGACCGGTCCGGATGCGACGGCCGAGATGCTGCGATTCTTCTTCGCGCGCACGTCGCGCGCTCAGTGATTCGCTAACGTTCCAGCGTGGTCAATGGCGGCTTGGATCGCGGCCAATGTAGTATCGGCCGTGATTCCCCTTGCATGTGATCCCTTGCATGCGACCACCCCTCAACGCGCCGCTAGCCGGCGAATGGAGCACCGTGAAAATCGTCAGAATCATCGAAAACATGCGTCAAGGCGACCAGGAACAGACCCGCGCGCATGAATCCCCGACCGAGGGCGACCTGCTCGCCGCCCTGGACAGGCTGGATGGCGCGGTCTTCAGCTCGACCGCCTTCGTGATTGACGACGACACGGTCATGTCGATCGGCGGCGGTGATGGCGCCTATGTCGTGTTCATCTCATCCGGCGGCGACACGCGGATCCACACGCTGATCGACCCCGCCAAATCCGAAGACCACGACCAGGACCTGGTGGCGGGTGGCCAATCAGGCAGTTATCCGCAGTACCAGTGCGTAGACCGTTCCAAGGCGGCGTCCGCGCTGTTGTACTTTCATGCGCACGGCGCCGCGTCGCCGGATTTGAATTGGGCTAGCGAATAGCCACCGGCTTGCCGTAGAACACCCGCGCGCACAGCAGACCGGCGACTGCGGCGGGCAGGGCGCCCATGAACAGCGGAAATCCCAGCGCTGCCAACGATCTGTCGCGGCTGCCAAACGTCAGCAAAAAGACAAAGGCATACGCCGCGCCAATGAGCCCCATGCGCAGGATGGCCAGCCAGGACGGCGCGACGGGCTTGAGCGCGCCCGCCGTCAACCCGCAAAAGAGCGCCGGCACACCGCCAAACAGATACGCCCACGGCAGTCCATAGAGACCGAACAGGAGCAGTTCCGGATCCTGGGCGCCGATCGACATGGTCACAGCGATGAGCACTATGGCGACGGCCGGTCCCATGAATGCGAAGATCGCGGCGCCCGACAGCATGTCGCGCGACATGGCGCGGCCGGAGTCCTCGGGTCTGCGCTGCATGCGGCGGTAGACGGCAGCGGCCAGCGTAGACGCGAGAAGCAGGGCGCCAAAGAAATAGATCATCAGGTCAGTTCCGGTTGTCAGGGTGTATAGGCTTGCGGGTGGCCGGCCTGCTACTGGCGAACGAGCGTTCCGCAGGCGTGCGCCTGGCCGTCAGCATTGTGCGGAAATTGCGCCGCAACCGCGTCAAGGCATCTTTTTTTTGCCCAGCAACGTCAACGTCAGGCTGCGGCCGGTGCGCATGAAGGGATAGAGCGCCTTGGACAGGCACGCGTTGCTGAATATGGTGGCGTTCAGGCGATTGAACACATCGCTGCCCGTGCTGAGCAAGGCCAGCCGGTGGATGGCGTCCGCGCCCCAGTAGTCGCGGCCGTCCAGTTGCAACAGCATGCCCTGGTTCAAGTCATAGCCTTGCGCGCGATGGTGCGCGGCCAGGTCGGGATGGTCGCGCATGTTCAGCATGGCGATAGGCCCAGCGGCCTTGCGCAGCCGCATCATCCGCACGTAGTTCGAGCAGAAGGGGCAATCGCCGTCATAGAGAAGGTAGTTTTCGTCGGACTGCATCGTCGGGATCCGTCGGGGTTTGCAGAAACATACCGCAAAAACCCGTTCGGGCGGTCCGCGGGGCGCGTTGCCGACGAGCGCGCTGTCGAAATGCGCGCGGCCGGCAAGCGCGGGAACCGGCGCCTTCAGCCGCCCCGATGTCCGTGATAGCGCGGCGCCGCCACGGCGCGCGTGTTCTCCTTGTGCTGGGAACCGACCAGCGCCTTGCGCCG
This sequence comes from Achromobacter sp. UBA4530, assembly GCF_002388205.1. Lineage (NCBI taxonomy): Bacteria > Pseudomonadati > Pseudomonadota > Betaproteobacteria > Burkholderiales > Alcaligenaceae > Achromobacter > Achromobacter sp. UBA4530. The sequence goes on along the minus strand of NZ_DGMA01000008.1, from coordinate 248,993 downwards.
GGCTTCTTCGTGCTGGTGATCGGACTTTGCGCGCTCTTTTTCCGCATGCGGCGGCGCATGCGTGTCGGGTGCGGCGGCCGGGGCCGCTTGGTGGGGATCGGGGCGGGAAGTCGTGGGCGTCATGGTGCGCACCTGCAAAGGCAACGCGGCATATGCCGCGTTTTCACGTTACGCCCGCGGTCCGCGATTCTCCAGGGTTCAATTGCAACAGCGTGCGCGCGGCTCAGGTCCGCGGTCGGCGAGCCGGCGATTCCCGGTCCTGCGACCGCCATCCCGCGCGCAATTCGGCAATCCGGCGCACCGCGTGTTGCGACATCTTCCACCACCCGAATGGCCGCGGGTCCGCCAGCATGCTCATGGCACGGGCGTAGTCCAGCGTCAGGCCCGGGGTCCAGGCCATCGTGAGGGCACGCTTGCGGATTTGCGCGGCCACCCAGAGCTCGGGCGTCAGCAGCAGCCGGAGCAGCACCCGCCAGCCGGCCTCGCCGCCATGCAGGCGTCCCACGACGCCATCCAGCGCGGCGTCCAGCGCCCGTGACACGGTGCTTGAGCAGTTGCGGTGGGTGAGGTTGTAGGTGGCGTTTTTGCGGTACTCCTGCCAAAACGCCGCCAGCTTGTCCGCATCGTAGTTCCGGATACGCACGCGTACGTTCGACGGGCACCAGGCGTTTGACTCGGTCGCGTAATCGGGTTGATAGACCCCCGGTATGTCGTTGTCGGCCGTGGCGCGAAGCAGGGCGCCGAAGTCGTCGGGCGACCGGTCGATTTCCTCCTTCGGGTACAGGCTGATGTAGATGCCTTCGGGTGACTCCAGCGCCGCGTGTCCCGTTGAGATGACGCCGTTGACGTCGACCGCTGCGATGTAGCGGTCCACCAGCGGATAGCTGCGGGTCTGCGCCTTGGCCGAGCCCGATGGCGTCCAGACGTGGACGGTCAGCGCGCGCTCGGAATCGGCAGGCGGGCCGTCCCAGATTTGCGGCTTGGCCTGCTCCGGCGCGGCAGGTGCAAAGCCCATCGACTGCGTGGCGGCGAAGGCGGGGTTCGAGGCCAGATGCCGGACGCGGCGCGCCAGCCACAGCAGCTTTGCGCCCGCAATGCCGAGGAATAGCCCAAGGCAATACGGCACGGTACCCACGTAATTCGTGGGGTACGGCTGGAAGAAAAAGATCGCCAGCAGAATTTCCGCCACGCCGCCGGCAAACGCGTAGCGCCAGCGCTCGTAGCGCACGACGTACCCCGCGATGCACTGCAGCAACCCATCCACCAGGAACAACGCGCCGAAGATCATCGACAGGACAAAGTGTCCGTGATGATGCCCCGCGAGAATCAGCCCGCCCGCCACGAGAACGAACAACCCTTTCGCATAGCGCAGCACGCGCTGGCCCCCGACGCCGCTGGAAGCGATCAGCAGCGTGCCCAGACCTTCGATGATGAAGAGGACGGCAAAGGCGTTGAGCGGAAAGTAGAGGGCGTCGTCCAGGGCATCGATGAACACGACGATACCGGCCACGAGGAACACCGCGCCGGCGATGGCCAGCGCGCGCCATCGCTGGCGCAGGTAGGGGACTCCCAACAGAAGCAAGACCAGCTGCGGCATGGCGGAAAACCCCGCAAAGTCGATAACGTGTACACGAACATAAGAGCAGCCGGGCGGGCGCGTCAACGCGCGGGATGAATTGGCGGGCGGCCCAAGGCCAGGTTCGCAGTCCGCAAATTGGGGTCTGATCAAGTGTCATAAATATCCACCCGGACCTATGGTTAACACCTAGTCAAAACATGCCGACGGCGTATAATCTCGCTTTGCGCCCGGAGTTACCCATGCGTCTCGTTCAAAAAGCGCTCACCTTCGACGATGTGTTGTTGGTGCCTGCGTATTCCGAGGTGTTGCCGCGCGACACCTCCCTGGCCACGCGCCTGACTCGCAACATCAGCCTGAACATCCCCCTCGTGTCCGCCGCCATGGACACCGTCACCGAATCGCGTCTGGCCATCGCCATGGCGCAAGAAGGCGGCATCGGGATCATCCACAAGAATCTCTCCGCTGACGCGCAAGCGCGTGAAGTGGCTCGCGTCAAGCGTCACGAATTCGGCATCGTGATCGATCCGGTCACCGTCACCCCCCAGATGAAAGTGCGCGACGCCATTGCGTTGCAGCGCCAGCATGGCATCTCGGGCCTGCCGGTCGTTGAAGGCCGCAAGCTGGTCGGCATCGTCACCAACCGCGATCTGCGCTTCGAAGAAAACCTGGATCAGCCCCTGCGCAACATCATGACGCCGCAGGAACGCCTGGTCACCATGAAGGAAGGCGCCACGCTCGACGAAGCGCAGGCCCTGATGCACAAGCACCGTCTGGAACGCGTGCTGATCGTGAACGACGGTTTTGAACTGCGTGGTCTTGCCACCGTCAAGGACATCGTCAAGAACACCGAACACCCGATGGCCAGCAAAGACGCCCAAGGTCAACTGCGCGTTGGCGCAGCGGTGGGCGTGGGCGGCAACACCGAAGAGCGCGTGGAAAAGCTGGTCGCCGCTGGCGTCGACGTGCTCATCGTCGACACCGCGCACGGCCACTCCAAGGGCGTGCTCGAAGGCGTGCGCTGGGTCAAGCAGAACTACCCCAAGGTTGAAGTCATCGGCGGCAACATCGCCACCGCAGCCGCCGCGCGCGCGCTGGTCGAGCACGGCGCCGACGGCGTCAAGGTCGGCATCGGCCCGGGCTCCATCTGCACCACGCGTATCGTGGCCGGCGTCGGCGTGCCGCAGATCCACGCCATCTCCGAAGTGGCCAAGGCGCTGGAAGGCACGGGCGTTCCGCTCATCGCCGACGGCGGCATCCGCTACTCGGGCGACGTCGCCAAGGCGCTGGCCGCTGGCGCGTTCGCATGCATGATGGGCGGCATGTTTGCCGGCACCGAAGAAGCCCCCGGCGAAGTTGTGCTGTTCCAGGGCCGGTCGTACAAGTCGTACCGCGGCATGGGCAGCCTGGGCGCCATGACGGAAGGCTCGGCCGACCGCTACTTCCAGGACCCGGCCAACAACGCCGACAAGCTGGTCCCCGAAGGCATCGAAGGCCGCGTCCCCTACAAGGGCAGCGTGCTCGCCATCATTTACCAACTGGTCGGCGGCATCCGCGCCTCCATGGGTTACTGCGGCGCCGCCACCATCGACGACATGCGCACCAAGACCGAGTTCGTGGAGATCACCTCCGCGGGCGTGCGCGAGTCCCACGTGCACGACGTGCAGATCACCAAGGAAGCGCCCAACTACCGCGCCGACTGATCCGCACAGTCAACTACAATGTCATGCATCACGCACCGGCAGATCCGCAAAGAACAGCGGGTCTGCCGGTGCGGTTTTATTTCCAACGGGTAGAGTCTCCATGCACCAGCGCATTCTTATCCTCGACTACGGTTCGCAAGTCACCCAGCTGATCGCCCGCCGCGTCCGCGAAGCCGGCGTCTATTCCGAAGTCCACCCTGGCGACGTCGACGACGCCTTCGTGCGCGAACAGCAGGCGCAGGGTCTGAAGGGCATCATCCTGTCCGGCAGCCACGCTTCGGCCTACGAAGAGGGCTCCATGCGCGTGCCGCACGCCGTGTTCGAGCTGGGCGTTCCCGTGCTGGGCATCTGCTACGGCATGCAGTCCATGGCGCAGCAACTGGGCGGCGTGGTCAGCTTTTCCGACCACCGCGAATTCGGCTACGCCGAAGTCCGCGCTCACGGTCACACCAAGCTGCTGGAAGGCCTTGAAGATTTCAGCACGCCCGAAGGCCACGGCATGCTCAAGGTCTGGATGAGCCACGGCGATAAGGTCACCGAACTGCCCCCCGGCTTCAAGCTGATGGCCTCCACGCCGTCCTGCCCCATCGCCGGCATGGCCGACGAAGACCGCCGCTTCTACGCCGTCCAGTTCCACCCCGAAGTCACGCACACCGTTCAGGGCAAGGCCATGCTGGCCCGCTTCGTGAACGAAATCTGCGAATGCACGGGCGACTGGAACATGCCCGACTACGTCTCCGAAGCCGTCGCCCGCATCCGCGAACAGGTCGGCACCGACGAAGTCATCCTGGGCCTGTCCGGCGGCGTGGACTCCTCGGTGGCCGCGGCACTGATCCACAAGGCCATCGGCGACCAGCTCACCTGCGTTTTCGTCGACCACGGCTTGCTGCGTCTGGACGAAGGCAAGCAGGTCATGCAGACCTTCGCCGAAAACATGGGCGTGAAGATCATTCACGTCGACACCACCGCGCAATTCATGGGCAAACTGGCCGGCGTTGCCGACCCCGAAGCCAAGCGCAAGATCATCGGCCGCGAATTCGTCGAAGTCTTCCAGGAACAAGCTGGCAAGCAGAAGAGCGCCAAGTGGCTGGCCCAGGGCACGATCTACCCCGACGTCATTGAATCCGCTGGCGCCAAGACGGGCAAGGCCACGTCGATCAAGTCGCACCACAACGTGGGCGGCCTGCCGGACACGCTGAACCTGCAACTGCTGGAGCCCCTGCGCGAACTGTTCAAGGACGAAGTCCGCGAACTGGGCGTGGCGCTGGGTCTGCCGCCGCAGATGGTCTACCGCCATCCGTTCCCGGGTCCGGGTCTGGGTGTGCGCATCCTGGGCGAAGTGAAGCATGAGTATGCCGAACTGCTGCGCCGGGCCGATGCGATCTTTATTGAAGAACTGCGCAATACCAAGGACGAGGCCAGCGGCCTGACCTGGTATGAGCTGACTTCGCAGGCGTTTGCCGTGTTCCTGCCGGTGAAGTCGGTGGGAGTGATGGGCGACGGGCGTACGTATGAGTATGTCGTGGCGCTGCGTGCGGTGCAGACGTTTGACTTCATGACGGCTGATTGGGCGCCGCTGCCGCATCCGTTGTTGGCTCGCGTTTCTTCGCGGATTATCAACGAAGTGCGCGGGATCAATCGGGTGGTGTACGACGTGTCCAGCAAGCCGCCGGCGACGATTGAGTGGGAGTGATCCTGCGGCCGGCCTACACCGGCATTAAGCAGTAAGCATGACGCCGAGAGCCCGCTTAAACGCGGGCTTTCGGCATTTTTGACCGGACGGCGGATAGTGTTTCGTTATCTCTTGCTCTGTGACCATCCCCAGCAAAAGCCATAGAAACCCAAGGTGAATATGGGTGCCGTTACTGCGGCGGACGCCAGACTTCTGTCGAACGGAAGCAGCCTCACGTAGTGCGCAACCAGAAACACCGTTGCGGAGCAGATCAGGAACACTCCAATCGCAGTCCGTCTAACGTTTGGTTTGGAAGATAGCGCGCTCCTCCTGGCACTGGACGAGGCAATGAAGATCGGGGCGGTGTACGTCGCAATCATGAGTGCTTCATCGGCCGCTCATCGGGGCTCCATAAATGGTGACCGACCATTGATATACTGCCCGATCTCATTTAGGTAACGCCCCACAGGAGATATCGGATGCGCTTAAAGGCCCTTGCACTTGGCTTGATGACTGTTTGTGGCACGTCGGTGGCTGCACAGGACAGTACGCAAACCTTACAGCAGGCCTTGAAGCAAGTACCGCAGGTGGTGTTGAGCGCCCCTGAAGCAATACAGATATCTTTCCTGGACGTGCAAGTGTGGCGGGGCCTTGAAAAGACCGGACCCACCGCCGACGCCATGCGTCGGTTGTCCATTGCCCAGGCAATCACGCCGCTTCAATCCATCGGTCACGGTCTGGACAAGTGGTCCGATAGCGCGCATATCCCGTTCGATGAGTTGTCCTATTTCGCCGGATTTGGCCAGTCGCCCGGCAATGTCACCTACTGGGGCCTGAAGGACAAACAAGCCGCGGCGAAGTTTGTGGATCGACTGAAGCAGGCTGAGTTCAAACCGGTGGCCGGCGATGTGGCTGGCCTGTTGGCAAACGGTGAGCCCAATAAGCCCGACCTGACCAACGCCACCGGGCAACAGCCATGGCGGGGCACGATGGGCATGCCTACGTTTGTCTTGCCGCTTGATACGGCGTTGGTGCAGGCGGCAGGGCCGGCGGGAATGAAGACGCTGTCCCAGACTGCGCCGTCCGTTGCGGACAGCGAGATCGTGGCGGCTGCCGTGGCCGGGTTGAAGGAAGCCGTGCCTTCGGAAGGCGGCAGGATCGTGCAAGCGGCCGTCATCTCGCCGGTGTTTGGTCTGCAAGGGGTCGATCCGGCCAAGGTGTTGTCGGGATCGCCCGGCGATCTGGATAGCGCGAAGCAGAATCTTCAGGCGGCCGCGGCGTCCAGCGGGCGCGGCATTCCGCCTTACTTTGGGGGCATCATCGCGGACGTGCAGGTCAAGGATGTACCTGCCGTTGTGATTTCTCTGTCCTACGCCGATTGCGCCGCCGCTCAGCAGGCGGTCGACGGTGTAGGCGCTGCGTGGAAGCAGGGCACGGCCGCTACCGTTCAAGCTGATGTGAAGGGACATACCGTCCAGGCCGGCAAAATGTGCGCGGCGGTCGTCAGCTTGACTGCGCCAAAGGCGGAGACTGTGGGCAATCCGATTCTTAGCCAGATCATGAACCGCTATATGCAGCGCGACGCTTCGGTCCTGCAGATCGGTTCTTCGCAGCAGTAACTGACCGGCTTCCGAATCAGCGACTTGATGTGCAGGTTTGGCAGTCGCTGCACCGAGCATATGGGGCAGGCGGCGCGCCGTGCTGCGTGCCCCCGCCGTGCGCTTTAGCAGCGATGTCAGCGGCCAGGTGGGCGCCCTATGATGCGCGGTGCAATGAAGGTCATGCGCCAGTTCCGCCGTCAATCGCTTGAACAAAGACCCTCGATGACTCGACGCGCGTGAATGATGAACGCCTCGGTTTCAATCGCATGCCGTTGCGCCAAATCGTCCTGCGCTTGGCCAAGATAGATCGCCCGCGCGTGGCCGAGAACCGGTCGATACGCCGGTTCGATCCGCTCCAGCAGCCAAGTCGCCGCGTCCGCCTTTGAAGCGATCTCTCCAGTCACAGCGGTGTACCAGATGCGCGCCAGCGCCAGGATGATGTTTCGTTCTTCGTCTGCCCAGTCCTCCGGCTGGTTCCATTGGGCGACCGTGTCGAGCAGTGCGCGCGTCAGGTCTTTATGCGGAACCGCTTCAAAAAGCTGACGGGCGGGCGGGCCGACGACCGGGATGCTGTCTCCTAGCACCTTGGTCAACATGATGGCGAGGTCGTGGTCCAGCATCGGCGGCTCCACGATGCCCGCCAGCAAATCCTCACGCAGCCATTCGCCAAACTGCAGCTCACGGCGGGCCGGGTGGCGCCAAGGCACGACATGCTGAAGCGTCATCACGGTGACTTCAAGTGCGCGCAAACTGGGCGACTGGCCCGGTGGCGCGGAGACCGTCAGCAGTTCTATCGCCAAAGCACGGAGCGTGGCCGAGTCGGGCGGATCAGTTACGGTGACGAGCAGGTCGATATCGCTTTCGGGTTGCAACCCGCCGTCGACAGAGGAGCCGAATAGATGGATGGCGGCCAAGCCGGATCCGAGATGGTGTTCGATAACGCGTCTGGCGTCGTCGATCTGCGCGGCGATTGCGATAGGCGGGGCTTGGATCATGCAAGGATAATAGCCAAGCGTCCGCGTCTTGGGCAGTCGGATGGCCTCGGCCAGCGGTCCGTATCCTTTTTTCGCGATCTGACGTTCGCGGCGAGCGATCCTTATCGTTGGGCTGTCCGACCGGCGCGAGGAGTAATTGGCATCCCGCACAAGTAGTCCGATAGCCGCAACGGGCCAGTCCATATCCATAACACTCCTCACCGAAGCTTCATGACCAACTATCCCCAACTTTTCAGTCTTCAAGGCAAGATCGCCGTCGTGCTGGGCGCGGCGTCCGGCATCGGTCAGGCGTCGGCGCACGCGCTGGGCGCGATGGGCGCTTACGTGATGTGCGCGGACCGCGACGAGAGCGGCGCGCAAATCACGGCGCAGCAGATCATCGACGGCGCCGGTGCGGCCAACTGGATGCAGACCGATGCCGCCAGCGGCGAGTCCATCGCGCAATTGGCCGCCAGCGTTCTGGATGAAAAAAACCGGATCGACATCGCGGTGGCAACCCCGGCGCTGAACATTCGCAAGCTCATCATCGATTACACGGAAGAAGAATTCGACCAGGTGGTGAACCTGAACCTGCGCGGCGCCTTTCACTTCATGCGCCACTTTGGCCGACCGATGATGAAGCAGGGCACTGGCAGCCTGATCCTGTGTTCGTCGATGCGCGCCGTGACGATCGAGCCGGGGCTCGGCATTTATGCGGCCACCAAGGCGGGCATCGAGCAGATGGTCAAGGCGTTCGCGGCCGAGGTCGGCAGCTACGGCGTGCGCGTCAACGCGGTGATGCCTAGCATCATCGAGACCCGTCTGACCGAGCCGCTGAAGGAACGTCCCGAGATCTACAACACCTACGCCGGCCACACGGTATTGAACCGCTGGGGCCAGCCTTCCGAGGTGGGCGCTGCGGTGGCGTTTCTGGCGTCGGATGCCGCGAGCTACATTTCGGGCAGCAGCCTGGCGGTGGATGCGGGATGGACGGCGATCGACGGGCCGCCCACGGGGCTGACGCAGACGCGGCCATCTGCATAATCGCGGTGGCGCTTGTTGGCGTTACGATTGTGAGCCTTGAGTTCCCTCGCACGCCGGCCTGACTGGCCGATTTGCCGCTACCGACTTCCAACGCCTGGCCGTTCAGACGCGCGAGGCTTGCCCCGGAGAATGCTCACGTGATGACGTTTGAATCGCAAAAGGGAAAATACTTCGTCCTTAGCGCAAGCATCTGGAGCGATGGCATTGGCCCGGGCCTGGTAATCGCCAACGAGGAAAAGCTGATTCGGCCCGGCATGTACACGATGGAAGCGCCCGACGGCGATCCTTCGCAATATTGCGAACGGCCGCACATCGTCCATGTGCCGGAAGAAGGCGGAGCGCTTCGGCAATTCGAGCAGTGGTGCGGCATCTGGATCGTCTCGGAGCCGTTGAGGCAGGTCTTCGAGTCGGTCGATCCTGAGGCCTTTGTGTTCAGTGCTTGCGACTATACGCAGGCCGACGGCTCGCCGGGGCCGCAATACTATTTTTGTAATGTGATGCGCACGCTCGACGCGCTGGATGTGGACGCGTCGCGGGTCAAGAAAAAGTACGACCGGAATTTCCTGACTGGCGAAGACGAGCTGTATTACAGCGTCGTGGGCGGCGCCAATCTCGTATTTCGAGACGAGCGCGTCGGCAATGCGCACATATTCCGCCAGACGCTGATGTCGATCGACCCGGTGGTCGACCGGGAGATGTATGACGCGCTGTGTGCCGCGGATTTGGATGGCGTGCGGCTGCGGGACGCGGCGGATTTGTGATCATTCAGATCGGCGTTGTTAAATCGACAGTTGGCTTGGAGCGCTGGGTAGCAAAGCTATGGCATCGGTATTCGTTCTTGGTGAAGATAAAACGCGTCAGATCCGCGACTGGACACTCCACTGGAGCGACAAGCACCAGAGCCTGGTGCTGACGTGTCAGTTTCCTTCGGGCAAGTCCTTCAGCCGGCCCATCAGCGATTGCCGGGTGGAGCCGACCCGTGAGCTGAACGACGTGTTACGCATGAAGAAGGGAAGTGCCGTGGCCAAGCCTGTCGAGAGGGCTATGGTCTACGGTGAAAAATATGTCGCCATCGAATACCCGGGCGCTTCCAAAATCTATGTGGAGAAGCTTGCGGACATCGAACTTGTTCCACAGGCGCCGTTGCACGGCGGGGACGTTTTCCTGTATTTCGTCTCGGTGGCGAAGGGTCGAGAGGACGCCGCAACTGGGGACCAGAAGATGGTTGCGGCGAATGTGACCTGCCAGTTGGACCGGTTGCCGCCGCGCGCGGACACGGCGTTGCATGCCTACTGCACGGGGCAGAACGCGCGGCGACAGCCCGCGGACAACATGATCTTTCCCTTTGGCGTCAATGAAAGCCAGTTGGCGGCAGTGAACCGCGCGTTTGAAGCGCAGGTAAGTGTGATCGAAGGGCCGCCAGGAACGGGCAAGACGCAGACCATCCTCAATATCATCGCGAATATCCTTTTGCGAGGCCAAACGGTAGCCATCCTTTCCAACAACAATTCGGCCGTGGGAAACGTCTTTGAAAAGCTCGGAAAGTGCGGGCTGGACTATCTGGTGGCTTGCCTTGGAAGCAAACAGAACCGAGAGGATTTTTTTGCGGCTCAGCCTGCGGTACCGGCGGGGGAGCCAGCGTTGCCGCAAAACATGGAGTCGTTGCAGAAGACGCTAGCGCAGCTAAAGCGGTTCTTGGCCGCGCACAACGCCGCGGCAAGGCTCAGGGCGGAAATCGACGAGGTGTCGGTGGAGCAGCGTTACCTGAAGCAATGGCAGGAGGAAAACCCAAGCCTGCGCGTCGAATCCCTGCGTAAGCTCAAGCTGTCTGCGCAGAAGATGGCGGATCTGATGGCCTATCTGAGGCACATTGGCGACGGGCGCATCGGGTTAAGGAATCGGTTTGACCTGTTTGTGCACTTCAAGATAATTCGCGTCAAAGCCTTTGAGAACGGTGAACTGCGCCGCGCAGCCGTCCACGACTTGCAGATGCGGTATTACGACCGATTGCTCAACGAGAAGAACGCGGAGTTGGCCGCTTGCGAAGCCGTATTGGCCGGCGGAAACTTCGATGCGCTGCTAAAGGACATGACCACGGGGTCGATGACATATCTGAAAGCGCATCTTCATCAGCAGGTGCAAGACACTGCGCCTTTTGAACCGGATACGTACCGCCGCCACTTCGACGCCTTTCTCAAGCGCTTTCCGATCCTTACCAGCAGCACGCATTCAATCGTCAATTCCATCGAGTCGGGCGCGGTCCTTGACTACGTCATCATTGATGAGGCCTCCCAGCAAGACATCGTGCCGGGAATCTTGGCGCTGGGATGCGCGAAGAACGCCGTCATCGTTGGCGACAGCAAACAGCTCGCGCACATCCCGTCGGGTGTTGCAGTAGCAGCTCCCGCGGCCGCTTACGACTGCGAGAAGCACAGCCTTCTGAATTCGGCCATTGATGTGTTCAAGGGGACGTTGCCCAGGACGCTGCTGAAGGAACACTATCGCTGTCATTCAAGAATCATCCAGTTCTGCAATCAGCAGTTTTACGGCAACGAACTCATACCGATGAACAGCGACGCAAGCGACGGGGCGTTAAGGCTTGTCGTTACCGCCAAGGGAAACCATTCGCGCGGAAATACCAATCTTCGCGAACTGGATTCCCTGATGGCGTCCCTGGAAGCGCCGAGCTCGGATGGCGCGTGGCAGGATGAAGGAAGAGGGTTCATCGCACCGTTCAGAGCCCAGGTTGTCTTGTCCGGATCGCATCTGCCCAGCGATTTTGTGCGAGACACCGTACACAAGTTTCAAGGTCGGGAGTGCGACGAGATCGTCTTTTCCACAGTGCTTGATAAAAAGCGCGAGAACGAAAAGCGGATCAATTTTGTTGACGATGCGCGCATGGTCAATGTGGCGGTGTCGCGTGCCAAGAAGCGGTTCACATTGGTGACGGGAGACGATGTCTTTACGGCTGGGAATGGTCCGATTGCTGCATTGATCCGCTACATGGAGTACTACGCAGACGAAAAGCAGATCCTGCGCGCGCCCGTGGTGTCGGCCTTTGACTTGTTATATAGCGAATACGACAAGTCGCTTGATCGGCTTGCCTCTCGCTTGCAGCAGAAAGATTCCGCATACCGCTCCGAGCGCATCGTGGCTGCGTTGCTGCGGGACGCGCTGTCTGAACCAGCCTGCGCCGCGCTGATGTGTCATTCGCAGGTCCCGCTGAATCAAGTCGCGGCGATGTCCAATCCAGGCCTGACGGCCCGCGAACGCGAGTTCATGCGACGGGGCGCAAGCTGCGATTTCGTGATTTATTTCAGGGTGGGTAAAACGCCCGTCGGCGTGATCGAAGTCGACGGCGGGACGCATGGCACGCTCGAGCAATCGGAGCGGGATGCGTTGAAGGACAGCATTTTGGAAAAAAGCGGCGTTGCCGTGCTGCGGCTCAAGACGGTGGAGAGCCGCATCGAAGAACGGATTGGACAGTTTCTCTTGCCCTGGGCGATGCGCGAGGCTGCGTAAGTCAGGGTAGGGTAGCCGGCCCGGGGGCCGGCTGGCGGTTTGGTCGCGACTTAACCCGCCCGCCCCATAATGCTCAGCGCCACAGCCTCAGCAATCTTGATCCCATCCACCCCCGCCGACAGAATCCCGCCCGCATAACCCGCGCCTTCACCCGCGGGAAACAAGCCCTGCGTATTGATGCTTTCCAGCGTCTCGTTATCCCGCTTGATGCGAATTGGCGACGACGTCCGCGTTTCTACGCCCGTCAGCACGGCATCGGGCATGTTGAAGCCCTTGATGGTCTTGTCGAACGCCGGCAATGCCTCGCGAATCGCAGTGATCGCAAAGTCGGGCAGGGCGGTGGCCAAGTCGGTCAGGTGGACGCCGGGCGTGTAAGACGGCTGCACCGCGCCGAATTCCGTCGAGGCCTTGCCTTCCAGAAAATCGCCCACCAACTGACCGGGCGCGCTGTAGTTGCGGCCGCCCAGTTCGAAGGCCTGAGATTCCCACTTGCGCTGGAAGTCGACACCGGCCAGCACATGCTCCGGGTAATCGACCTCGGGCGAAATCCCCACAACGATGCCCGCGTTGGCGTTGCGTTCGTTGCGCGAGTACTGGCTCATGCCGTTGGTGACGACGCGGTTCGGTTCAGACGTGGCCGCGACTACCGTGCCGCCCGGGCACATGCAGAAGCTGTAGACGGAGCGGCCGTTGCTGGCGTGGTGCACCAGCTTGTAGTCGGAGGCGCCCAGGATCGGGTGGCCAGCATTGGGGCCGAAGCGCGCCCGGTCGATGAGGGACTGCGGATGTTCGATCCGGAAGCCGATGGAGAAGGGCTTGGCTTCCATGAAGACACCCTGGTCCAGCAGCATCTGGAAGGTGTCGCGCGCGCTGTGGCCGATGGCGAGGACGACGTGGTCCGCTTCGATGTGTTCGCCGTTTGCCAGTGTGACGCCGGTGACCTTGCCGCTTTCGCGGTGCAGCGTTTCAACGCGGCTGGAGAAGCGGACTTCGCCGCCCAGCTTGGTGATGGTGTCGCGCATGACTTCGACCATGCCGACCAGGCGGAATGTGCCGATGTGAGGCTTGCTGACGTAGAGGATTTCCTCGGGCGCGCCGGCCAGGACGAATTCCTTCAAGACCTTTTCGCCGTAGTGCTTGGGGTCCTTGATCTGGCTATATAGCTTGCCGTCCGAGAACGTGCCGGCGCCGCCTTCGCCAAACTGGACGTTGGAGTCCGGGTTCAGGACGCGCTTGCGCCACAGGCCCCACGTGTCCTTGGTGCGCTCGCGCACGGCCTTGCCGCGTTCCAGGATGATGGGCTTGAAGCCCATCTGCGCCAGCACGAGGCCGGCAAAGAGGCCACAGGGGCCGGTGCCGATGACGATGGGGCGCTTGGTGAGCGTGGCGGGCGCCTGGGCGACGAATTTGTATTCGGTGTCCGGAGACGGCTTGACGTTGCGGTCGTCATGAAAGCGTTTGAGGATCGCGGCTTCGTTGGCGACGTCGACATCCAGCGCGTAGATGAGCAGGATGTTGTGCTTTTTGCGCGCATCGTAGCTGCGCAGGAAGATGGTGAAGCCGTTCAGGTCGCTGGCCGGAATGCCCAATTTCTTGAGGATTGCCGCGGGCAGTTCCTCGGGCGTGTGGTTCAACGGCAGCTTGATTTCAGACAGACGCAACATGCTTGGGGTCCAGACAGAGGGGCGATCACAACGTCGCCAAACGCGGATTGTACTGGACGGCCGCCATGGGTAAGCCCGGCTTGCGCAACCGGGCCGGCCCGTTTTTACCGCTGCGCCTGCCCGGCGCGCCACCAAGCCGTTCCCGCTTGCGGCGCCCCGATATCGACGCGCTCTCCCATGACCGGTGTGGCCAGATCGACGCCATGGTCCCGTGCCAATGCCGTGATGCGCTCGAACGGCTGTTCCCACGGGTGCATGGCCAGGTCGAAGGTGCCGTTGTGAATCGGCAGCAGCCAGCGGCCGCGCAGGTCCAGGTGTGCCTGAAGGGTCTCTTCGGGCCGCATGTGGACGAAGGCCCAGCGCGCGTCGTACGCGCCGGTTTCCATGAGGGTCAGGTCGAAGGGGCCGTAAGCGTCGCCGATGGCCTTGAAGCCGTCGAAGTAGCCGGTGTCGCCGCTGAAGAAGACGCGCAGGTCGGCGTCCTGGATGACCCACGAGGCCCACAGGCTGCGGTCGCTGTCGGTGAGACCGCGGCCGGAGAAGTGCTGGGCGGGCGTGGCGGTCAGTCGCAGGCCGTCGACCTCGGTGGACTGCCACCAGTCCAATTGCTCGACGCGGGCGGGGTCGATGCCCCAGGCTACCAGTTGGTCGCCGACCCCCAGCGGCGCGATGAAGTGCGCGGTCTTGCTCGCAAGCTGTGCAATGGCGGCGCGGTCGAGGTGGTCGTAATGGTTGTGGGACAGGATGACGCCTGCGATCGGAGGCAGGTCGTCGATGCTGATGGGCGGCGCATGAAAGCGGGCGGGGCCGGCCCATTGCACGGGCGAAGCGCGTTCGGAGAAGACCGGGTCGGTCAGCCAGAAGCGGCCGCGCAGTTTCATGAGGATGGTGGAATGTCCAAGCCGGTAAAGGCTGCGGTCCGGGGCGGCTTCCAGGGCTGCGCGGTCCAGCGGGCGCACGGGGATGGCGATGTCGGGAACCGTGCCGCGTGGTTTGGCAAAGAGGACGGTCCAGGCAAGCTTGGCGCCTTTCCAGAAGCCCATGGCGGGGCGCGGCCGCGGATTGCTGAAACGTCCGTCGCGCTGTTGGGGGGATTGCGGATAAAGCGGCAAGGCGCGGCGGTTGCAGGCGGAGAGGACGGTCACGGCGGGTGTTCCCATGAGATTCGAAAAATGGCGCGATCGCGGCAAACCGCTCGCGCCAAAAATTACACTGCACAGTGTAGTTTCCAAAATCGGAAAAGTACACCGCCTGGTGTAGAATTTCGCCCATGTCGACGAAAGCTCCCGATTCCGCCAAGGAACGCCCGCCCAAACGCCTGACCGACCGCAAGCGAGAGGACATCGTGCGCGCGGCGGTGGAGGAATTCCGCACTGCGGGGTTCGAGGCCACCAGCATGGACCGCATCGCTCAGACTGCTGGCGTGTCCAAGCGCACGGTCTACAACCATTTCCCGAGCAAGGAGGCGCTGTTCGCGCTGATGCTGGAGCAGTTGTGGGCCAGCAGCGCGGCCAGCGTCGACATGGCCTACCGGCCCGATCTTCCGCTGGCGCAGCAATTGCGACAGTTGTTGATGCAGAAACTGGAGTTGCTGGGCGACGCCAGCTTCATTGATCTGGCGCGCGTCGCCATGGCGGAGATCATTCATTCGCCGGACCGCGCGCAGGACATCGTGTGCCGGATGGACGAGAAGGGCAGCGGGGTGACGGCGTGGATTCAGGCGGCGATTGCCGATGGTCGCCTGGCCGAGGTGGATCCCGTATTTGCGGGCCATCAGCTCGAGGGACTGGTCAAGGGCTTTGCGTTCTGGCCGCAGGTCACGCTGGGGCAACCACCGTTGAAAAAGGCGGAGCGCGAGCGCGTGGCGGATTCAGCGGTTGGGATGTTTTTGGGGTATTACGGCCGAGGCGCGTAGCCCGCCGCGCGTGCGCGCCCAACTCTTAGAAGAACTCGTCCAGCAGGCAGTAAAACGCAAGACGGCGGTCATCCGGTTCGACGCCATAGCCGCGAAAGAACGGTTCGATCCACTCGCGTCCCAGGTTGCGTTCGATGCTGCGCGCAGCCAGCGCAAGATCCTGGTGGCGGTCGCTTACACCGAGGCGGCCGCAGTCGATGTAGCCGGTGAACACGCCGCCATCGGCCATGAAGTTGGGCAGGCACGCATCGCCATGCGCCACGACGAGATCGTGCGTGGTGGGCCGCGTCGCAAGGAGTTCCGCAAACGCGTCTTCGGCGGTTCGTCCAATTCTCTCGTCATCGAAATCCGATTCGTCCACCAGGCCGGCGTCCAGCGCCCGTCTGGCCTCGGCGATACGCCGTTCAAGGGTGTGATCGAAAGGGCATTGGTCGATGGGAATGCGGTGCAGACTATGCAGCGCATCGGCCATGATGGCGATCACCTGCGCAGGCGGCAGACCCGCGCTGGCCAGATCCTGGCCAGCTACGGCGCTCATCAGCAGCCAGTGCCGCGTGGGTGTGGCGGCCGCGTCGATCACGGTGGGGCACGGCTGGCCGTGCGCGGCCATCCATTGCAGGCGCTCGATTTCGTCTGGCAGTTCGGGCTGCGTGCCCGTGTGCTCGGATTTGAGATAGCGATCAGGCTGATTTGCGCTGCGAATGCGATAGACGTCCGCGCGCGACTCACCGATGGATTGCTGCTCGAGGCGCGCTCCGGCAAGGCGCGGTTGCCACTGCAACGGAAGGCTGTCGTGAATGCTGTATTGAGCGTGCATCGGGTTCATTTCAGGGATTGCGCGCGGTACACCACGCGTCTGCGGGCCGCATGAATCAAGGGTTTTCGTTCACCTTGCTGTCAGAAAGCGCGGCATTTTGAAGGTTCTTACGTTGTCCTTAATGCAAAAGACTTTCCCACGTCAAGAAATTCCATCTGATACGGTCGAATGAGCAGATCAGAAGCGCATAATGCCGACACCTGCTCTTACGTCCCTTTTCAAAGAGCAGTGTTGATTTTGAGCAAGAAAAGAGCGTGTTGTCACTAGCTCGGGCAGTTCGTGTTTCCAGGTTTCATGTTCGGTAGCGCGCTAGGACAACTTGGAGTATTCACGGAGATGTCCATGACTGATGACGCACAGCCGCGCCGGCGGTTTCTGCAAACGATGGCTATTGTGCCAGCGTCGACGCTGGCGATCGGCGGCCTGACTGTCGGCTGTACCAACGCCGCCGACGGCAACGCCGCAAAGGCGGCCAAGCCCTACGAGCCCACCTATTTCACCAAGGCCGAATGGGCCTTCATCGTTGCCGCGGTGGATCACCTGATTCCCGCCGACGAGTACGGCCCTGGCGCCATCGAGGCCGGTGTGCCCGAGTTCATCGACCGTCAGATGGAAACGCCTTTCGGCCACGGCAAGCTGTGGTACATGGACGGGCCGTTCCACACCGATCAGGTGCCGGAACTGGGTTACCAGCTCGATCAGAACCCCCGCCAGGTCTATCGCAATGGCATCGAGGCCTGTGATGCCTGGTGCGTGAAGACGCACGGCAAGGCGTACGCCGAACTGGACAAGGCCTTGCAGGAACAGATCCTGAAGGACCTGCAGTCGGGCAAGATCGCATTCGAATCCGTGCCGTCCAAGACGTTCTTCAGTTTCCTCTTGGCCAACACCAAGGAAGGTTTCTTTGCCGATCCGATCTACGGCGGCAACAAGAACATGGTGGGTTGGAAGATGGTGGGCTTTCCCGGCGCGCGCGCCGATTTCATGGACTGGGTCGACCAGCCCAACGTGAAGTATCCCTATGGCCCCGTGTCGATCTCTGGGGAGAAGGGTTAAATCATGGCGATCAAGAAAGACAAAGTTGATGCGGTACTGGTCGGATTCGGCTGGACCGGCGCGATCCTGGGTCAGGAGCTGACCGAAGCGGGGCTGCAGGTGCTGGCGCTGGAGCGCGGCGGCATGCAGGACACGCCCAAGGACGCCGAATACCCCAAGGTGATCGACGAGCTGAAGTACTCGGTGCGCGGTTATCTGTTCCAGGACTTGTCCAAGGAAACCGTGACGATCCGCCACGGCGTGGATGACGTGGCCGTGCCGTACCGCCAGAACGGCTCGTTCCTGCTGGGCACGGGCGTGGGCGGCGCGGGCTTTCACTGGAACGGCATGCACTACCGTGTGCTGCCCGAAGAGCTGGAACTGCGCACGCGGTATGAAACGCGCTACGGCAAGAAGTTCATTCCGGAAGGCATGACGATCCAGGACTTCGGCGTGACCTACGACGAACTGGAACCGTACTTCTCGAAGTTCGAATACGTGTGCGGCACGTCGGGCAAGGCCGGCAACCTGAACGGCAAGATCGTCGAAGGCGGCAATCCGCTGGAAGGCAAGCGCAGCAAGGAATTTCCGCTGCCGCCGCTGGCCACGACCTACGGCGCTTCGCTGTTCGAGAAGGCTGCGCGCGAAGTCGGCTTCAACCCGTATCCCACCCCCGCGGCCAACGCGTCGGGTCCGTACACCAACCCGTACGGCGTGCGCCTTGGCCCCTGCAATTTCTGTGGCTTCTGCGAGAACTACGGCTGCTACATGTATTCGAAGGCCTCGCCGCAGACCACGATTCTGCCGGTGCTGCTGAAGAAGCCGAACTTCGAGCTGCGTACGCGCTCGCAGGTCATCAAGGTCAATCTGGATTCGACCGGCAAGAAGGCCGTTGGCGTGACGTACATCGACGCAGACGGCAACGAGGTCGATCAGCCTGCCGATCTGGTGATCCTGTCGGCTTACCAGATGCACAACGTGCGTCTGCTGCTGCTGTCGGGTATCGGCAAGCCGTATGACCCGAAGACCAACGAAGGCGTGGTCGGCAAGAACTACGCGTACCAGATGAACGGCGCGGTCAACGTGCTGCTGCCCAAGGGTACGCAGTTGAACCCGTTTGTCGGCACCGGTGCCGGCGGCGTGGGTATGGACGACCTGAACGGCGACCAGTTCGACCACGGTCCGCTGGGCTTTTTGGGCGGCGCCAGCATCCGCCACGTGCGCTACGGCGGCCGTCCGATCAAGCAGACGCCCACGACGCCGGGCACCCCGACGTGGGGCACGGCCTGGAAGGCGGGCGTGCAGGATGCGTATCAGCGCTTCATGACGATCGGCATTTCCGGTTCGGTGATGTCGTACCGTGACGCCTACCTGTCGCTCGACCCGACCTACAAGGACGCGTATGGCCAGCCGCTCTTGCGCATGACGTTCGACTGGCACGACAACGAGTTCGACATGCTGGGCTACATGGGCAAGCGCATGGAGACCGTGGCCAAGGCCATGAATCCTGAAAAGCATTTCGTGGCCGTGCGCAAGAAGGGCGCGCGCTACGACACGCGCGTCTACCAGAGCACGCACAACACGGGCGGCGCCATCATGGGCTCGAACCCCAAGGAAAGCGTGGTCAACAAGTATCTGCAGAGCTGGGACGTGCCGAACGTGTTCGTGATGGGCGCCTGCGTGTTCCCGCAGAACATGGGCTACAACCCGACCGGTCTGGTCGGCGCGCTGGCCTACTGGGCGGCACAGGCGATCCGCGAGCAGTACCTGAAGAACCCCGGCCCGCTGGTCCAGGCTTAAGGAGACGGAACAATGATCAAGCAAACCATTGTTGCGGCCTTCTCGGCCCTCGTTGCCAGCGCCGCGTTCGCGGCCGACGGCACGTCCGCATCGACCGACGCGCAGATGATCAAGCAGGGCGAGTACCTGTCGCGCGCCGGCGACTGTATCGCCTGCCACACGGCCTCGGGCGGCAAGCCCTTTGCCGGCGGGTTGGGCATCGATTCGCCGCTGGGCATGATCTATTCGACGAACATCACGCCGGATAAGGAAACGGGCATCGGCAATTATTCGTACGAGGACTTCGACCGGGCCGTGCGCCACGGCGTGGCCAAGGACGGACATTCGCTTTACCCGGCCATGCCGTACACCGCGTACGCCAAGGTCACGCCGGAGGATGTGAAGGCCCTGTATGCCTACTTCATGCACGGCGTCGAGCCCGTGAAGCAGGAAAACAAGGACACCGACATCGTCTGGCCGATGTCGATGCGCTGGCCGTTGACGGTGTGGCGCTGGATGTTCGCGCCGGATGTCGCGACGGCGCCTGTTACGGTGAACACGAGCGGCGCGGACAAGCAGGCGCTGCTGCGTGGCCAGTACCTTGTCGAAGGCCTGGGGCATTGCAGCACCTGCCACACGCCGCGTGGCGTGGCGTTGCAGGAAAAGGCGCTGACGGACGCGGATGGCTCGGCCTTCCTGTCGGGCGGCGTGGTCGAAGGCTGGCTGGCCAAGAACCTGCGCGGCGACGCGACCGACGGCCTGGGCGCCTGGAGCAAGGAAGACATTACGGCCTTCCTGAAGTCCGGCCGCAACGGGCATTCGGCGGCGTTCGGCGGCATGGCGCAAGTGGTCGAGGAAAGCACGCAGCACCTGACCGACGACGACCTGAACGCCATCGCGGTGTATCTGAAGAGCCTGCCGCCGGTGAACAAGGACGCCACCAAACCGCTGGCCTATGACGAGTCCGTGGCCCAGGCGCTGCGTACCGGCAAGGACAAGAGCGACGGCGCCATGGCCTTCCTGAACAACTGCGCGGCTTGCCATCGCAGCACGGGCAAGGGCTATACCGAGACCTTCCCGCAGCTCGCGTTGAGCTCGACGGTCAACTCGGCCGATCCGGCCTCGTTGATCCACATCGTGCTCAAGGGCGCGCAGATGCCGGGCACGGCGTCGGCTCCGACCGCGTACGCGATGCCGGGCTTTGACTGGCGCATGACCGACAAGGAAGTCGCCGACGTGGTGAGCTTTGTGCGGTCGAGCTGGGGCAACAAGGGCGCGGCAGTCAGCGCGTCCGACGTGGCCAAGGTGCGTAAGGACATCGGCGCGGCCCCGCAGCCGGTGCGCGCGCAGTGATGTGACGATGTCGTGATCGACGGTCCCGCCGCTTTGCCGGCGGGATGGCAAACGGCGCCGGAGAGCTTGAGGCTTTCCGGCGCCGTTTTTCATGCGCGGGTTTCTTGCGGGGCTCACCAGCGACGCCGAGTACGACGACATCACGGCGTATTTCGTGGAGCCCGAAGAAGAAGAGGGGATGACCATCGTCAGGCACGCTTCGACAGAATCCGGACAGGCCGGCCTGCTATGATTACTGGATAAATAAACAGTCCGTCCGGCCGCCGCCGATGTTGCCCGCCCACCGTTACTACTATCTGCACAATTTCCAGCGCGCGCTGGCGTGGGTCTCGGACCGCTACGCCGACCTGCTGGACGATGACGATTGCCGCTTTCTGGCGGATTTCGCGGCGTTGCCGCAGGCGTCGCAGGCGTTGATGGTGCGCATGCTGATGCGGCGCGGGCCGTGGTTTCGGGCCAGCCGGCTGGTGTACGAAGAGATCCCGGTCGTCGAAGAGGCGGCCGCGGCGTTGGAAGCGCTAGGGTGGCTGGACACGCGGGCGCCAATGTCGCTGGATGAACTGTTTGCACTATTGACCAAGCCCGAACTGTGCCGCGTGTTCGCATCGCAGGCGGCAGCCAGGCCGGGCCTGCGCAAGGCCGACATGCTGGCGACGCTGCGGGCGGACATGCCCGACGCCCGACCGTTCTGCGGCTGGGCGCCCGATTCCTTGGAAGCCGTCTGGCGCGTTATGGTGGCGGACCGCTGCGAACGGCTGCGCCTCATGTTTTTTGGCAATCTGCATCAGGATTGGTCGGAGTTCGTGCTGGCGGACCTGGGCGTATTTCAATACGAGACCGTGCCGTTCGATGCGGCGTCGCGGGCGTTTCAGACGCGGGCGGACGTCGACTGTTATCTCGCGTTGCATGCGTGCAGGCAGGCGCTGGACGACGGCGCGGCCGTGGACGACCTGCTGCGCGCGGCAGAGGATTGCATCAGTGGCAACGCGTGGCTGGAAAAGCGCCGCGCCAAGGTGTTGCTGCGCATCGGACAAGCCTGCGAGCGCGCGCAGGATTGGGAAGCCGCCCAGCGCGTGTACGCGGCCTGCGGCTATCCCGGCGCGCGGCATCGGCGCATCCGGGTGTATGAACGGATGCAGCGGTTTGAAGACGCGATGGCGCTGGCCATGACGGCGGCGAACGCGCCCGAAAGCGAAGAGGAAAGCCAACGCGTAGCGCGCATGATGCCGCGGCTGCGTCGCGGGCTGGGGCAGGGCGCGGCGGCGCGTGCGGCAGCGCCCATCCTGCCGCGTACGGAACTGGCGCTGGTCCGCCCGGCGCATCCCTCCTCGGTCGAATACGTGACGCGCGATCACCTGCATCACGACGACGCGCCGGTGCATTACGTCGAGAACGCGCTGATCAATTCGCTGTTCGGTTTGCTTTGCTGGCCGGCCGTGTTTGCGCCGTTGCCGGGCGCGTTCTTTCATCCGTTCCAGCGGGGACCCGCCGACCTGGAAGCGCCAGATTTTCACGCGCGGCGGCAGGCGCACTTCGCGGCCTGTCTGGCGCAGCTGGATACCCCCGCCTATCGCGACGTCATTCTTCAACGGTACGCCGACAAGGCGGGTTTGCAGTCGCCGTTCGTGTTCTGGGGCGCCTTGTCCGAAACGTTGCTGGCACAGGCGCTGGACTGCCTGCCCGCTGCGCATCTGAAGCTCTTCTTTACGCGCCTGCTGCGCGACGTGAAGGGCAACCGGACCGGTCTGCCGGACCTGGTGCGGTTTTGGCCGGCCGAGCGCCGTTATGAACTGATCGAGGTGAAGGGACCCGGCGACAAGCTGCAGGACAACCAGATCCGCTGGCTGCAGTACTGCGTGGCGCACGGCATGCCGGTGCGCGTGTGTCACGTGAGCTGGTTGCAGGAGGCCGCATGAGCTACGCGGTGGCAGTGCGGGCGTTGTGCGAGTTCACGGCGCGGGCCGGCGATCTTGACCTGCGTTTTACGCCTGCGCCCAGCGGCCTGGAAGGCATGGCGGGGCACGCGGCAGTGACAGGGCGGCGCGGGCCGGACTACGAAACCGAAGTGTCTTTGTCGGGCGTGTTTGGCGATCTGCTGGTGCGCGGGCGGGCCGACGGCTACGACCCGGCGGCCAATCAGCTCGAAGAGATCAAAACCTACCGCGGGCAGTTCGACAGCGTGCGCGAGAACCACCGCGTGGTGCATTGGGCGCAAGCTAAGGTGTACGGCCATCTGCTGTGCCAGGCGCGTGGTCTGGCGAACGTGCGGGTGGCGCTGGTGTACTACAACGTCGCGACCGAGGAAGAAACCGTGCTGGTGGAAACGCACGAGGCTGCGGACTTGGCTGCGTTCTTCCAATTGCAAGGCGAACGGTTTCTGGCGTGGGCCAAGACGGAACTGGCCCACCGGCAGGCGCGCGATGCGGCGCTTGAGGCGCTGGCGTTTCCGCATGGCGAGTTCCGAGCCGGGCAGCGCGATCTGGCGGTGGCCGTCTACCGCACGGCGCGCGATGGCCGCTGTCTGATGGCGCAGGCTCCTACGGGCATCGGCAAGACGCTGGGCACGATATTTCCGCTGCTCAAGGCCAGTCCGGGTACGGGCCTGGACAAGGTGTTTTTTTTGGCGGCCAAAGGATCGGGCCGCGGGTTGGCGGTGGAGGCGCTGGAAACCATCAATGCGCAGCCCGCCAAGCCAGGCTTGCGGATTCTGGATCTGCAAGCGCGCGACAAGAGCTGCGTGCATCCCGATCTGGCCTGCCACGGCGACTCCTGCCCGCTGGCGCGCGGCTTCTACGATCGTCTGCCGCAGGCCCGCGCCGCAGCGGTTGAACACACGCGGCTGGACGCGCCTAGCGTGCGCGCCATCGCGCTGGAACACGAGGTGTGTCCGTATTACCTGTCGCAGGAGCTGATCCGCTGGAGCGACGTGGTGGTGGGCGACTACAACTATTACTACGATGCCACGGCCATGCTGCATGCGCTGACGCAGGCGCATCAGTGGAAGGTGGCCGTGCTGGTCGACGAGGCGCACAACCTGGTCGACCGCGCGCGCCGCATGTACACGGGCGAGCTCGACCAGAATCGGCTGACCGCCGCGCGGTATGCGGCGCCCAAGGCGCTCAAAAAGCCGCTGGACGGGCTGCACCGGTCGTGGAACGCGCTGAACAAAAAGCAGACGGAACGCTATCAGGCGTACGACGCGGCGCCAGCCGGCGTGCTGACGGCAGTGCAGAAGGCGGTGGCGGCCATCACCGAGTTCATCGGCCAGACGCCGCTGGCGCAGGATGATCCCTTGCTGGGGTTCTATTTCGAGGCACTGCATTTCATGCGGCTGGCGGAACAGTTCGGCTCCCACGCGCTGTTTGACGTGACCCTGGGCGAAGTGGGCGTCAGCAGCGCCAAGACGCCGCCGTCGACGCTGTGCGTGCGCAACGTGATTCCCGCGCCGTATCTGGCGGCGCGCTACGCGACGGCGCATGCGACGGTGCTGTTTTCCGGCACGCTCAGTCCGCAACAGTTCTACCGGGACACGCTGGGCCTGCCCAAGGACACGCCCTGGATCGACGTCGCCGCGCCGTTTCAGGCGGGGCAGCTGGCCGTGCGCGTGGTGGGCAACGTATCCACGCGCTTTCGCGATCGCGAGCGGTCGCTGGCGCCCATCGCGGACCTGATCGCGCGCCAGTACGACGAGCGGCCGGGCAATTACCTGGGCTTTCTGAGCAGCTTTGACTATCTGAAGCGCGTGACGGACCTGATGCGGGAGCGCCATCCGCAAGTGCCGATCTGGCTGCAGACGCCTGGCATGGACGAGCCAGGGCGTGCGGCTTTTCTGGCGCGGTTTACCGAAACGGGGCAGGGCGTGGGATTCGCGGTGCTGGGCGGCGCGTTCTCGGAAGGGGTGGACCTGCCGGGCAAGCGGCTGATCGGCGCGTTCATCGCCACGCTGGGGCTGCCGCAGGTCAACCCCGTGAATGAAAACATGAAGCGCGCCATGGACATGCGTTATGGCGAAGAGAACGGGTACGACTACACGTATCTGTACCCGGGCATGCAGAAGGTGGTGCAGGCGGCGGGCCGGGTCATCCGGACCGAACACGATGAGGGCACCGTGCACCTCATCGATGACCGCTATCGGCGCGCCAAGGTGCGTGGGCTGTTGCCGGGGTGGTGGCGGGTGGACTGATCGCGCGAGCCGCTAGGCGGGGCGCGCTTCGGGATGTGGTTCGGGCTGCGCCGGCGAGCGGAGTTCGGTCAGCGGCTGGTTGGGATCGCGCGACAACTGATAGCCGTACCAGAGGCTGCGCGCCATGCGCTTGGCCATTTCCTGCGCGGCATCGGCCAGGGCGCGATTCGGCAGGGCGTCGGTGGTCTCGCCAAAGAGGACCAGCCAGCGTTCGAAAAGCTCGGCTTTCAGGTTGGGCATGGCCGCGTGTTTGGGCATGGGCATGCCGGTGAACCGCCGCGTGCCCAGGATAACGGCTGACCAGAAGTCCGAGAGCGTGGCCAGGTGTTCGTCCCAGTCGTGGACCAAGCCGTTGAAGATTGGCCCGAGCGCTTCGTCGGCGCGCGCCTTGGCGTAGAAGGTATGGACCAGGTCCTGGATTTCGGCTTCGGTGCAGATGTCGGCGGTGGCGGTATCGGTGGCGATGTCGTGCGTGGTCAAGATGGTCTCCGGGCGGGGGGCAGGAGGCGATCTTAGGGCGAGGGTGGAAGCACGCGGGTTGATATGGCTCAAGCGGCGCGGCGTAATTTATTCGGACGCGTGCTCGGACGGGATCGGGATCTGTTTTCGGCAATAATGATATCCATTCTTATTAAGGCGGATGGATATGCGACAGATGAACGGGCGGCGCAATGGCCTGACTTCGACGGTATTGGCGGTTGCGTTGAAAGCGGCATTAACGGCTGCGTTGGCTGCGACAGCGCCGGGCGTGGCGGTTGCACAGTCAGCGCAAGGCGCGGTCATCCCGCAGGGCCATGCCGACAAGCCGCTCCCCATGCAAAAGGGTGAATTCGTGGCAGGCACATGGTCGGCGGACAGCGGCGTGACGCTGGATCTGCTGGACCCGCAAGGGCGCCATGTCCGCCGCCTGAGCGACCGCGAAAAGCCGGCCGGCGTGCTGATGCTGGTGGGGCCGGCCGATGGCGTCTATACCATACGGGCGCAGGGGCAGGGTGCGTATGAATGGTCCGTGACCCAACGCCTGCCGCTGTCCGAACAGCATGCGCCGGCGCCCACGCTGGACAGCCCGCGCCTGGCCGCGCTGGCCCAAACGTTGTCGCAGGGCGGCACGACGGCCACGTTCTGGGAAGAGATGAAGCGGCAGGGCACGCCGCTGATCGAGCCGGCAAACGCCACGCACGACCGTGTGACCTTCCTGTGGCAGGGCGCGGAACGTAACGTGCGCCTCTTCGGCGGTCCGTCAACGGACCACGCGCAGCTGTCGCGGCTGGGCGATTCCGACGTCTGGTACGTGAGCTTCCTGGTGCCCAAGACGGCCCGCCTGTCTTACCGGCTGGCGCCCGATGTGCCGGAACTGCCGGGGACCGGTATGGCGCGGCGGCGCGCGATTCTCGCCACGGCGCAGGCCGACCCCAACAATCCCAAGGTCTATCCCGAACGCGGCATCGACGCGTTCCAGACCTATTCGGTGCTGGAACTGGCGGACGCGCCGCCGCAGCCGTGGGTCGCGCCGCGCGCGGGTGTGCCCGCCGGCAGTGTCGAGGCGCTGGAACTGCGCAGCGAAATCCTGGGCAATACGCGCACGATTCATCTGTACCGGCCGGCAGGCTGGAAGTCCGATCGCCCGGACAACCACGTGCTGGTGCTGTTCGACGCGGGCGCCTATCTGGGGCGTGTGCCTACGCCCACCATCCTGGACAACATGATCGCGGCCGGCGTCATTCCCCCGACCGCGGCCGTGCTGATCGACAACCCCACCGCAGACTCGCGCGGCCGCGAGTTGCCGCCCAATCCGGATTTCGCCGACTTCCTGGCGCGCGAGCTCATGCCGTGGGCGCGCAAGCAGGGCATTGCAGCGCCCGCGGCACGCACGGTGATTGGCGGGTCAAGTTATGGCGGCCTGGCGTCGTCGTATGCGGCGTTGCGTCATCCCGAGGTCTTCGGCAATGTGCTGAGCCAGTCCGGCTCGTACTGGTGGTCGCCGCCCGGCGAGGAAGACCAGTGGCTGACGCGGCAATTCGTGGCGGTGCGGACGCTGCCGGTGCGGTTCTTCCTGGGCGCGGGCCTGTTTGAATCGGGGCGCGGCGGCCAGCCCGGCATCCTGGAGACCAACCGCCATCTGCGCGACGTGCTGCGAGCCAAGGGTTATCTCGTGACCCATCGCGAGGTGGCGGGTGGCCACGATTACCTGAGCTGGCGCGGGACCTTGTCGGACGGGTTGCTGGAATTGATCGGCAAGAACGGTCTGGCGCGGCAGTAGACGGGGGCGCCGGGCGGCGCGGCATGCTGCCGTTGTCCTGCCGTTGCCCTGCCGGTGTCCGCGGCGCGCGGAAGCCTTCACGCCCTGGGCGCGGCGTTGCCGATTTGCGTAGTATTGTCGCGATGCGCGCGGCCGGCCGCCGCGCTGCGCCCAATGACAATACGCGCGCCCGGCGGATCCGCGGCGCGCGCCAAGGAGACGAACGCCCATGCCTACCCCCGCCCCGCTCAATGACATCGTCGCTATGCCCGCGCACGCGCTGTCGGATGCCATCCGCAGCCGCCGGGTGTCCTGCCGTGAAGTGATGCAGGCGTACCTGGCGCATATCGACCGGGTCAATCCCAAGCTGAACGCCATCGTCGCGCGCCGCGATAGCGACGAGCTGCTGCGCGAGGCCGATGCGCGGGATGCGCAGTTGGCCGCGGGGCAGTGGCAGGGATGGCTGCACGGCATGCCGCAGGCCCCCAAGGACCTGACCGCCGTGCGGGGCATGGTCACGTCGATGGGGTCGCTGGTCTACAAGGACGTGGTGACGGCGCACGATTCGATTCTGGTCGAGCGCATGCGCGCCGCCGGCGCGATCTTCATCGGCCGCAGCAATGTGCCGGAATTCGGCCTGGGCTCGCACACCTACAACAAGGTTTATGGCGCCACGGGCAATCCCTATGACGTCACCAAGACCGCCGGCGGCAGCAGCGGCGGGGCGGCGGCGGCGCTGGCGGCGCGCATGCTGCCCGTGGCCGATGGCAGCGACTTCGGCGGCTCGTTGCGCAATCCCGCGGCGTTCTGCAACGTGTATGGGATGCGCCCGTCGGCCGGGCGTGTGCCGTCCGGTCCGTCGCCCGAAGTCTTCCTGAAGCAGCTTTCCTACGAAGGCCCCATGGGCCGCACGCCGCGCGACGTGGCCTTGCTGCTGTCGGTGATCGCCGGCCACGACAAGCGCGCGCCGCTGTCGCTGACGGACGATCCGGCGCAATACGCGCAGCCGCTGGATGCGGACTTGTCCGGCAAGCGCGTGGGCTGGCTGGGCGATTGGGGCGGCTACCTGGCGATGGAACCCGGCATCCTGGATCTCTGCGAAGCGGCCTTGAAGGATCTGGAGAGCGCGCGTTGCCAGGTCGATGACTACCAGGTGCCCTTTGCGGGCGACCGGCTATGGCGTATCTGGCTGGCGCACCGCCATCTGATGGTGGGCGGACAGTTCCATGCCCTGGTCAACAATCCCGAGACGCGCAAGCTGGTCAAGCCCGCGCTGATCTGGGAGGTCGAGGGACTGGAGGGCTTGACCGCCCGCCAGATCTATCAGGCGACCGAGGAACGCAGCGCGTGGTATCAGACGGTGCTGCGCATGTTTGAAGACGTCGACTTCCTGGCGGTGCCGTCGGCGCAGGTGTTTCCGTTCGACGTGAACCTGGATTGGCCCAAGGAGATTGCGGGCCGGCCGATGGATACGTATCACCGTTGGATGGAGACCGTCACGCCGTGGACGCTGGCCGGTTGCCCGGTCATCAGCGTGCCCGTGGGCTTTAACGCCGAAGGGCTGCCGATGGGCATGCAGCTTATCGGTCCGCCGCGCGGCGATCTTGCCGTGCTGCAACTGGCCCATGCGTACGAAAAGGCGCGCGATTGGGTGCAGGATCGGCCGCCGGTTGCGCTGTGGGAGGCCGCGGGCTGACCCGCCTGCCGCGTCTGCAAACTTCGCCGGCGGACCTGCCGGCCGCATCCAGAAGCATCGCCGGTTCAGCCGCCGGCGTACCACCGCTAACAAATGCCGCTTGATTTTATGTAATAGAACTTTGCATTTTCCCGACAAGCTAGCCATGTTTTGCGTTTTCCTGCGTTTTTCATGGCTGTGATGCGGCACCTTTGTAATAATTGTCGAAATTTCCCACATTCGAGCAGGAATGCGCTGATTGCCGGCGGGGAAATACCCAGGGGCGTCCCGGCAGGGCGTCGACGAGTCGATACAGTACAAAGGTCTCCCGGTATGAAGAATGTGACGCTCCGCCAAAGAATCATGGCCAGTTTTCTGGCCATTCTTGCCATCATGACGTTGATGGTGGTGGTGGACTACCGGCGGCTTCTGGATGTCGAAGCGGAAGCGCAGATGATCAACACCGACGCCGTGCCCGGCATCTACTACAGCACGTCGATCCGGGCAGCATGGTTCGCCGGTTTCGTGGTCGTGCAGGACGCCTTCAATGCGCCGACCGAGGCCGAGCGCCGCGCCGCGCTGGAAGCCCTGCCGCGGAACGACCAGCAGCTTGAAGAACACATCGACTTCTACCGGCGCACCATCGCCCGGCAGGACGACCAGCAGATGTTCGACGACTTCCAGAAGGAATTGCTGGAGTACAAGCGCATCCGCGCCGACATCCTGACGCCGGCCCTGTTGGCGGATCCGGCGCGGGCACAGACGCGGATCCTGACCGAGTTGCGGCCGTCGTTCTACCGAGGGCGCGACATCCTGGCCAGGATGGTGATCGAAAACAAAAAGCAGGCGGATGATGCTGCGGTGAGCATCCAGAAATCCGTGGAGTCGGCCGAGACCGGAATGCTGGTGTCCCTGCTGATGGCGATTGCCGCGTCCATCGTGTGCGGCTACCTGCTGATGCGCGCCATTGCCAACCCCATGCACGACATCGTGAAGACGCTGGAAGCGACGGGCGGAGGCGACCTGACGCGGCGGCTGAAGCTGGCGCGCAACGACGAATTCAACGCCATCGAGACCGGCTTCAACGGCATGGTCGACGAGCTGACTGGCCTGGTCGGCCGGACGCAGCGCTCGGCCGTGCAGGTGGCCACGTCGGTGACCGA
The DNA here is from genome assembly GCF_002388205.1 of Achromobacter sp. UBA4530. Classification (NCBI taxonomy): domain Bacteria; kingdom Pseudomonadati; phylum Pseudomonadota; class Betaproteobacteria; order Burkholderiales; family Alcaligenaceae; genus Achromobacter; species Achromobacter sp. UBA4530. The sequence goes on along the minus strand of NZ_DGMA01000008.1, from coordinate 219,078 downwards.
AATTGCCGCAACGTCCAAACAGCAGCAGGCCACCGCGTCGGAAGTCGCCGCCACCACCACCGAAATCGGCGCGACGTCGCGCGAGATTTCGGCGACGTCCCGCGAACTGGTGCGCACCATGACCGAAGTCTCCAGCGCGGCTGAGCAGACCGCCACGCTGGCCGGCAGCGGTCAGGTGGGCCTGGCGCGCATGGAAGACACGATGCGCAACGTGGTGGGCGCGGCGGGCTCGGTCAACGCCAAGCTGGCGGTGCTGAATGAAAAGGCCGGCAATATCACGCAAGTCGTGACGACCATCACGAAGGTGGCCGATCAGACCAACCTCTTGTCGCTGAACGCGGCGATCGAGGCCGAGAAGGCGGGCGAGTACGGCCGCGGCTTCGTGGTGGTGGCCACCGAGATCCGCCGCCTTGCCGACCAGACCGCGGTGGCGACCTACGACATCGAGCAGATGGTGCGCGAGATCCAGTCGTCGGTATCGGCCGGTGTCATGGGCATGGACAAGTTTTCCGAGGAAGTGCGCCGCGGCATGGCCGACATGCAGCAGGTGGGCGACCAGCTCTCGCAGATCATCCAGCAGGTGCAGACGCTGGCGCCGCGCGTGCAGATGGTCAACGAAGGCATGCAGGCGCAGGCCACCGGGGCCGAGCAGATCAACCAGGCCCTGCAGCAGCTCAGCGACGCGGCCCAGCAGACGGTGGAGTCGCTGCGGCAGTCCAGCCTTGCCATTGAAGAGCTGACACTGGTGGCCAACGACCTGCGCAGCGGCGTGTCGCGCTTCAAGGTGTGATCGCGTCCATGACTGCTCCTGCCGTCCGCGCCCGCGCTGCCGCGAGCCACGCCGGCTCCGCTCGCCGGCTGTACCTGCTTTTCAGAATTGGCGCGGATCGCTATGCGCTGGACGCCGGGAATATTGCCGAAGTGCTGGGGCTGCGCGTCTTCAAGCAGGTGCCGGGCGCGCCGCATTGGGTGGCCGGCATGATGGAACGCCGCGGCGTTGCTGTGCCGGTCATCGACATGAGCGCGCTGGCCGGCGCGGGCACGTTCGCCGCCGTCACCAGCACGCGCGTGGCGCTGGTGCGCTACCGGCCGGATCACACTGACGCCGAGCGGCTGCTTGGGCTGATCCTGGAACAGGCCACCGAAACCGTCCACTACGACCCGTCGGGGTTTCAGCCGCATGCGCTGGACAATGCCGAGGCGCGCTATCTCGGTCCGGTCCTGACCGACGCGCAAGGCATGGTGCAGGCCGTTTCGGTCAATGATCTGCTGCCCGCCTACGTGCGGGCGCTGCTGTTTCCGTCTGACGGCAACGCGTCGGCAGCCGAGGCGCAGCCATGAGCCTGGTCGAGGAATTCAGCGGGCTCCTCAAGCGCCGCATGGGACTGGACAGCGGCTCCATCGGCCAGGCGGCCGTCGAGCGCGCGGTGCGGCACCGGATGCATGCGGCCGGCGTGGACGATGAGCAGGACTATCTGATGCGCGTGCAGGCCTGGCCCGACGAAATGCAGCAGTTGATCGAAGCCGTGATCGTGCCCGAGACCTGGTTCTTCCGGTATCCGGAATCGCAGGATGCGATGGCGGCGCTGGCACGCGAGCGGTTGTTCGCGCCTGGCTGTGAAGGGCGCATGTTGCGCGTGTTAAGCGTGCCGTGTTCCAGCGGCGAAGAACCGTATTCGATTGCCATGGCGCTGCTGGATGCGGGCGTTCCGTCGCATCGGTTCCATGTGGATGCCGTGGACATCAGCGTGCGCATGGTGGAATTCGCCCAGCGCGCCGTGTACGGCCGCAATTCGTTTCGCGGAGGCGATCTGGCGTTCCGCCATCGCCATTTTTCAGAGGTGCCGGATGGCCATCAACTGGCTGCGCGCGTGCGCGGGCAGGTCCGGTTCCAGCCGGGCAACCTGTTTGATCCGAACCTGTTGGCGGGCGCCGCGCCCTATGACTTCGTGTTCTGCCGCAACCTGTTGATCTATTTCGACCTGGCGACGCAGGAACGGGCCGTGCAGGTGCTGCGCCGGTTTGCGTGCGATGACGGTGTGCTGTTCGTGGGACCGGCCGAGACCAGTCTTCTGACCGGCCGCCGCCTGCCTGCCGTGCCGCTCGCGCGGTCCTTTGCCTTCCGCGCCAAGCCTGCGCCCGCGCCGGCAGAGATGCCGGCCGCTGCGCGCGCGCCGCTGTCCGGCCAGGGTCCCATCGTTCACGCCTGGACGCCGCCGCGCCGCCCGGTCGCGCAGACGCCCGCGCCGCGGCTGCCGGTGCCACATGCGGCAATTGCCGATACGCCATCCGCACCGCCCGCCGCCGCAACGGGGCAGGCCGCGCAGACGTTGCTGCGCGAGATCGCCGCGCTGGCCGATCTGGGCCGGGTGCGCGATGCCATGGCGAAATGTCTGGCGCACATCGAGATCCACGGCGCCAGCGCCGACGCGCTGCATCTGCAAGGTCTGCTTCTGGACGCGGAAGGGCAGTCGCGGCAGGCGCAGGCCGCCTACCGCAAGGCGTTGTATCTGGACCCGAACCACCGCGAGGCGTTGCTGCATCTGGCCGCGCTGGTGGCGTCGGATGGCGATCACGAGGGCGCCCGCCGCCTGCAGGCGCGCGCGGCGCGCGGGGAGGCGCGACGTGACTGACGCGATCCAAGCCCTGTCCGGCGTGGACGACTGCTGGAACCGCATCGGGATACGCGGCGACAAAAGCTGCCCGCAGCTTGCCGAGCATGTGCATTGCCGCAACTGTCCGGTGTATGCCGCGGCGGCCAAGCGTATCCTGGACCGTCTGCCGCCCGCGATGGAAGCGGCCGATGAGGCCGCTCCGCCGCAGCATTCGGCCAATCTGTCCTCGCTGCTGGTATTCCGGCTGCACCGCGAATGGATGGGCCTGCCGACCCGGTCGCTGGACGAGGTGGCCGGCACGCGCGGCATCATCAGCCTGCCGCACCGGCGCGATCCGGCGGTGCTGGGCGTGACCAACGTGCGCGGCACGTTGACGGTGTGCGTGTCGCTGCCGCGCCTGTTGGGCCTGGATGCCGCGGCGCCCCAGGCGCGCGAGCGTCCTGCCACCGCCCGCATGCTGATTTTCGGCGGCGCGGGCCGCGCCGTGGTGCTGCCCGTGGACGAGGTCGAAGGCATGCACGAAGTGGACCTGGAGGCGCTGGAGCCGCTGCCGTCGACGGTGCAGGGCGCAAGCCTGAAGTATTCGCGCGGCGTGGCGCGCTGCGGCGGCCGCGCCGTCGGGGTGCTGGACGAAACCCTGCTGATGCAGGCATTGGAACGGAGCCTCGCTTGAATCCCGATCAGATGCGCGACGCCTCGCTCCTCGAACTGTTCCAGATCGAGACCCGCACCCAGGTGCAGGTCTTGAACGACGGGCTGCTTGCCCTGGAAAAGAACCCCACGTCCGCGCCGCACCTTGAAGCCTGCATGCGCGCCGCGCATTCGCTCAAGGGCGCGGCGCGCATCGTGGACCTGCATCCGGCCGTACGCATCGCGCACGCCATGGAAGACTGCCTGGTGGCCGCGCAGGAAGGCCGTCTGCTTTTGCAAGCCGCCGACATCGATGCCTTGCTGCTGGGCACCGACCTGCTGCAGCGTGTCGCAACGCCGGGCGTGGAACTGGACGCCGAGATCGGCGATCTGGTGGCGCGGCTGAGCAGCGCGCCCAATCTGCCCAACGCCTCCAAGGCGCCCAGCACGTCCGGCACGCCGCCAGCGCCGGGCCCGCGCGCGGGGCGGCCGTCGGACTACCTGCCGCCCATCGTGCGGATCGAAGACGAGCCTGCCGCCGCCGCGCCGGCTGGCGCCGCAAAGCCGACCGCACCCGCCACCCTGCCATCGCGCCGCAGTTCGGACGGCAGCGTGGGCGAGGGCGAGCGGGTGCTGCGCGTGACCGCCGACACGCTGAACCGCCTGCTGGGCTTGTCCAGCGAGACCCTGGTCGAATCGCAATGGGTGGGGCCTTTCAGCACGGCCATGCTGCGGCTGCGGCGAATGCAGACGGGCGCGGCGCACGCGTTGGACGGCCTGCGGGCCGTGCTGGCCGATCAGCAACTGGACGCGCGTGGCCAGGCCGCACTGGACGACGCCCAGCGCATCCTTGAACAATGCCAGCGTGAACTGACGCAGCGCGCCAGCGAAGTCGACGAATTCGGCTGGCGCATGAATCATCTGACGCGGCGCCTTTATGACACCGCGCTCGCCTGCCGCATGCGGCCCTTTGGCGACGGCGTGGGCGGCATGCCGCGCATGGTGCGCGATCTGGGGCGTTCGCTGGGCAAGCAGGTTCGCCTTGAAATCGAGGGCGAAAACACGCAGGTGGACCGGGACATCCTCGAAAAGCTGGATGCGCCGCTCATGCACCTGCTGCGCAACGCCGTGGATCACGGCATCGAGGCGCCCGACGTCCGCGAACGCGCGGGCAAGCCGGCCGAGGGCCTGATCACGCTGTCGGCGCGCCATTCGGCGGGCATGCTGCTGGTTGAGCTGGCCGACGACGGCACCGGCATTTCGCTGGACCACCTGCGCGAAGAAGTCGTCGAACGCAAGCTCACGAATGCCGAGACCGCGTCGCGCCTGAGCGAAGCCGAGCTGCTGGAATTCCTGTTCCTGTCGGGTTTCAGCACGCGCGACGAGGTGACCGAGATATCCGGGCGCGGCGTTGGGCTGGACGTGGTCCAGACGATGGTGCGCCAGTTGCGCGGCGCGGTACGGGTCTACCAGCAGCAGGGGCGGGGCACGCGCTTTGTGCTGGAGATGCCGCTGTCGCTGTCGGTGGTGCGCAGTCTGCTGGTCGAGGTGCAGAACGAGATCTACGCGTTTCCGCTGGCGTACGTCAGCCACGCGTTGCAAGTGGACGCCCAGGACATCGAGCAGCTGGAAGGCCAGCAGCATTTCCGGTTCCAGGACCGGCAGATCGGCCTGGTGTCGGCGCGCCAGATCCTGCGCGCCGGCGAGGCCGCGCCAGCCACGGAGACCTTGTCCGTGGTGGTGGTGGGCGACCATGACCGGCTCTACGGCATCGCGGTGGACCGCTACGTGGGCGAGCGCACGCTGGTCGTGCAGCCGCTGGATCCCCGCCTGGGCAAGGTGCAGGACGTGATGGCGGGATCGCTCATGGATGACGGCACGCCGCTCCTGATCCTGGACGTCGAGGACATGCTGGTGTCCGTCCAGAAGCTGATCGAGGGCGGGCGGCTGTCGCGGGTCGACAGCGGGTCGGGCGCGGCGGCCACGCGCCGCCGCAAGCGCGTGCTGGTGGTGGATGATTCATTGACGGTTCGCGAGCTTGAGCGCAAGCTCCTCTTGAACCGCGGCTTCGATGTGGCGGTCGCCGTGGACGGCATGGATGGCTGGAACATGCTCCGCAGCGAGGACTTCGATCTGATCGTGACCGACGTCGACATGCCGCGTATGGACGGCATCGAGCTGGTGTCGCGGATCAAGGCGGATCCCAGGCTGCAGACCCTGCCCGTCATGGTGGTGTCGTACAAGGACCGGGAAGAGGACAGGCAGCGCGGACTGGATGCTGGCGCGGACTACTATCTGGCCAAGGGCAGCTTCCATGATGATGCGCTGCTCGACGCCGTTGAAGACCTCATCGGGAAGGCACGGACGTGAGAATCGGGATCGTCAACGATATGCCCCTCGCCGTCGAAGTCCTGCGGCGAGTCATTACATTGGAACCCGGCCTGGAGGTCGCCTGGACGGCGTCCGACGGTCTGGAGGCCGTCCAGCAATGCGCCCGCGATCGTCCCGATGTCGTGCTGATGGATCTCATCATGCCCGTCATGGATGGCGTCGAGGCCACGCGCCGCATCATGGCCGAAACCCCCTGCGCAATCGTTGTGGTCACCTCCGACGTGGCGGGCCACACGTCGCGCGTTTTTGACGCCATGGGTCACGGGGCGTTGGATGCGGTGGACACGCCGGTGGTCGGCGCCGCCGACATGCGCACCGCGGCGGCCCCGCTGTTGCGCAAGATCCGCAATATCGGCTGGCTGATCGGCCGTTACGGCAATCGTGCCGCATTGACGCCGGTCAGCAAGCCTGCGGCGCCCGCTAGCACGCGCCGGCTGCTCGCGGTGGGCGCGTCGGCCGGCGGCCCGGCGACACTGGCCCAATTGCTGCGCGACATTCCCCTGGATTTTCCGGCCGGCATCGTGCTGGTGCAGCACGTGGACGCGTCGTTTGCGGCGGGCATGGCGGACTGGCTCAATGACCAGGTGCCGCTGCCGGTCAGGCTGGCGCGCGAAGGCGAACGGCCGTTGCCCGGCCAGATCCTGCTGGCGGGCACGGATGACCATCTGACTCTGCTCGAGGATGGTACCCTCCGGTACACGGATTGTCCGCGCGAAAGCCTGTATCGGCCCTCCATCGATGTCTTCTTTCATAGCGTCGCGCAGCACTGGCGCGGCGTCGCGGTCGGCGTGCTGCTGACCGGCATGGGCCAGGACGGCGCGCGCGGCCTGAAGGCGCTGCGCGAGCGTGGATGCCTGACCATCGCACAAGACCAGGCCACCAGCGCCGTCTATGGCATGCCGAAGGCGGCCGCGGCCATGCAGGCCGCGGTGGAAATCCGGCCGCTCGAACAAATTGCGTCCCGCGTGATTCAGGCTTTCGCCTGAGCCGCGGCACATCGTTAGCATCAAGGACTCACTATGCTCCCATCCCCCGACGACACGGTCTCCGCGGATCTCAATTCGCATGGGGCGATGGTGTTGCTCGTCGACGACCAGGTCATGGTTGGAGAAGCGATCCGGCGCGCGCTCGTGCCCGAGGGCAACATCGATTTTCACTATTGCTCGGACCCTTACAAGGCCTTGAGCGTGGCGATCCAGACCCGGCCCACGGTCATCCTGCAGGATCTGGTGCTGCCCGGCGTGGACGGCCTGAGCCTGGTGCGCGAATACCGCGCCCATCCCGTCACGCGCGACATCCCCATCATCGTGTTGTCCACCAAGGAAGATCCCGCCATCAAGAGCGCGGCCTTCGCGACGGGCGCCAACGATTACCTGGTCAAGCTGCCGGACTCCATCGAGCTGATCGCGCGCATCCGCTACCACTCGCGTTCGTACATGGCGCTGGTGCAGCGCGACGAAGCCTATCAGGCGCTGCGCCAGAGCCAGCAGCAACTGCTGGAAAGCAATATGGAGCTGCGCCGGCTGACCAATTCGGACGGCCTGACCGGCCTGGGCAATCGTCGCTATTTCGATGAATACCTGAATGCCGAATGGCAGCGCGCGGGACGGGACAGCCGCGAGATCAGCATGCTGATGATCGACGTGGACCACTTCAAGTCCTACAACGACACCTATGGCCACATCGCGGGCGACGAAGCGCTCAAGCGCGTGGCCAACACCATCTTCGCCAGTTGCGACCGTTCCACCGACCTGGCGGCGCGTTTTGGCGGCGAGGAGTTTGCGCTGGTGCTGCCGGGCACGCCGGGCGGCAGCGCGCGGCTGGCGGCCGAGAAGCTGCGCCGGGCCGTGGAAGCCATGCAGATTCCCCAGCGCGACGCGGGCTTCGGCCCGTGGCTGACGGTCAGCATCGGGCTGGCGACGGCGGTCCCGCAAGAGGGGCAGCCTTGCACCGAGCTGATCCAGGCCGCCGACCGGGGCCTGTATGAAGCAAAGCGGCAGGGGCGCAACCGGGTGGTGCCCGGACAGCTCTGATGCGCTTGCCTGCCGCTCCGCCTGCTAGCGGGGGTGGCGGCGGCTGATGCCGGCTGCGCCCAGCATCAGCAGCAGGCTGACGGCAACGGCCACTGCGGCCATCGCCATGCCTTCTCCCACTGATCCCTGCTCGAACTGCCGCCACACGAAGATCGACACGGTCTGCACGCCGGCCGGCGCCAGCAGCAGCGACGTCACCAATTCCCGGGACGCCACCGCAAACACCATCAGCATCGACGCCGCCAGCCCGGGCAACACCAGCGGCAGGACGATGCGCCGCAGCGCGCGCGCTGCGCTGGCGCCATGGACCCGCGCCGCCGCTTCCAGGTTGGCGCCGATCTGCGCCAAGGCCGCGCCGACATACCGCACCGGGTAGGGCAGAAGCAGGCAGGTGTACGACAGCAGCAGGATGCCCCAGGTCCCGTAAGGCGTGGCCGGCCAGAACGGCTGGTTCCACGCCAGGATCAGGCCGACGCCGACCACCACGCCGGGCAATGCCGCTGGCAACAAAGCCAGCGCGTCGATCAGCGCGGCCCCGCGTACGTGCCGCCCCGCGATGCACCACGCCGCCAGCAGGCCGACCGCGCCGGCCAGCAAGGCGGTCCCGCTCGCCAGCGACAGGCTCGTGGACAAAGCCTCCCATGCGTCGCCGCGCGCATCGAACAGCGCGGCAAAGTTGACCAGCGTCAGATTGCCGGCCGCGAGGCCGCCCGACACGTTGCGCGTCAGCGCGGCAGCCAGCATCGAGGCCAAGGGCGCCGCCACCGCAATCAACGCCACCGTGGCAAAACCCAGCAGCACGGGGGCGCGCCATGGGCCGAGTTCAACGCGCGCCAGCGGCGCAGGCTTACCCGTTGTGGTTTCGAAACCCCGGCCCGCCAGCGCGGCGCGTTGGACGGCGTAGGCGGTCAGGGCCAGCGCCACTAGCACCAGCGACAGCAGCGATGCGCCGGGCAGGTCGATGGGCCAGTCGGCCAGCCGGCGTTCGATGGCGGTGGTCAGCACGGCAACGCCCGATTGCGAGCCGAGCGCCGCGGGTACGCCGTACTCCTCGATGGCGAGCGTGAACGCAAGCAGCAGGCTGGCGGCAATGGCAGGCAGCGCCAGCGGCAGCGTGACGCGCACGAAGGCGCGCCACGGACCCGCGCCGAATACGCGTGCCACGTCCGCCATCCGCGCGCCGGTGGCCGCCATGCTGCGCGAGACGGCGAAGTACACGACGGGAAAGATCGCCAGGCCCATGGCCAACGTCACGCCGGTCGGCGAAAACAGCAGCGGGCCAAGATTAAAGCCCGTCAGCTGTTCCAGATAGCCGCGCGGCTGCAGGGCCATCGTCCACGACAACGCGGCGATGTACGGCGGAAGCAGAAAGGGAACCAGGAACAGCAGGTCCCACATCCGCGCCAGCGGCACGCGGAACAGCCCGCGCAGGGCACCAAGCGGAATGCCGATGGCCGCGCTGACCGCCGCCACGCCAAGGCCCAGTTTCAGCGTGCCGCCGATCAGGCTGAGCGTGCCGGGACTGCCCAGCGTCGCAGGCCAGGCGCCGAACGGATCGCGTAGCGAACCTTCGCCCAGATGGGGAAACACGGCTTGCAGCGCCACGAACGCCATGGGCAAGGCGACGAGCACCGCCAGGGCGGCCAGGGTGGCGGCCGCCAGGAGATAGATGCTTTTCATGGAGGGGATCGGATGCCGGGCAGGCCGGCATCCCGGCCTGTCAGTGTTGGCCGAAGATCCGGCCGAAGCGGGTCAGCACCTCGGCCCGGCTGGCGCCGGATTCGGTGGCGGTGTCGGGCAGCAGGGCCAGATCCTTGAACACGGGCCGCTTGGCCGCCACGTCCTGACGCGCGGGCATCAGCCAGGCGTCCGCCACGGCGCGCTGGCCTTCTTCGGACAGCACGTAATCCACGAACTTGCGCGCCTCGTCGGCCTGGCGCGCGGTCTTCAGGATCATCATGGGACGCGGAGCGATCGCGGTGCCGCTGGACGGGAAGATGACCTTCACCGATTCGCCCTTGGCGACGCTGGCATACGACACGTAATCCACCGCGCCGAACACCGCCGCCTTCGCGCCTTGCAGCACTGGCGTCAACGCCTGGGCATTGGGGCCGGAGATGGTCATGCCGTTGTCGCGCAGCGTTTCGAACAGCTTCCACGCGGCCTCGCCCTGGGCGTTTTGCAGACCCAGCAGCAGGTCGAGCGACGCGCCTGACAGGGCCGGATCCGGCATGGTGACGAACTGCTTGAATTGCGGGGCGGTCAGATCTGACCAGTCGCGCGGTTCGGGCGTGCCGCTCTTCGTGTTCCAGACGATGCCCAGCGCGGAGATGCCTTGCGCGACATAGGTGGGCGCCTTGAAGCGCGCAGGCACCTGCGCGGCGTTCGGGCTTTCGTAGGCCATCAGCCAGCCGCGCTGGTCCAGGTCCTGGGCGGTGTCCCAGGAGGCCGAGATCAGCACGTCGGCGCGCGGGTTGGCCGCTTCGGCCTCCAGGCGCGCCATGACCTTGCCCGTGGTGGCCTGGAACACGTCCACCTTGATGCCGGTCTTGTCCTGGAAGCCGGCTGCCAATTGCTTGATGAGGCCGCCCGGTCCGGCGGTGTAGACGGTCAGCGCCTTGGCCTGGCCCGAGGCCAATCCGATAGAAAGCGTCATGAAGAGCGTTGCGAGTAGTTGGGAAGAAGGTGCGAGTGACATTTAAGCAGAGTCCTTGTTGACCGGAACGAGTTCGGCGATGCGGCCGTTTTGCATGCGGGCGATCGTGTGCGCCAGCGCATGGGCTTCCTCGTGGTCGTGGGTGACGTAGACGGCGGTCGTGCCGATGCGGCGCAGCAGTGCGCCGATCTCGGCGCATAGCGTTTCGCGCAGCGTCCGGTCCAAATTGGAGAGGGGTTCGTCGAACAGCAGCACGCGCGGGCGGGCGACAATGGCGCGCGCCAGCGCCACGCGCTGCTGCTGGCCGCCGGACAGGTCGGCGGGGCGGCGTTCGGCATGTTCGTGCAGGCCGACCATGGCCAGGGCGTCGCGCACGAGCGCGGGGCGCTCGCGGCGCGAGACGCCCCGCATTTCAAGCGGAAAGCCCACGTTGCTGGCCACGCTCATGTGCGGCCAGAGGGCGTAGTCCTGAAACACCATGCCCAGGCCCCGGCGCTCCGGCGGCTCGTACTGGTCCGCGCCGCTGACCACCGCGCCGCCGAACCGGATGTCGCCGTGCTGCGGCCGCAAGAGGCCGGCCAGCGCCTTGAGCAGCGTGCTCTTGCCGCAGCCGGACGGCCCAAGCAGCGCCAGGACCGTGCCCGCAGGCACGTCCAGGTCCACGCCGTCCAGCACCGTATGGCCGTTGAACGCATGCCGCAGGCCGCGCACGGCGATGGCCGTGCCGCCGGCATTGGAGGCGGGCGCGTTCAAAACCGATGCCGCATGCCGAGGTTCAGGCCGAACTGGTTCTTGCCCGGTTCGACGTTGGCGCCATACTTGCCGCCGACCACGCTCAAGGACGATTTGTCGTCGTTGATGGCGTAAGCAGCCACCGCGTACAGCGTGGTGCGCTTGGACAGATCGTATTCATTGCCGAGCACGATCATGGTGGACTTCTGGCCCGTGCCGGCGGCCTGCACGGCGGGGCAGGCAGCGTTATTCATGTCGTCGCACACCGAGTCGTTCAGGTGGTAGACGGCGGCCGACAGGCGCATGTTGCCCTGCGGCTTGTAGCTGGCGCCCAGCCACGTCATGTTGTTCTTGTAGCTGCGCTGCGTCAGCTTCTGGTCCAGCCAGCGGTAGCCGGCGTAGACCTTGACGTCCTCGAAGTCGTACGACACGCCCGCGACCACGCGGTCTTCGCGGTTGCCGCTGTTGGCGCCCGTCTTGGGTTTGTCAGCGTTCTTCGAGTGATACAGCACCGCGGCGTCCAGACCGCCCGACTTGTAGCGCAGACCGCCGCCCACCATGCGTCCTAGCTTGCTGTCATCGAACGACTGTTCGTTGTTCCAGCCGAAGCTGTAGTAGCCGCCGACGGACACGGGGCCCAGCTTGCCGACGTACATGACGGCGTTGTCGGTACGGTCCGAGAACGCGGCGTCAGGCCGCTTGATCGAGAAGTTGGCGTTGTCGAACGGGTTGTACTTGCTCATCCATTCGATCATCAGCGTGTTGTGGCGCCCCAGCGTCAGGCGGCCCCACGTGTTGCTGGAAAAGCCCACGTAGGCCTGGCGCCCGAACAGCCGTCCGCCTTGCAGCGTGGTGCCGTTGCTGGAGTCAAAGCCGTTTTCAAGCACGAAGATGGCGGAAACGCCGTCGCCCAGGTCCTCGGAACCCTTCAGACCCCAACGCGAACCGTTCAGGTTGCCTGCGCTCATGCCCGTCTTGCTGTTGCCGTCGGGACCGTTGCTGAGGTACTGCAGGCCGGTGTCGATCAGGCCATAAAGCTGGACCGAGGTGGCGGTGGCGGCGAGCGCGGCGGGCGCTGCCAGGGAGAAAGCGGACAGGCAGGCGCCAGCCGCCGCAATGCGGAGTGTCGATTTCAAAATGAAAGTCCTCTTTGGGATTCAATCGGAGCCGACACTCTAGGGGCGTGTTGCTACACGTCGATGACACTGCCCCCCATGCATTGCCACTGCCTTGCGGGCGAGCCGCGGCAAATGGCCTTCGATAGTCCCGCCGCAGGCTACCCGCCCGTCTTGCCGTCCTTGCGATGCGACCGGAACAGAAGGTGGGTCGTCGCCAGATGAAAGCGCACCGCGATCTCGGCGCATTCGGGATCGCGCGCGCGGATGGCGGCGATGATCTGGCGATGGTGTTCCACGCTGCGCAGCATGTCGTCGCGGCCGTAGAAGTAGAACGAGCCGATGATGATCGGCATGTCCAGCAGGTTCTCGACCAGGGATCGCACCCGCGCCGACTGCGCGGCGTTGAGCAGGGCGTGGTGGAACAGATTGTTGTAGTGCTGGACTTGGGCAACGTGGTCGGGCGCGCCGGAGTTCACGGCGTCGAGCATGCACTGGTTGATGCGGTCCAGTTCGTCGATTTGCTCAGGCGTGGCGCGCTCGGCGGCGGCCTTGGCGGAATAGGGTTCGAGCAGCATGCGCAGCTCGAAGGCCTCGTCGATGTCGCGGTCCTGCCAGCCCAGCACGACCGCGCCGCGCCGGCCTTCGCGGGTGACCAGGCCGTCCGCGATCAGGCGTTCGATCGCGTTGCGCACGGGCGTGCGGCTGACGGAAAGCTGCGCGGCGATGTGCTCCTCGCGCAGCGGTTCGCCGGGCAGGAACGAGCCGGCCATCAGGCGGCGGCGCAACTCTCCGTATACGTAATCACTGGCGCTCGACATGACGCGGCTTGGCTCTTCTCGGATTTGGAAGCTGGGACTATAACAACGGCGCGCGGGACCATGGGCGCCGAGGCGTTGGCCGCCGCGCAGGCGGGTTCTACACCTTCACCCCGTGCTCCGCCAGACGCGCCAGAAAGCGCGGCCAGACCTCGGGATTGAGCAGACGCGCCGGCTTGCGCCCGGCGAGCATGTCCAGGATCTGCGTGGCCGAACCCTGTGCCACCTTGCGGCGGCCTTCGTGCGTGACGCCGCCCGTGTGGAAGGCGGCGGCCACGTCCGACCGCTGCAAAAGGCCGCTGCGCGGAGGCGGCGGTTCCACCTGCCACACGTCCAGGCCAGCACCCGCAATATGACCGGATTCCAGCGCCGCGAGCAGGGCGTCTTCGTCATGGATGCCGCCGCGTGCAGTGGAGACGAACAGCGCGCCGCGCTTCATCCGGCGCAAGGCGGCGGCGTCGACCATCCCGCGCGTGACGGCGTTCAGCGGGCAGTGCAGGCTGACGATGTCTGCCTGTTCCAGCAGCGCATCAAACGAGACGGGCGCGGCGCCGCGTTCGGCGATCTGTGCGTCCGTCAGCAGCGGATCGTACGCAATGACCTTCAGGCCGAAACCCGTTGCGATCCGCGCCACCCTGCGTCCGATCTCGCCGATGCCCACGATGCCGATGACGCGGCCTTCGATCTCGTGACCCATCAGGGCCTCGCGGCTGACGGCAGTGCCCGCGCGCAGTGCGGCTTCCGATTCGCCCAGCCGCTTGACCAGCGACAGCAGCAGGGCGAAGGTCATTTCGGCGACCGACGCGGCATTGGCGCCGGCCTGGTTGACGACCGCCACGCCCGCGCGGGTGCATGCGGCCACATCCACCGTGTCGTAGCCCGCGCCGCCCGACGACACGCACAGCAACTGCGGGCAATGGGCCAACAGGTCCGCCGACACCTGCCACCGCGCCGGGATCTCGTCTTTCGCCGCACTGACGTGGTAAGCATGCGCGCCGGCCAGGCCGGCCGCCGTCACGGCGTCGCCGCCGGCCGGCAGCACGCGCAGGTCCAGCGTGCCGTCCCGCGCAATCGTCTCGTCGAACACCGGATCGATCCACAGATCCAGGCGCGCGACGCGCAGTTCGGGCCTGCTGACTGCCGCATCGCTCATGGTCAGACTCCCGTGCAGCCCAACGCGCGCAGACGGGCGTCGACCCACGACGTATCCAGCGTGCCCGCAGCAATGTCCGCCAGCATCTTGGTTTCCACGTCGTGCTTTGCCGCTGCGGCCTCAAAAATGGCCTGCGCCTGATCGAACGGCACGGCAAGCAGCCCGTCGTCGTCGCCCAGGATCAGATCGCCCGGGGCGATGGTCATGCCGTCCAGCGCGACCACGCAGTTGATCTCGCCGGGGCCGTCCTTGTACGGCCCGCGGTGCGTGACGCCGGCCGCATAGACGGGAAACGCGCTGCGGCGGATGGTGCCGCAGTCGCGGATGGCGCCGTTGATGATGATGCCCGCGATGCCGCGCGACTCGGCGTAGGTCGTCATGATCTCGCCGATGATCGCGTTGGTCAGATCGCCGCCGGCGTCGACCACGATGACGTCGCCCGGTTGCGCCAGGCTCAGCGCCTTGTGCACCAGCAGGTTGTCGCCAGGACGCGTGCGCACGGTGAGCGCCGGGCCGGCCAGCGGCGTGCCGTCGTGCATGGGCCGCAGGCGCGCGCCGCCGGCCGTCATGCGCGACATGCAGTCGCTGACGTTAGCGACCGGCACCTGGCGGAATTTGTCGACTAGTTCCTTGCTGACCGCGCGTTGGCGGGCGTGGATTTCAAAACCTGTCATCACTGCTCCTGATAGCGGAATATCTACAAATCGGGTTCACTGCTTCGGAATGCCGGCTTCCTGCACGACCTTGCCGAAGGCGTCGTGGTCCGTGCGGTGGCGGCGCGCCAGGTCTTCGGGCGAGCCCTTGAGCACGCTGTAGCCGGCGTCTTCAAGCTTCTTGATCAGTTCGGGGTTGGACTGCACCTTTTGCAGCTCGCTGTTCAGCGCGGCGATCACGTCATCGGGCGTCTTGCCCGGCGCCATCAGGCCCCACCAGATCGACTGGTTGATGGTCGGAAAACCGCTTTCAGGAAAGGTCGGCACGTCGGGCAGGGCGGGCGAACGCTCGCTCGCGACGACGCCCAGCGCGCGCACCTTGCCGCCGCGGATCTGCGGCAGCAGCGACGCGACGGAGCCCACGTAAATGTCGATCCGGCCGCTGGCCAGGTCGGGGAATGCCTGGCTCCAGCCGCGGTACGGCACGTGCATCAGTTCCATGTTGGCGGCCTTGCGCCACAAGTAGCCGGTCAGGTCGCCCGTGCCGCCGATGCCGGGAATGCCGAGCGAAACCTGGTTGGGGCGCGCCTGCGCGGCCTTGACGACGTCGGCGATGGTCTTGAACGGCGAATCGGGCACCACGACGAAGACGCTGGGCGAAGACGCCACGGGGCCGACCGGCTTGAAGTCTTTGAAGGTGTCGTAGCTGAGCTTGCTGTAGAGCCAGGGGTTCAGCACGATGTTGTCGGTCTGCGCCATGACCAGCGTGTGGCCGTCGGGTTGAGCGCGCGCCGTGGCGTCCAGCGCCAGGTTGCCGCCGGCGCCGGGCTTGTTCTCGACGACGATGTTCCAGCCGGCGTCCTGGCTGATGGCGCTGCCGATCATGCGCGTCAGGGTGTCGGTGCCGCCGCCGGGGGGAAACGGCGAGATCAGGGTGATGGGGGACTTGCCCAGGTCGGCGCCATGCGCGGCGGCGCAGCCCAGCACGAGCGTTGCGGCCAGCAGTTTCTTGAACAGTTTCATTGTCTTCCTCACGGAGTGTTTGCAGATTCGGTCCGCGCTCTGTGGCGCGGTGGGGGTGTCAGGACTGGCGGGCCAGCGTGGTCAGCCAGGCCAGGCGCGCCTCGACCGTGTCGGGCGCCGGGGCTTCGCCCTTGGCGCGCGCGGCCTCGATGCCGCGGGTGGAGCGTGCAAAGAGCTGTTCGACGCCATCAAGGACCAGCGGCGCAAGGCCAGCTTCATGGATCTGGTCGCGCGCTTCGCGGACCTCGGCCAGCCGGCGCGGCGCATGCAGCACGTGCGAGCGCACGAACGAGTCCATGAATGCCGTCAGCGGCGTGCGGTCGATGTCGGCCAGCACTTCGTAAAGCGACTCGCGCAGACCCATGCGCTCGGCCGCCACCAGGCATTCGACGGCCAGGCTTTCCATGCCTTTGGTCATGATGCTGCGCAAGAGCTTCAGGCGCACCGCGTCGCCGGGTTTGCCTTCGATAATCCGGACCGTGGCGCCCGCGCTTTCGCCCAGCGCCGTCACCACGGCCGCGCCTTCGCCGGCGCATAACAGTGGCGTCTTTTCGGCGAGCAGAGCAATGGCGCCCATGATGGCCACGTCCATGAACGGGATGGCGCTCGCGGCAGCGGCGGCGGCTGCCTGCTGCATGTCGGGCGCGCTGGCGGTGGTGAAGTCCGCGTAGACGGCGCCGGTGCGCATGTGGGGAAAGGCTTGCGCGGCGACTTCCGCCGCGCTGTAGCCGTACACGGCCGAGACCACGACGTCGGCCTCGGCCAGCCAGGCGCCCGGTTCGGCATGCAAGGCCGCGTCTGCGGCCTTGGCGCGATCCGCCATTTCCGCGTCCGAGCGCAGGTCGCAGACGCCGACGATGCGATGTCCTGCGGCGATCCAGGCACGGGTGTAGCAGTGGCCGACCTCGCCGCATCCAATCAGTGCGATTTTCATCTTAGAAACACATAAAAAAAACAATACGTGTTTATAGATCCGCGAATTGCGCGAGAAAAGGCCGTGTTTACCCTAGGGTATTCGCCTTACTAGTACATTAAAAAAACAAACAGCGGCTCTTTGGTTTGGCATGTCGGGGATTGGCGGGGGCGGCATCGGGCGCAGCTGCAGCCCTCGATCCGCCCAGTCTGCCTGGAAGATCCACCCCGCGCACGATCGGCGTGCAGGCGCCCCTACCCGTCACAACCTGCAATGTTTCGCCCGCGGCGCGGCGTTATTGTCTGCAAGATGCATGTCGCGCCCGCCCGGTCGGCTGGAACACCAGAATGAGGCACACCATGACTTACTCGAGCTATCACAAGAAGGACATCTTCGGCCGCCCATTGCATGCCGAGACGCAGATGATGTCCTATGGCTACGATCCCTATCTGTCCGAGGGGGCGGTCAAGCCGCCGGTGTTTCTGACGTCCACCTTCGCGTTCCGCACGGCCGAGGACGGCGCGGCGTTCTTTGACTTGGTGTCGGGCCGCAAGCCCTTGCCGCAGGGCGAGACGGCGGGGCTGGTGTACAGCCGGTTCAATCATCCGAACCTGGAAATCGTGGAAGACCGGCTCTCGCTGCTGGACGGTTCGCAGGATGCCGCCGTCACTTCCAGCGGCATGTCCGCGATCAGCGCGGTGCTGATGGCGTTTCTGCGGCCGGGCGATCAACTGGTGCAGTCCGTGCCGCTCTATGGCGGCACCGAGACGCTGATCGGCAAGATCTTCCCGGAGTGGGGCGTTGGGTCGCATCCCGTGGCGGACGGGCTGTCGCCGCGCAACATGCGCACCGCGCTGGAAGAGGCCGCAGCCAAGGGGCCGGTAAAGCTTTTCTATGTCGAAACGCCCGCCAATCCCACCAACGCGCTGTTCGACTTCGAGGCCATGAAGAACGAGCTGGATGCGTTCGAAACGCGTCACGGCTACCGGCCGATCTCGGTGTGCGACAACACGCTGCTCGGGCCGATCTTCCAGAAACCGGCGGAGCACGGGGTGGATCTGTCGGTGTATTCGCTGACCAAGTATGTTGGCGGCCATAGCGATCTGGTGGCGGGGGCGGTCACCGGCAGCAAGGAGCTCATCAAGAAGGTGCGCGCGATCCGCAGCGCCTTCGGGTCGCAACTGGATCCGCATTCTTGCTGGATGATCACGCGGTCAATGGAAACGGTGGTCCTGCGCATGAAGCAGGCGGCACGCACGGCAACCCGCGTGGCGGAATGGCTGGCGGGCAATCCGCACGAAAAGGTGCAGGTGTTCCACCCGGAACTGATCGCCGATCGCGCCTACCAGGAGGTGTACAAGCGGCAATGCACCGGGCCGGGTTCGACGTTCGCCTTCGTGCTGGACGGCGGCCGCGAGCGCGCCTTCCGCTTCATCAATGCGCTGCATCTGTTCCGTTCGGCCGTCAGCCTGGGCGGCACGGAGACGCTGGTGTGCCACCCGGCGTCGACCACGCATTCCGGCGTGCCCGCGGCGGAGCGTGATGCCGCGGGCGTGTCCGAAGGCCTGATCCGGGTGTCGATCGGCCTGGAGCACGAGGAAGACCTGATCGCGGACATGGACCACGCATTCCGCAACGGCTGATCGGTACGGACAGTGCGTCCGCACTTAGGCAGACCGCTCCCGCCGCGTACCGGGATTTAGCCCGGCTGAACCGCCCGGCGGGCGCGGTTCAGCAGCACGAACGCGGCAGTGCCCAGCAGCATGATCGTGGCGGTGGCGATCACCACCGCGTAGCCCGTCTCGAAGGCGCCGCGCGCCAACTCGGTCAGCGAAGCCGCCAGCTCCGCGGGCAGGCTTTCGGCGACGACAAGCGCCTCGTCCAGGCTGTCGCGCGCCGCGCCGGTGGCCGCCACGCCCGCAGGCACGGACAGCGACTGCGCATACACGCCCGACAGGATCGAACCCATCAGCGTCACGCCCAGCGCGCCGCCCAGCTCATACGAGACTTCCTCGATCGACGCCGCCATGCCGGCGCGCTCGGGCGTGGCGCTTTGCATGATGGTGCTGGAGGCGGCGGTCATGGTGGCGCCGATGCCCAGTCCCAGCACGCACAGGCTGATCATCTGCGGGATGACCGCCGCATCATAGGTCAGGAGGTACCCGCCCATCCCCGCGCCTGACACCAGCAGCGACAGGAACAGCATGCGCCGGCTGCCCACGCGCCCGAGCAGAAGACCCGCGAGCGGCCCGGCGACAAAGGCGGCCAGCGGCAGCGGCAGGATGAACAGCGCGGACTGGATCGGCGACATGCCCAGCACCAGTTGCAGGCGCTGGCTGAACACCAGCTCCATGCCCAGCAGCGCCGCGGCGGCAAACAAGGCGGCGGCGACGGCCGAACTGAAGGACGCGTTGCGGAAGATGGCGAAGTCGATCAGCGGATAGGGCCGCCGCCGCTGACGGCGCACGAAAACGGCCAGCATGGCGGCGCCCGCCGCGCAGGCCACGATGGCGTGCAGCCAGGACGGCGACGCACGCCCCAGTTCCTTGAGCGCGTAGGCGCACAGGATCATGCCCGCCATCACCTGCAAGGAGCCGACCAGATCCCACGGCCGCGATGCGTCGGGCTGGCTTGCCGGGATGAACCGCCATGCCAGCGGCAACGCCAGCAGCACGATGGGGACGTTGATGAGAAACACCGAGCCCCACCAGAAATGCTCCAGCAGCAGGCCGCCCACGACGGGTCCGAGCGCGGCGCCGCCCGAGGCGACCGACGCCCAGACGCCAATCGCCACGGCGCGCTCGCGCTCGTCGGCAAACGCCAGGCGCAGGATGGACAGCGTGGCGGGCATTATCATCGCCGCGCCCACACCCAGCAGCGCGCGGGCCGCGATCAGGACGACCGCGCCGGGCGAATAGGCGGCGGCGAGCGACGCCGCGCCGAATACGGCCAGCCCCATCATGAAAAGGCGCTTGTGGCCCAGCCGGTCGCCCAGCGTGCCCATGCCCAGCAACAGGCCGGACACGACCAACGCATATACGTTCACGATCCACAGCTTGGCGGATGCGGTGACGCCAAGTTCTTGGGTGAGCCGCGGCAGGGCGGTGTACAGGACCGTCATGTCGACGACGATCAGCAGCAAGGCGCTGGACACGATGGCCAGCACCAGCCAGCGGCCGGGGGTGGCCGCGGCAACAGCGTTCGAATGAGTCCGCTGCATGGTTCTACTCCTAAAAAGACCGTGTTTCCACTCGCGGCGTGCGCGCTCGGGAACACGGGCTGGCATTATCCATCTACATATCCGCCATAAAAAGTTGGATTGCATCTATAAAATCGATGGATTGAAAGGAGCACACCATGCAATGGACCTTGGACCAACTACGGCAATTCGTGGCGGCGGCGGAGGCCGGATCGTTCTCGGCGGCGGCGCGCCGCATCGGCCGCGCCCAGTCCGCGGTCAGCACGGCGGTGGGCCTGCTGGAGGCGGATCTGGGCGTGGAACTCTTTGACCGGTCGCGCCGCAATGCGGTGCTGACGCCGGCCGGCGAGGTGATGCTGCGGGAAGCGAAAGAACTGCTGCGCCAGGCGGGCGGGCTGTCGCAGCGCGCGCTGGCGTTTGCCGGAGGCCAGGAGGCGCGACTGTCGATTGCGCTGGACGAGGCCTTGCCGTATCTGGTGCTAGGCGCGCTGGCGCTGGAACTGGCCGAGCGATTCCCGGCGCTTGAGCTGACGCAGTTGAACGGCACCGCGACCGAGGTTGCCGATTACGTGCGGCAGGGCCGGGCCAGCATCGCGTTCCACTTCGACCGGGGCGACCCCGGCAGCGACTTTGCGCACCGTTCGCTGGGCAACGTGGCGCAAGGGATCTTCGTGGCGTCTGGCCATCCGCTGGCTGCGCTGCCGCAGGTGTCGCGCGAAGACCTGGCGCGTCACCGCCAGCTTGTCATGCAGATGGAAGGCGTTGAGGACATGGTGCTCAGTCCCACAGTGTGGCGCACCGACAGCTTCTACAGCATCGCGGGCATGGTGGCCGACGGCCTGGGCTTTGCGATCCTGCCGCTGAATATCGCGGAATACGAGAGCTTCAGCACCACGCTGACGCCGGTGCCGTGCGCGGAACTGGCCCTGCCGATGCTGTCCGTGCGGACGTTGTGGCTGCAAGGGGCCGTGTTGAACGAGACGGAACGCTGGCTTCAGCAGCGCATGGAGCAATTGCTGCGGGCGGGATAGCGCAGCGGAGCGGAATGCGCGTCAGGCAAGCCGCGTCTCAGGTCCGCAGCGCGTCAGCTCAGCCGCGTCTCAGCTCAGCAGCGCGGCAACCAGATCGCTGCCCGCCTGTCGGTCACCGCTGAAATCCAGCGCGGCCAGCACGTGTTCCAGGTGTTCGTCCATCAGGGCGCAGGCGCGATCGGCATCGCCGGCGCGCGCCGCCTCGATGAAGGCGTGATGTTCGCGCGACGAGCAATTGGCGTCGTGGGAGCTTTGATACAGCACAGTGATTACCGCGCTGCGCGCCGACAATTCGCGCAGCATGCCGGTCAGCACCGAGTTGCCCACGGTTTCGGCAAGCAGGATGTGGAACTGGCTGAGCAACCGGTTTCTCGCCTGCACGTCGCCGCTTTCCAGGGCCCGGCGTTCCTCGGCCAGATGCGCATCGATGCGGCGGAAGTCGGCGGTATTGGCGCAGGCCACGAACTCCCGGGCCAATGCCGCTTCCAGGATGCGGCGCACGGCGTAGACCTCGCGCGCCTCGTTCGCGTCGGGCTTGCTGACGAAGGCGCCCTTGTCGGGAACGATGTTGATGAGCTTGTCCTTGGACAGCATCAGGAGCGCGGCGCGGATCTTGGTGCGGCTGACCTTGTAGACCCGGGCCAGGGCCTCCTCGCGCAGCCGGGTGCCGGGCGGAAGCTTGTGCGCCACGATGGCGGCGGACACTTCCTGGGCGATGTCGTCGGCGCTGGGGTCTGGCTGGACGTCCTGATTCATGAGGCGCGGCAGGGCTGCCGGTAGCGGGAAATCGTCGGGCAGCCAGTCTAACAAAAGGCGGCCGGGGCGGCAGACATTTCTTGCATACAAAATCTGTCTGCACGCTCCTTCCTAAGGGTGCGGGGCTGCGCGCGGCGCCGGGACCGGGGCAGCAGCGCCTGCCGGCCTGCCCCTGTCCTCCCGGCGTCCGTCCCACTTGCTCGTCCCGCCAGCTTGTCGCGCTACTTGGCCATCAACCCCAGGTTTTCGATCAATGCCTTTTCCTTGACGAAGGTGGCCTGCGCCCAGGCCTTGTAGTCCTCGCTGCTGCGGTAGGCCGGTTCCTGATTGAGCTGCTTCATGACGTCAATGCTGGCCTGGTCGAACAGCGCCTTCTTGAACGCGTCATGCAGGATCTTCACGACCGCCGGGTCCATGCCCTTCGGACCGGCCAGACCATACGGCGACGTGGACACGACCTTGTAGCCCAGCTCTTGCGCGGTCGGCACGTCGGGCCACCGCGTGGTGCGCTTCTCGCCAAAGGTGACCAGCAGGCGCATCTTGCCGGAATCGACGAACTGGTCCCAACCGGTGGCGTCGCTCTGCGCCATGACATGGCCGCCCAGCAGCGCCTGCTGCATGTCGGCGTTGCCCTTGAACGGCACGTGGTTGAGCTTGACGTTGGCGTTGATGGCGATCTCTTCGATGATCAAATGCGGCGACGAGCCAATGCCGGTCGAGCCGTAATCGATCTTGCCGGGCGCCTTGCGCGCCGCCTCGATGTACTCGTTGAAGGTCTTGTACGGCGAATCGGAGCGCACCGTGAAGCCGAAGGTATAGCCCGACAGGCCCAGGATGAAGGTGAAATCGTTGATCGGATCCCAGCTGCTTTTCTGCATGTAGGGCATGCGCAGCATCGCCAGCGTGTACAGCGCGATGGTGTAGCCGTCCGGCTTGGCCGTCTTGGCCATGGTCGCCGTGCCCAGCGTGCCGCCGGCGCCTGGCCGGTTTTCCACGATGACGGGCTGGCCCAGGTGTTTCGAGGCGTCCTGCGCCACGATCCGCAGGTGGCGGTCGGTGGATCCGCCGGCCGGGAAGGGCACGATCAGGGTGATGGGCTTGGTGGGAAAGTCCGTCTGGGCGCTGGCGGAAAAGGGCAACGCGGCGCTTGCCAGCGTGAGCGTCAGGGCGGTAAGGACAGCGCGTCGCAGGGGAAGTCGGTTCATATTGTTTGTCTCCTGGTGGTTTGCCTGATGGTTGTTATGGGCGGCCAGTCAGTCGCGCAAGTCGACCTTGACGGGCAGCCGGGACAGCGCTTCGCGCAGCTGGGCTTTCAGCGGCGCGGGCGCACCGGCGCCGGCTTCTACGGCGACATCCGGTTGCGCATCGGCCAGCACGCGGAAGACGGGATCGTCTTGCGCGCGGCCAGCCGCTTGCAGGGTGCGCGCCACCACGGCCTCGACCGACACGGCGGTCGCCAGGCGGCGCAAATCGGGTTTGTAGATCTTGCCCACGTTGGTCATCGGCATGGTGTCCAGCACGACGACCCGCTTGGGCCGTGCGGGGCCTTCGTCCACGTGCTCAGCGGCGTAAGCCACCAATTCCGCCTCGGTCACCTCGCTGCCTTCGGCCAGCGTGACGAAGGCGATGGGCAATTCGCCCGCGTAGGCATCGGGGGCGCCGACTGCCGCGCAAAGCTGCACCGCCGGGTGTCTGGCAAGCGCGTCCTCGATAGTCTTGGGGTCGATGTTGTGGCCGCCGCGGATGATCAGGTCCTTGGCGCGGCCCTGCAGATGCAGGCGGCCTTCGGCATCCATCAGGCCGACGTCGCCGCTGATGAGCCAGCCGTCTTCGGTGAAGGCGCGCGCGGTGTCGTCGGCGTCCAGAAAACCGGGGATGACGTTCGGCGCCTTGATCAGCACCATGCCCGGCGTGCCGGGCGGCAGATCGCGCGCGGGCTGGCCCGCGGGCATGTCCAGGCTGACGATGCGGATTTGCACATACGGCAGCGGGAACCCCACGCAGTTGACGGGGAATTCGCAGCCGGGGGGCGAGATCGAGGTGATGCCCGCCATTTCGGTCATGCCCAGGCTTTCGCTGACGTGCAGGCCGAAGAGGCGCTTGAAGCGCGCGGCCAGCTCGGCGGGCAGGGGTGCGGCGCCGGTGCGGCAGTAACGGAGCGACGAAATGTCGGCGCCGGCCAACGGCTCCTCCGCCAACGCGGCCAGGATGGTCGGCACGCCCTGCAGCGACGTTGCACGGTGCTTTTCGACAAGGCGCCAGTAATTGCGCAGCACGTCGCGGTTGCGCAGCAGCAGGGTGGTGGGAATGACGGTTTCGACGCCGGACGACAACGCCGCCAGCGATGCCGGCAGCACGCCCGCCACATGAAACAGCGGATAGCCATTGATGACCACGTCGCCGGGACCTGCGTTTTGCAGCTGCACGGCCGCCCAGGCGGAAAACACCTGGTTGGCGTGCGTGTGGATCGCCAGCTTGGGCGCGCCCGTGGTGCCGCCCGTGTGGAAGTAGGCCGCCACGTCGCTGGCGCGGATGACGCGTTCGCTGACCAGCCGGTCTGAAGGCTGGGCCGCACGCGCGGCATTGAAATCCAGCGCGAAGTCCGGCAGCGCGGGGCGGTTCGCTTCGGCTTCATGCCACGGCGCTACGCGCAACAGCGACTTCAGGGTCGGCACGCGCTCCATCAGACGCAGCGCCTTGGACCACGAGCCACACTCCACGTCGGATCCATAGGCGATCAGCGCCTTGGCGCCGGCCGTCGTCATCAGCGATGCCAGCTTGTCTTCGGTGAGCAGCGGATTGAGCGGTTGAACAATGCCGGCCGCCTCGCCGCCCCAGAGGGCAAGGTGGTATTCCAGGCAGCCGGGCAGCAGCACGCCCACGGCGTCGCCTTCCCGGATGCCCAGGCTGTGCAGCAGGTTGGCGGTCTGGTGGATGCCGGCCAGCAGGTCCTGATAGGTCCAGCTGATGGCGTCGTCGGCGGGGTCCGCGCTGCGCAGGAAGGTCAGCGCGCGCCGTTCGCCAAACGCGGCCGCGGAATTGCAGAAGATCTCGTAGGTGCTTTGCACCGTCAGCGTTTCTTCCAGCGGCCGCGCCTGCAGCCGCTGGACGTCCTGCGCAGTACGCACGGGGAAGGGCGCGGCGAAGGGGCGGGAGAGGGTGGCGGAACGGGATTCGATCATGGCCGTGCGTCCGCGTTCATGCCTGCCCCAGCGCAATGTAGCGGCGCAGGTGGTGGTCTTCGTCGCCCAATTGATGGTCGATCATGACCAGGCGCTTGGCGTAGTGCGCCAGCGGCAACTCCCAGGTCATGCCGATGCCGCCATGCAGCTGGATGCATTCTTCGGCCACCAGCGTGCCGATGCGCCCGATGGTGACCTTGGCGGCCGACAGCGCGCGTTCGCGCGTGACACGGTCGGGATGGTCGACGGCGGCGGCCGCGTTGATGACGGCCGAGCGCGCCTGTTCGATCTCCAGCAGCACGTCGGCCATGCGATGCTGCAAGGCCTGGAAGCTGCCGAGCGGTGCGCCAAACTGGCGGCGCGTGCGCAGGTATTCCAGCGTGGCATCGCGCGCGCAGTCCATGGCGCCGACGGCCTCCGCGCACAGCGCCAGGATGCCGCGTCCCACGGCGCGCTCCAGCAGCGGGTAACCGGCGTCCGCTTCGCCCAGCAACGCGCCGGGTCCAAGCTGCACGTTGTCCAGCACCAGCTCCGCGGCGCGCCCGCCGTCGATCAGTCCGTAGCTCCGCAGGCTCAGGCCGGGCGTGGCCTTGGTCACCAGAAAGAGGCTGATGCCGGCCTCATCGTCATCAGCGCCCGACGTCCGCGCCGACACCAGGAATAGATCCGCGTGTTCGCCCGCGTAGACGACCGCCTTGGCGCCATTGAGCATCCAGCCGTCGGCGCTGCGTTGCGCACGCGCCTGCACCTGGTTGAGGTCGTACCCGGATTGCGGCTCGGCGTGGGCCAGCGCGGCGGTCAAGCTGCCGGCGATCAGGCCTTCCAATGCCTCGCGCTGATCCGGCGTGCCCTTTGATGCGATCGCGCTGCCCACCATCACCGCATCCAGGAAGGGTTCCACGACCATGCCGCGGCCCAGCGCTTCAAAGACGACAGAGATGTCAAAGCCCGCGCCGCCCAGCCCGCCGTCCGCCTCGGTGAACAGCGCGCCGATGGCGCCCAGCTCTGCGTAGCGTTGCCAGAATTCAGGGCTGTACCCCTGCGGCGAGTCGGCGTGGCGCATGCGGGTGGCAAAGTCGTATTGCTCGGCGACAAAGCGGCGCAGCATGTCCGAGAGCATGCGCCGGTCTTCGGTGTGTTCGAAATTCATGGCCAGCCCTTACAGTCCCAGGATCATCTTGGAGATGATGTTCTTCTGGATTTCATTGGAGCCGCCGAAGATCGACAGCTTGCGGTTGTTGAAGTACTGCGCTGCGGCGCTGTTGGCGCCGTCCGGGCCGATGGGCGGCGCATCGTAGCCATCGTGCAGCGCCTCGGGCACAAAGGGGCGCGCGTACGGGCCCATGGCGCGGCGGTTCAAGGCGCTGATCTCCTGGCGGATCTGCGTGCCGCGGATCTTCAGCATCGAACTCTCCGCGCCGGGCGCGCCACCGCCGGCCACGGCCGCGACCACGCGCAGGTTGGTCGTGCGCATGTTGGCCAGCTCGATCTCGACACGCGCCAGCCGCGCGGCAAAATCCGGGTCTTCGGTCAGCGGGCGGCCATGCCGCTTCTGGCGCGCGGCCACGGCCTTCAGACGTTCCAGCGCGGCCGTGGACTGGCCCACGCCCGCGATGTTGGTGCGCTCATAGGTCAGCAGATATTTGGCGCACGTCCAGCCGCGGTTTTCCTCGCCCACCAGGTTTTCGACCGGCACGCGCACGTCCGAGAAGAACACCTCATTGACTTCGTGTTCACCGTCCAGCGTGATGATGGGACGCACTTCGATGCCCGGGCTGTTCATGTCGATCAGGAGAAAGCTGATGCCTTCCTGGCGCCGGCCTTCCTGCGAGGTCCGCACCAGGCAGAAGATCATGTTGGCGTACTGGCCCAGCGTGGTCCACGTCTTCTGTCCGTTGACGACGTAGCTGTCGCCATCGCGCACGGCGGTGGTTTTCAGCGATGCCAGGTCCGAGCCCGCGCCGGGTTCGGAGTAGCCCTGGCACCACCAGTCCAAGCCGTCGAGAATACGCGGCAGCCAGTAACGGCGCTGCGCCTCGGTGCCGTACTTGATCAGCACGGGCCCCAGCATGCTCAGGCCGAACGGCACGATGCGCGGGGCGTTGGCCAGTGCGCATTCGTTGTCGAAAATGTACTTCTGCGCGGCCGTCCAGCCGGTGCCGCCGTATTCCTCGGGCCAGTGCGTGGCCAGCCAGCCTTGCGCGTTCAGGATCGCGTGCCATTCGGTCATGTCGTCACGCGTCAGCAGCTTGCCTTCGCCAACTTTGTCCGCCAGACGCCGGGGCAGCCTGGCGTCCAGAAAGGCGCGCACTTCGTCGCGGAAGGCGATTTCTTCGGGGGTGAATTCCAGATCCATGCGGGTCTCTCAGTAAATTTCAAACAGGCCGGCCGCGCCCATGCCGCCGCCGATGCACATCGTGACGACGGCGTAGCGGGCGCCGCGGCGGCGGCCTTCGATCAGGACGTGGCCAGCCAGCCGCGCGCCGGTCACGCCGAAGGGGTGACCCAGCGCAATGGAACCGCCGTCCACGTTCAGGCGGTCCATGGGGATGCCCAGCTTTTCCTGGCAATACAGGGCCTGCGAGGCAAATGCCTCGTTCAGCTCCCACAGGTCGATGTCCTGCACTTTCAGGCCGTGGCGCGCCAGCAGCTTGGGCACTGCGTAAACCGGGCCGATGCCCATTTCGTCCGGCTCGCAGCCGGCGATGGCAAGGCCGCGAAACGCGCCCAGCGGACGGATGCCGGCGCGCTGTGCCTCGGCCGCTTCCATCAGCACGCAGGCGGCCGCGCCGTCGGACAACTGCGAGGCATTGCCCGCCGTGACGAACTGGCCTTCGCCGCGCACGGGCGCCAGGCCGGCCAGCGCCTCGTAAGTCGTGCCGGGACGGTTGCAGGTGTCCTTGTCCACCGTCACTTCGCGTTCGGTGACGGCGCCGGTGGCGCGGTCCGTGACGGACATGGTGGTGGTGACCGGAATGATTTCCTCGCGGTAGCGGCCCGCCGCTTGCGCGGCCTCGGTGCGCGCCTGGCTTTGCGCGGCAAAGCGGTCCTGCGCCTCGCGGCTGATGCCGTAGCGGGCAGCCACGATGTCGGCGGTCTCGATCATGGGCAGATAGAGCTCGGGCTTGTTGGCGACGATCCACGGGTCCATGCCGCTGACGCCATCGTCGCGGGTGCGGATCTGCGACACCAGCTCGACGCCGCCCGCAATCACGGCGGGCGCGCCGTCCATTACGATTCGGCTCGCGGCCGACGCGATCGCCTGCAGGCCGGATGCGCAATAGCGGTTGATGGTGGCGCCGCCGACGCTGACGGGCAGCTCCGCGCGGATCACGGCCTGGCGGCCGATGTTGCGCCCGGTGGCGCCTTCCGGATAGCCGCAGCCGATGAACGCGTCTTCGATCAGCGCGGGGTCGATGCCGGCGCGGTCCACGGCGGCACGCACGGCGTGCGCGGCCAACGTGGGCCCGGCAATCAGGTTGAATTCGCCGCGCCCCGCCTTGGTAATGGGGGTGCGGGCAGTGGAAACGATGACGGCTTCACGCATGAGAGTTCCTAGGATGAATTCGGATCAGGCGGCGTTCAGGCTGCCGAAGGTGCGGCCGGACTCGGCCAGTTCCACGAGCAGCGGCGACGGCTTCCAGAACGCGGGGTCTTCCTTCGCATAGCTGCGGATGTCGGCAAGAATGCTTTGCAGGCCCACGCTGTCGGCGTAGTGCATCGGGCCGCCGCGGTGGCGCGGAAAGCCATAGCCGGACAGGAACACGACGTCGATGTCGGACGGGCGCAGCGCGATGCCCTGGTGCAGCACGTTCGCCGCTTCGTTGACCATCGCGGCCAGGTAGCGGCGCAGGATGTCTTCCTGCGTGAACGGCCGCGGCGTGACGCCGGCGCGGCGGCGTTCTTCGTCGATGATGGCAAACACTTCCGGGTCCGGCGTGCCCTGGCGCGCGCCGTCGGGGTACAGATAAAAGCCGCGGCCGGTCTTCTGACCAAACCAGCCGCGCTCGCAGAGGCGGTCAGGAATCTGCACGTAGCGCAGCGCCGGGTCGCGGGTGGCGGCACGGCGTTTGCGCGTCGCCCAGCCGATGTCTCCGCCGGCCAGATCGGCCATCTGGTACGGGCCCATCGGATAACCAAACGCGCGCACGGCGGCGTCGATGTCATAAGGCGAGGCGCCGTCCTCCATCATCATGTCGGCCGCCTGCCGGTGCACGGCCAGGATGCGGTTGCCGATGAAGCCATCGCACACGCCCGCGCGCACGGGAATCTTGCGCAGCCGTCGCGCCAGCTCGAAGCCGGTTGCCACGGTGTCCGGCGCGGTGTGGCGGCCGACCACGATCTCCATGAGCTTCATGATGTTGGCCGGCGAGAAGAAGTGCAGCCCCAGCACGTCGGCCGGTCCGCGCGTCGCTTCGGCGATGCGGTCCACATCCAGGTAAGAGGTGTTGGTGGCCAGCACGGCGCCGGGCTTGGCAACGCGATCCAGTTGCGCGAAGACGGCCTGCTTGACGGCCATGTCCTCGAACACGGCTTCGATGATGAGGTCGGCCTCGCCCAGCGCGTCGTAGCTGGTGGCGCCGGTGTAGCGCGCCATGCGCGCTGTGCGGTCGTCGGCGCTGATCCGGCCTTTCTTGACCAGCAGGTCGTACACCTGCTCGACGCGCGCGCGGCCACGTGCCAGCGCGGCCTCGTCCTGTTCCACCATCACGACCGCCAGGCCCGCATCGAGCACGGCCACGGCAATGCCCGCGCCCATCGTGCCGCCGCCGACGATGCCCACGCGCTCAAGCCGGCGCGAGCGCGCTTCCTTCAGCTCGGGAATCTTGGCGGTTTCGCGCTCGGCAAAAAACGCGTGGACCAGCGCCGCGCGCTGCGGGCTGTCCAGGCATTGCAGGAAGAGCGCGCGCTCGATGCGCAGGCCTTCGTCGAAGGGCTGTTCAATGGCTGCGCGCACCGCGTCGACGATCTTTGCAGGCGAATACAGGCCGCGGGTGGTAGCGGCGACGCGTTCGGCGGCGGCATCCACCACCGCCAGTTGCGCTTGCCGGTCTGAAAGAGCCTCGGCCGCATCGCGCGTGCGGCGCGGGCCGGCGTTCAGCGCCAGCAGTTCGCGCGTGTAGGCAAGGCCTGCGTCCAGCGCATCCTCCTCTGCGGACAGCACGTCGACCAGCCCCGAAGCCAGGGCGGCTTCGGCGGGCAAGTGCTTGCCGGTCAGCATCAGGTCCAGCGCGGCTAGTGCGCCCATGAGGCGCGGCGCGCGCTGCGTGCCGCCCGCGCCGGGCAACAGGCCCAGGTTCACTTCGGGCAGGCCCAGCTTGGCAGTGGCCAGCGCCACGCGATAGTGCGCCGCCAAGGCAATCTCCAGCCCGCCGCCCAGCGTTGCGCCGTGCAGCGCCGCCACGACGGGCTTGGCGCTGGCTTCGATCTGGTTGCATAGGTCGGGCAGCAGGGGCGGTTGCGGCGGCTTGCCGAACTCGCGGATGTCTGCGCCCGCGATAAAGTTCTTGCCAGCGCCCATCAGCAAGATCGCGCGGACCCGCGCGTCCGTCTGCGCCTGTGTGATGGCGTCGGACAGGTCTCGACGCACGGCGGCGCTCAGTGCATTCACGGGGGGATGGTCGATGACGATGACCAGAATGTCTTCGTAGCGGCGCGTCTGGGCCGCGCCGGTGCTTGCGCTGTCTGTCATGGACAGTGTCTCCAATGATGCTTCCTGCTCGCGCGCCGCGCCGGCATGCCGGTGCGCCGGCGCCTGGCGCGAACGGAGCCTTGGCGGGCCAGGGGTGGCCCGTCTCTTATGGCTTTATTCTTTCGCAGCAAAGATGTCTTGACAATGACATCGATAATTGACACTACGGATAAGAAAATTTGACAATGCACGGCAAGGAGCGCCGCCATGGACACCAAATCCCTTACCCTGCTGGTCGAAATCCTGGACGCGGGCAATCTCAGCGAAGCCGCGCGCCGCCTGAAGATGACGCGCGCCAACGTCAGCTATCACCTGAGCCAATTGGAGCGTTCGGTCGGCATGCAGCTGGTGCGGCGCACGACGCGGCGCGTGGAACCCACCGAGATCGGCCTGAAGCTGTACAAGCACGGGCGCAGCATCCAGGATGAGCTCGCAGCCGCGCGCGAATCGATCGAAACTCTGGGCAAGACACCGCAGGGCAAGGTGCGCCTGAGCGTGCCCAGCGGCTACGGGCAGTTCGTGATGACGCCCTGGCTGCTTGAGTTCAAGAAAACCTATCCCGACATCGTGCTGGACGTGCTGTTTGAAAACAGCGTCGAGGACCTGCTGCGCGACGAAGTCGACATTGCCGTGCGCATCATGTCCGAACCGCCGCAGCATCTGGTCGCGCGCGAACTCGGCCAGGTCCGCTACGTGGCCTGTGCGTCCAGGGACTACGCGGAAAGCCGCGGGCTTCCCCAGCGGCCCGAAGACCTGGCCGGCACGCCTGTCATCAGCGCCGCCGTGATCGGCCGGCCGCTGCGCCTGTCGGCGTACTACGGCGGGCAGCCCCGCCAGCATGTCGTCCTGGAACCCACCGTCATTTCCCGCAACTATGCCTTCCTGCGCGACGCCATCCGCGCGGGCCTGGGCGTCGGAGTGGTGCCGGATTATGTGGTGCACGAGGACATTGCGCGTGGCGAGCTTGTCCCCGCGCTGACCGATTGGCGCTTGAGCATTTTTGGGCGCGGCATGTATATGCTGTACATGCCCAATCGCCACCACCCGCGGGCGCTCGCAATGATCATTGAATTCATCCTGGAGCGGGCGCAGCGGCAGCACGACGGCGAGCCGGGTCTGCTGGCAATCAGCAGCGGCTGAACCTGCCGGGCACGCAACTTGCTGACGGCCTTCGCAAAACGGATGTGAGGGGAAAGATGGACAGCGCGACGCCAGTGGTCACTTCGCCGCAGAGGGAAGGCCCGGAACCCGTAGCGGCCGAGGCCGCCGAAAAAAAGGCCGAGCCGGCGGCGGCAAAGACCGATCCTTCTGAGGAAAAAGTCACGGCGCAGGACGCCGGCCTCATCAAGCCGCCGTCGCCCACGCCGCTCGTGCGCGTCAGCGGCTTCTGTCTGGTGACGCTGACTGTCCTTGCCGTGTTGTTTGGCCTGAAGGCGGGGCAGGAATTCATCGTTCCGGTGGTGATGGCGATTGTGGTCGCCTACACCCTGGATCCCGTCGTCGCCTTGATGGAGCGATATCGCGTGCCGCGCTCGCTGGGCACCGTCATCGTGATGTCGGCCATTGCCGTCGGGATCGTGGGCGTCGTCTACGTCACGCAGGACCAGGTCGCCGACATCATCAATGCGCTCCCCGAGATATCCAGCAAGCTGTCCCGCACGCTGGGCGGCCTCTTGAGCGGCGACGGCTCCATGATGGAGAAATTGCGCAACGCAGCAAGCATCCTGCAGGAGTCGGGTGCGCCCAAGCCCGGCGGTCGCGTCGTCGTGGCCAAGTCGGACGGCGGGCTGAGCGACATCCTGCTGTGGGGCTCCAAGGGGCTGGCCACCTTCGTCGGGCAGGCCACCATGTGCGTGTTCCTCGTCTTCTTCCTGCTGCTGTCGGGCAACGCGTTCAAGCGCAAGTTCGTCAAGATGGCCGGCAAGACGTTGTCGCAAAAGAAGATCAGCGTGCACATGCTGGACCAGATCAACAACTCGATCCACATGTACATGGCGATGATGCTGGTGACCAATGTGGCGCTGGGGCTGCTGTCATGGGGCGCCTTCCGCCTGTTGGGACTGGAAAACGCCGCGACCTGGGCGGTGGTGGCGGGCGCGCTGCACATCATCCCGTACTTCGGCCCGCTGATGACGGCGGTCGGCACTGGCGTCGCGGGACTGGTGCAGTTCGGTGAGCTCGGTCCCGCACTGGCCATCTCCATGAGTTCCGTCGCCATTGCGTTGTTGATGGGCGTCGTCGTCACCACCTGGATGTCTGGCCGCATCGCGCGGATGAACGCCGTGGCCGTGTTCATCCTGCTGCTGCTTTTCACGTGGCTGTGGGGCATCTGGGGAACGCTGCTGTCCGTGCCCATTGCCTTCATCGCGAAGGTGGTGGCCGATCATATCGAAGGGTTGGAGGCGTTGTCGGAGTTCCTGAGCGAGTAGGGCGGATGGCGGTGTCCGGGTGCAATGGCCGGGCCGCCTTCGATTGGTATGCTCGGGGCTTGCATCACCGGATCCTTCATGACCGACACTACCCAACCCCAACGAATCGCCGGCGCGCACACCGCGCTGGATGCCGATGCGCGGCGCGCGCAATTGCGCCGCATGAAGATCGGGGCGCTGGCGCTGCTGGTCGCCATGGTCAGCGGCTTCATCACCAGTCACGTCATGGGCGGGCAGGGCGCGTGGGCCTGGGTGCGGGCGTTTTGCGAGGCAGCCACCGTTGGCGCGTTGGCCGACTGGTTCGCCGTGGTTGCGCTGTTCCGGCGGCCGATGGGTCTGCCCATTCCGCATACCGCCATCATCCCCAGCAACAAGGACCGCATCGGCGACAGCCTGGCGATCTTCGTGCGCGATCACTTCCTGGACCCCGACACCCTCATTGAAAAGCTGCGCGTCTTCGATCCCGCCGCGCGGCTGAGCCGCTGGCTGGCCCGGCCCGCGCAGGCGCACGCCCTGAGCGATGGGGCGCGGCGCGTGGCGCTGCAGACGCTGGACCTGCTGGACGATCGGGCCGTGCGCGGTGTCATCCAGGAATTCGTCGTCAGCAATCTGCGCCGCTGGGATGCGGCGGGCACCGCCGGCGAGGTGATGGGCCTGTTGACCCGCGACGGGCGGCACCAGGAGCTGCTGGACGCCGCGATGGAACGGCTGGGCGGCTACCTGGCCGAGGAAGACGTCAAGGAGCGCGCGTCGACCCTGCTCGTGAAGTTCGCCCGCAAGGAATGGCCGCGCATCATCGCCGCCGTTGACGTGGTCAAGTCCGTCGACAACATCGCCGACAACCTGGCCGACCGCCTGGCGCGCGCGCTGGTCGAAGAGCTGCGCGACGTGCTGTCCGAGCCCGACCACCCCGTGCGCCGCGACTACGAGGCGTGGGTGATGAACTACATCGAACGCCTGAAGACCGACCCGGCGCTGGCCAGCCAGGTCGAAGCCCTGAAGCAGCGCGCCATCGACCACCCCAAGGTCCAGGAATACGTTCAAGGCCTGTGGGACGACATCCATGCGGCGCTGCGGCGCGACCTGGCGGACGAACATTCCGCGCTGGCCGCGCATCTGGAAAGCGCGCTGCTGGCGCTGGCGCGCAAGCTTGGCGAAGACCCCGGCCTGCGAGAAGCCATCAACAACCACATCCTGGGCGGCGCGCGGCGTCTGACCGGACGGTTGCGTGTTGGTGTCACCGAGCACATTTCGCGCACCGTCAAGAACTGGGACGAACGTCATCTGGTCGACGAGCTGGAACTCAGTGTGGGGCGCGATCTGCAGTACATCCGCTTCAACGGCACGCTGGTGGGCGGCCTGATCGGCGTGCTGCTGCATGCGGTGGTCCTGATCGTGAACGGCTAGGCAGGGTCTTCGGCCTTTCCCCACACCGTGTCACAACCTTGTATCAGGAACGAAGTTTTCTGGCGGACCGCCCGGCCCCGGTGCTATCTTCATCTGCGCCGCCGGCTGCGCGAGGCGCGCCTTACCGATGGCCGCCCGCAGCTTGCGGGCATCTTTCCAGGAGGCAATTCATGAAGAAATTCTCGATGCTTGTCACGGCGCTGGCATTGGCGGGCGCGTCCAGCGCGGCGATGGCCGAAGACGTCTCGATGTCGTTCCTGACGCCCGATGGCGTCGGCAAGAGCGCCGGCACCATCACCCTGAAAGACACCAAGGAAGGGCTGCAATTCACGCCCCACCTGAAAGGCCTGCCGCCCGGCGAGCGCGGCTTTCATGTGCACGAGAAAGGCTCGTGCGAGCCCGGCCCGGTAAGCGGCAAGACCGCGCCGGGCGGCGGTGCGGGCGGGCACCTGGATCCCAAGGGCACCAAGGCGCACAAGGGGCCGATGGCGACCGACGGACATCAGGGTGACCTGCCGTTCCTCACCGTCGCGGCCGATGGCAGCGCGACGAAAACCGTGCTTGCGCCGCACCTGAAGCTGGCTGACGTGAAGGGCCGGGCGTTGATGATCCACGCTGGCGGCGACAACTACAGCGACAAGCCCGAGCCGCTGGGCGGCGGAGGCGGACGTATCGTTTGCGGCGTGGTGAAGTAGGGTCAAGCCGTGCCGTTGCGGCCGTACTGCCGGTAGCCTTCGCGCTGCGCCAACCGGTCGTAGTACGCCGCCACGGCGGGCAGCGCCGGCTTTTCGAAGGGCGTCTCGAACCAGCGGTTCACGGACAGCCCCACCGGAATGTCGGCCAGCGTGAACGCGTCGCCGGCCACGTAGGCGCCGGTGGCCGCCAGCCGCTGGTCCAGAATTCCCATGAACCGCGCCCAATCGTGGCACGACGCCGCGATGGCGGCCTCGTCCCGGTGCGCCGGCGACTGCCGCGCCAGCGCCATGAAGGCGTAGCTCCACGACCGGTTCAGGTCCGTCGCCTGCCAATCCATCCACTGATCCACCCGCGCGCGCCGCTTCGGCTCGGCCGGATACAGGTGTTGCCCCTGATACTGACCCGCCAGATAGCGGATGATGGTGTTCGACTCCCACAGCACGAAGTCGCCATCCTGGATCACGGGCACCATGGCATTGGGATTGCGCGCCAGGAACTCCGGTTCGGACGTGGGCCGGAAACCGCTGCCCCAGTCTTCGCGATCAAAAGGCAAATTCAGTTCAGCGCATGTCCACAGCACCTTACGCACGTTGATGGACGAGGCTTTTCCCAATATTTTCAGCATGTTGGCTACCGCGGGCAGGGCGCTTTTCGGAATCGAAGGTCGTCGCAGTCTAGCGGGCCGGGGAACGTGCCGCCATATACAGATTCGGGCGCCGGCAGGCAGAACAGATGCCGGGGGAACGGCACGTGACGGACAAGACCATCTCGCCGCTATCCACGCGCTCCTATATTGCCGACACCGTTGCGCTGATCCTGTTCTTTACGACGACAGGCATCATCAATGAGCGCTGGATCGCGGGAATGACGTGGGAACAGGTGTTCCACGCGCGGCTGATCGGCGGTGCGCTGATGATTCCGGTAGGTAGGCCTTACGGTCTCTGGCGCGATTGGATAATGCGGCGCGCGAAGGACACGCGCGTATCCCGGCTGCTTTGGGATAGCGTGGCGCTGATGACTTTCCAGGTGCCTGTTTACGCCGCGATCATCGCGATCAGCGGGGCATCGGGCGAGGGTCTGGTGCGAGGGATATTGGGCGCGGCCGTGATGATGCTGGTGCTGGGCCGGCCTTACGGCGCGTTTTTGAATGCGATCAGGCGCGTGTTCGGCCTGCCGCCGGGAGGATCGCGGCCGATGTCGCTCAACGAGTAAGCCGTGCGCTTGGGCCTGTCGTGATTGCCGCTCGACGAGTACCCGGACTTGAAGTGAGCCGGGTACTAATCGAGCGGCGGTGGTATTGAATCTGCGACGCGGGTTTTACATCGTCGGTTGCGGAATCGGCGTTTCCGCCGGCATCGAGCCCGTCATGCGCGCCGGGCAACCCGACAGACCCCACTTCGTCACGATGCCCTTTTCGATCATGAACTTCTCGACGCACACGTGATAAGCCGAAATCGGGCCCCAGATTTCTTCGTACGAAATAATTCTTGCACCGCTTTCAAGCGTGTAGCTCTTCTTGGGCGGTCCCCACTTGGAAACCAGTTGCTCTTCGGTGCTGCCCACCCATGCTGCATTCACGTCGTTGTAGGTCTTGTTCCGCTTGCCGGTGATCATGCTCATCTGCGCGGACGTGCAACCCGCGAGCAGCGCAGGCAAAACCACAAGCAGTGCAATTTTTCTCATTTTGATTGTTACCCCGAAGATCGACGATTGAGACTGAGGCGCTTGAACGCGGCACGTTGTTGCTTGACGTTGTGCGTGCATGTCTCGCGCACGGCGGCTGCCGCGCGGTGAGGCTGGCCTCGCTTTTTCATGATTTTTGAGGCGCCAATGTATCAGATGGGTACACGGGCGACCGGTAACAATTCTGACGGTTTGTATGGCCTGCAAGCCCCGCCACGTTTGCGGCGCGCGGGGCGTACAACGCATGCCGCTCCGCCCATTGCCCTCAACAGCGCCCACGCGACCCGAAATTCTTTCGGTGTATGCTTGCCGCCAAAATGCACTGTGCCGGTGCATGAAACTCTGTCTCCACACCATGACCAAGGCCTTGTTAGTCGAAGACGATGCGAAGCTGGCGCGCCTGATCGCGCAGTTTCTGGAACAGCACGGATTCAATGTTGTTCAGGCGTATCGTGGTGATCATGCGGTGGATGCGTTTCGTCGTCACGAGCCGGCCATCACCATTCTGGATCTGATGCTGCCTGGCCGGGACGGCCTGCAGGTCTGCCGGGATCTGCGGGCGTTCTCGTCTGCGCCGATCCTGATGCTGACTGCCCGCGAAGACGACGTGGATCAAATCCTGGGTCTGGAATCCGGCGCAGACGATTACGTCATCAAGCCCGTGGAACCGCGTGTTCTGCTGGCGCGGATCCGCGCCCTGATGCGTCGTCACAACCAGGCTGAAACGCAGCCTGAACTCCTGGTGTTCGGACCGTTGTCGATCGACCGCCAGACCCGCGCGGTCGTGCTGGCCGGCGCAGAGGTCGACCTGACGACGCTGGAATTTGAAATGTTGTGGGCGTTGGCTAGCCAGGCCGGCCAAGTGCTGACGCGCGACGATCTGCTCAACGCCGTGCGCGGCATCGAGTTCAACGGGCTCGATCGCACCGTG
This sequence comes from Achromobacter sp. UBA4530, assembly GCF_002388205.1. Lineage (NCBI taxonomy): Bacteria > Pseudomonadati > Pseudomonadota > Betaproteobacteria > Burkholderiales > Alcaligenaceae > Achromobacter > Achromobacter sp. UBA4530. The sequence goes on along the minus strand of NZ_DGMA01000008.1, from coordinate 181,340 downwards.
GACGTGTGCATCAGCAAATTGCGCCGCAAGCTGGACGACGATCCGCGTGACCCGGCGCGCATCAAGACCATTTGGGGCAAGGGCTACCTGTTCTCGCCCAAGGTCCACGAGCTGGGCAATGCTTAGGTTCGTCCTGCGCATTTTCGTGGTGCTGGCCATCGGGTTCGTGCTGTCGAACGAAGTGGTGGACCGGGCGGCGAACTATCTCTTTGAGTCCGAGACGGCGAACTACACGCGTGAGGCCGTGCGCGGTCAGTTGCACAGCCTGAAGCAGGAACTGGCACATGTGCCGCCCGAGGCGCGCCCCGACTACGTGCGCAACACGTTGGCGCCCCATTACGGACTGGCGTTGCAGGTCCTGAATCCGGCCGACTACAACGCGGCGGAATTTGCGCTGACCGATGTGGAACGCCGCACCATCGACGCCGGCGGATTCTTCCTGCGCGACGACCAGATGAGCTTCGTGGCCGCCATACCCGGTCCGGGCGCGCAGTGGCTGATGGTCAAGCTGCCGCCCGAGCCGCTGGTCGGCACGTGGGTGATCGTCGCCATCTACGCCGCCCTGGGCGTGATGTTGTGTGGATTCATGCTGGTGTGGGCGCTGCCGGTCTGGCGCGATCTGGAAGCGCTGAAGACCGCCGCGCAACGGATGGGACAGGGCGACCTGCGTGTGCGCGCCGAATTGTCGCGGTTTTCCAGCATCCGTGGGCTGGGCGACACGTTCAACCAGATGGCCGATCGCATCAGTGCGCTGATCAGCAATCAGCGCGAGCTGACCAACGCGGTGTCGCACGAACTGCGAACGCCCATCGCCCGGTTGTCGTTCGAACTGGACATGATCGAGCAAGAGGCCGACCCCGCTGCGCGCAAGCGTCTTGTCGAGGAAATGAAGAACGATGTCGCCGAGCTGGACAGCATGGCATCGGAGTTGCTGATGTACGCCCGCCTGGAACACAAGCGCGACGACATCCCGCTACAGCCCCAGGATGCCCGCGGCTGGCTCGATTCCGTTGTGCAGCACGCGTCGTTTGAGGCTGAGCGGGCGCGTGTGCATTGCGAGGTGACGCACTGTGATGCGGGCGAAGTCCGGCTGCATCCGCGTTACATGACGCGCGCGTTGCTCAACCTGCTGCAGAACGCCATCCGGCATGCCGGCGGAAACGTTCAGGTTGGACTGGCCAGTCCAGAGCCGCGGACTTACGTGCTGACGGTGGATGACGACGGATCCGGCGTGCCGCCTGCGGATCGTGAGCGGGTTTTTGATCCCTTCATCCGTCTCGACGAGAGCCGCGCGCGCGGCACCGGGGGGACGGGACTGGGATTGGCCATCGTGCGCCGTGTGGCCCGATGGCACAACGGCGAGGCGCTGGTGTCCGACAGTCCGCTGGGCGGCGCCCGCTTCGTTATCCGTTGGCACGCCGCCTGACTCGACCTGGCGCGCGCACAACGCACGCGCAAAGATCTTCACAAACTCCCTACAAAGCAGGAAGGATCGCGCGGTCGCGCATCGATAGCATCTCGGCATTTCTCTTTCACGGGGTTGCCGTCATCCATGTTCTCGCTTGCCCGCCTGATTGCCATCGGATCGCTCTTCGTCGCCGTGGGCGGTTGCCAGGGGTTGCCACCCGCCGCGCCCGCGACGATCCAGAAAGGGGACTATGCGGCAGTGGTCGATTACCTGACCGAGCGCATCCCTTACGAAATGGACGTGTCCAAGGTTCCCGGCCTCTCCATTGCGGTCGTGGACGATCAGCGCATCGTCTGGAGCACGGGTTTCGGGTACGCGGACACGGCACGGCATCGACGGGCGACCGGCGACACGCTGTATCGCATGGGCGCCGTCAGCAAGGTCGTCACCGCGGCGGCCGTGCTTCGCGCCGCGGACGACGGCTTGCTGTCGCTGGACCGGCCGGCTGACGACGCCTTGACGTACGGGCGCCTCGAATCGCGCCGCAACGCCGCGCAGTGGATGAATGCTGCGCCCTTCACCGCTCGCACGCTGCTGGGCGTGCATCCGGCCACGCTGGAAGACACGATGGGCCGAGCCCGTGCCGACATGGCGTATGCCTTGCTGGGCGACCTGGTGGCGCATGCGGCACAAGAACCGCTTGACGCGTACGTGAGGCGCACCATTCTTCGACCCCTGAACATGCCGCGCGCGGGATTTCATCTGCACGAGCGCATGAAGGGGCAGCGGGCGGCCGGCTACCGGCGCGGCCTGCCCTGGGCGGAAGCGCCACAGCCGAACGCGGCGGCAGATGGCCTGTGGATGAGCGCGTCCGAGATGGCGCGCTTTTCCAGCATGCTGTTCGGGCAAGGCAGAGCCGGCGCCGGATCCGGGGCGGGGCAGGTGCTGTCCGAGCGATCCGCGCAGACGTTGCTGGGTTTGGAAACCGTGGCCGTTAGCAGCATGGATCTGGATTGCCGCTTTGCTTTGTCATGGCTGGCCGCGCCTTGCGGCGACGAATTGGTGAGCGCGACTTCGCTACGCGACCATAGCGGTGCGACGGAAGCGTTCCACTCGCGGTGGGTCGTTGCGCCGCAGGACAGACTTGCCGTGATGGTCATGAGCAACGCGGATTCGGGCGAGGCGCTGGTCGGCTCGGTTGCGACGCTGACGATGCGCCTGATGCGCCAGGCCAGGCATGGCATGTAGTCGCCGCCCGGGGCGCCTGTCGCAATGCGCCGCGGACAACTTGTGAAGTTGTTCAAAGGGCCGTGCAAACTTCTTCACAATTGTTCAAAGGACGCCGGAATTATGCCGGCCACCTGCCGATACATTGCCCGCCAGCGGCCGACCGGCCGCGCAATCAGCAGGGAGGCCGCAGGTGTCGGAAATCGTTGTGTATGTCAGAAGCAAGCCGCAGCTTGGCGACCAGATCGTCGCCATGCCGACGCTGTATCAGCTCAAGACATGGTGGCCGTCGCGCCGCATCAAGGTGGTCGCGCGTGACGACGTGGGCAGCTTCTACCGCGCGTTGCCCTGGGTAGATGAGTTCGTGCGCGCGGCTACGTTTTTCGACTATCTGCACACTCTGAGAAAAGAAACGCGCATGTCCGTCAGCCTGCATCACAGCAGCGAGCGCTTCGGCGTGGTCAACCTGCTGCGCCCGCCGTCGATCCGTTTGGGGTTCCGCAACGCCCGGATCAGCGACCTGGCCTGGACGCATTGCCACCGCAAGGACGTCACGGAATACATCGGCCAGGCCAATCTGCGCGTGCTGGCCGCATATCGGCCGTTCGACCTGCAAGGCGCGACGCGCGCGTGCTTCCAGATGCTCGCTCGTCCACACGTGCACTCGGTGCTGGGCGCCGACGTGGTGATGATCCCCGGGGGCGGCGCGGGCGCTTTCAAGCGTTGGAGCCTTGCAAACTACGTGAGGCTGGCCGATAGGCTCAAGCCGCTGCTGGGCGCCGGCGCCCGCTTTCTGTTCGTGCTTGGGCAGCAGGAAAACGCCGAGCGGGAAGCCCTGCAGGCGATGCAACGGCCCGACTTTTCCATTGCCTATTGCCGGCCCATTTCGGAATTGAGCGCCGTCATGTTGCGCGCGCGCCTGGTGGTGGCCAATGACTGCGGTCCCTCGCATATCGCGCAGGGCGCTTGTGTGCCCTATGTCGGCATCTTCAACGAGGCGAATCCCGAGTGGTTCTGGCAACGGCCCGGGTCGGCGTTCGTCGTTCCACGGCACCCCCAGAGCGGCATCAACTCGATCACGCCCGGTGAGGTGCTTCCTGCCTGCCTGGATGTACTGGATCATCATGCGCATTCTGCATACGCTCGCTGAGCGCAGCCTCGGCGGCCTGGAGTTCCGCACGCTGGAGCAGGCTAGCTGGCTGCACGACCGTGGCTACGAAGTCGCGATCGCCTCGCCCTCGAACAGTGCCGTCAGCCACGCCGCGCGCGAGCGCAAGCTGACGACCGTGGACATCGATTTCAATCCCGCGTACTCGATCCGGACCGTCTTGGCGCTTCGCCGGGCCATCCGAACCCTTCGCATTGAGGTCATCGACAGTCACAGCCGTGCCGACGCGAAGACCGCCGCGCTTTGCCGTGACCTGTGCGCCGTCGTCCGGACGCGTCACTTCGCCAAACCCATGCGTTCCTCCCTGCGCCGCCGGCTGGAATGGGCGATCGGGTGCGATCACGTCATCGCAACCAGTGAAGTCGGCAAACAGGAGCTGCTGGCGGCCCGGTTGGCCGCTGAAGACAGGATCAGCGTTGTCGGGGAGTGGGCCGGGGACCCGTTCTTTTCGCCCAATGACGCGCTCGATGCGAGCCTGCACATCCGTCGCGCCCTCGGGGTGCCCACGCCCAGAGCCGCATACGTCGTCGCCACTATCGGGATGCTGCGGCCAGAAAAAGGACAGGCTGATCTGCTTCACGTCGTGCAACGCCTGCGCATCCGAGGGGTGCCGGCGGTGGCGCTCGTTGTGGGCATGGCGACCGCTCGCACTCAACCCTATGCCTATGCGCTTTACCGTCTGGCGATCGATCTTGGCATTTCGGACTATGTGGTGTTTGCCGGTCACCGCACCGATGTGCCTGACATGATCCGCGCGGCGGATGTCGTGCTGGTTCCATCCGCAACGGAAGCCTGGTCGCGTATCGTGCCCGAGTCGTTTGCCGCAGCCCGGCCTGTCGTTGCCAGCGATGTGGGCGGCTTGCCGGAGATCGTCGTGCCCGGCCGGACAGGCTGGCTGGCTGCGCGCGGCGATATAGGGGGCTATGCCGACTGCATCATGCAGATTCGAAACCGGCCCTGGCGTACCCACGCCATCGTCGCCAATGCGCGGGCGTTCGCGGATACGCATCTGCGCCTGGGCGAACAGATGCTACGCACGCTCGCGGCGTATCGGCGCGCCATGGGCGCCAGCTTGCCCTCTGACGGCCACAAGTGCCAGGAGGCGTCTGCATGAATGTGGTCGACGCAACCTGCAAGGTGGCGGAAGGTGGTCCGGTGGGATGCGCGCGGCCGGCCGATGGCCCGATTCCGGCGTACGGTGAAACGCCGCAGCCTTTGGAACCCATGGCCGGCGAGCATCTGCTGGCGGGCCATGGCGAACACGGACGCACGGGCGTCCTTCTGATTCATCGGGTGGGTGGCCTGCCAAGCGAGCTGCACGAGCTGGCGCGCGGCCTGAATCGGTACGGTTACGCGGTGCTCGTGGTCAAGCTGGCGGGGCACTGCGGCTCTGTGCAGGATCTGGCGGGCGCCGGGTGGCTGGATTGGTTGGCCAGCGTGCGGCGTGGCGCGGATGTGCTGGCGAGCCGGGTTGATCGCGTGATCGTCGGCGGCGTGTCCACGGGGGCCGTGCTGGCGCTCGCCCTTGCGCAGGAACGGCCGTTCCACGTGGCCGGTGTGCTGGCGCTGTCGCCCGTATTTCGTCATGACGGCCGGACGGTTCCGCAACGCGTGAGGGTGGCCTTATGGCTGCTGGCCGCGAGGGCACTGGGCATCGGCCAGCATCGGGCGCTTCAGCGCCGGGAGCGCGCGGCGGGCTTGCCGCGCCTCCCCTGGGGGGCGCTTGCCGAGATGCGCAAACTGGCGGCCTCGGTATCGCGGCACTTGCTCATGCTGCGCGCTCCGTGCCTTGTCATTCATGCGCGGCAGGATGACGTTGCGCCGGTATCGAACGCGTTCAAGATTTTGAAGGGGGCGCGCAACACGAATGTGCAACTGCAGTTGCTGACAGATCGCCGTCACGTAGTCACGATGGGCCGCGGATGCGGGGATGTGGTCTCGCGGGTGGCGGCGTTTGTCAGCAACACATGCCTTAACCCTTCGCCGCCGGCAGCGCCTTCAGCAACGCTTCGTTGAACCGCTTCGGATCCTGTACCTGCGGGGAATGGCCAAGCTCCGGCCACGTGACGAGCTTTGCATTCGGGATGGCCTTGGCCGCCTTCGGGCCCAGCTCAGGATAGTTGCCGAGCTGTTTTGCCACCTCGGGCGCCGCGGCGTCCTTGCCGGGGGCGGTGTTGTCCTTTTCCCCGATGAGCAGCGTGGTAGGCACGGCGATCTGACCGAACTCGTGCACGACGGGCTGCGTGTAGAGCATGTCGTAGGTCAGCGCCTGGTTCCACGCAACGCGTTCGCGGCCTTCGCCTTGCAGCATGCCGGCGGCCATGAGGACCCACTTGTCGTAGTCGTCGCGCCATTGGCCGGCGTAGTAGGTGCCCAGCTGGTACTTCTTCATGCCCTCGAAGTTGGCCTTGAGCTCGCGCTGATACCAGTCGTCGATGCTGCGGTAGGGCACGCCTTTCTGTTTCCAGTCTTCGAGGCCGATGGGATTGACGAGCACCAGGGCGTCGGTTTGCGGGCCGTACATCAACGCGTAACGTGCGGCGAGCATGCCGCCCATGGAGTGGCCGACAATGCTGGCGCGGTCGATTTTCAAATGATCGAGCAGGGCGTGGGTGTTGGCGGCCAGTTGATGAAACGAAAACTGGTAGGCCTGCGGCTTGTCGGATTTGCAGAAGCCGATCTGGTCGGGCACGACGACGCGGTATCCGGCTTGGCTCAGGGCGGCGATGCTGGCGTCCCAGGTGGCGCCGCAGAAATTCTTGCCGTGCATGAGCACGACGGTCTTGCCGTTGGGCTTGGCGGCGGCCACATCCATGTAGGCCATCGACAGCTTCTGGCCTTGCGTGTCCAGCGCCAGCCGCTTGACCTCGTGCGGATACTCAAAGCGCTCCAGGTTGGGACCGTAGTCCGGCACGTTGGGGGCGTCTGCCGCGATGGCGCTGCCGGCAAGCGCCACGCCCGCGCAGAGTGCGCTCAGCCGGAGATGGTGGGATCGTGTCATTCATGTGACTCCTGTTATGACGCCGGCCCGCTGCCGGCGCTGTACAACAGGGACAGCAAAAATGGGGCCTGGGTTCCGCAGGCGGTGAACTCGAAGGCCATCGTCATTCTCCCTGCGTCGCAGAGGTGGCGGACAGTGCCGGCAGCAGGCCGCCGGTGCCTGGCGGGTAATGCGACGCTGCATATTGTCTGGCCTTGGCCTGGAAATAGGCTTCGACCCACTTGAAACGCTCGCCGTCCTTGGCAAGCCCGACGGTGTTGGCAATGGCGGCGAGGCTGATGGTGTGTCCGCCCGCGCCCCAATTGCCTTCCGACACTTCCTCGATGATGACCAATGCGCCGCTGCCGTCTTGGCGCGTGGCGCCCAGGCTTTCCATCATGGCTGCGTGTACCGAGGCGTGGACCTCGGACTTGTGCTGCTGGCTCATGTAGCCTTCAGGAATGCTGACGCGGGCGAGCAGGCGGCCGTGGGTGCGGATGGGCGTGTCGTCGATCTTACCGCCAACCCACCAGTCTTCGGCGGGCACTTCGGTGAACAGCACCGACGCGAAGGCCAAGCCGCCCGGGGTGCGGGCGCCGCCTTCCATCGTCAACAGCACCTCCGTCAGCCGCTTGCCCATTTCGTTCTTGCTGGCGGGGGCGAGCATCCCCTTTGCGTAATACAGCTGAATCACTGGCATGACATTCTCCTCGCATCCCCCAGACGGGGGGCAAGCGGCGTGTGAATACAAGCGCCGCTTGCAATGCAGGTTGATCTGGAAGGCGTTACTGGATGGTTTCAATAATGAGGAGATCGGCGCCTTCACCGTCCGTCTGAATCGTGATGGGGCGATCGCCCCAAACGCCTCGGCTATCGCGGCGGGCCAGCGTGATGTCATCGACGCTGGCCTCTCCGTCCAGCATGAACACATACACGCCATGACGATTGGATTTGGGCGTGTATTGCAGGTGCATTGCCTGGTCGGCCATCAACCTTGAAACCGATACGTCCTGGCCGATTCGCAAGGCGCCGTCGGCGTTGCCCACCAGTTGCGTAAGCTGATTGCGGCGCGTGCTCGCGTCGAAGTGGCTGCGCGTATAGGAAGGCGGCGTCAGCAGGCGGTCGGGCAAGAGCCACAGATACAGCACTTGCATATCGGTGCTGGCCAGATTCAATTCGGAATGCTTGCCGCCGGAGCCGGCAGAGAAGGCGTAGAAGTCGTTCGGTCCAAGTTGATCGATGTTGCCTACCGTGTTCACGTGCGTCAGCGTGCCCGCCAGAACGAACGCGCAAATGATGAAGTCATGGTGGCGGTGCATGTTGTAGCCGCTACCGGTGCCACTGAATACTTCCTCGCCAAAAACGCGGATCCGGCCGAATCCGGGCATGCCGCTTTGGTAAGCGCCAAAGTTGAAGCTGGAATGGCGGGTCACCATGCCTTCGGGGTGGCCGGCGATATAGCTGGACGCTTCGCCCGTCGACAGAAATTTTTCAAAGCCGCGGTCGTGCGCGCGCAGCACAAAGTCTTTGTTCATGATGAGTTCTCGGCAGGCGTTCAGACGAGGGCGTGCGCGGCGGCTTCGGCGCTGGCGTACGGAAGTTCGACCATTTCGAACCGGCTCTTTGGGGTGCCGCAGTCGGGGCAGACCCAATCGTGGGGGATGTCTGCCCATCGGGTTCCTGGCGCAATGCCGTGTTCGGGCAGCCCCAGGGCTTCGTCGTACAGAAAGCCACAGCCAAGGCAGACGTGGCGCTTCAAGGGTTCATCCATAGATGTCTCCATTGGGCCAATTCGCCTCGGCCCGGGGCGAGCGCATCAGGTAGCGCGTGACGCATTTATATAGCGCGTCACGCGCTACTGCAAGGGATTTGATATAGTGACGGTTCGATTTTTTCCAGGGGATCTCGATGGAAAGCGCCACCAATTTGCGTGAAATGGTGCTGGCGCAACTGCGCTCCCGCATCGTGTCGGGCGAAGCGGCACCGGGCACCATTTATTCCGTGCCGGCAGTGGCGACCGAGATGGGCATGTCCACGACCCCGGTGCGCGAGGCATTGCTGGAGCTGAGCCGCACGGGCCTGGTCGCGCCGCTGCGCAATCGGGGGTTCCGTGTGGAAGCGGCCACGCCCAAGGACCTGGAGAACCATTTTGACGTGCGCATCATGCTCGAATCGGGGGCGCTCGTCGCAATTGCGCGGGCGGGTCTCACCGACGCGGCGCCGCTGATTGAGCTGGCCGATGCGGTTGCCGCCGCCGTCAAGGCAGGCAGTGTCGCTGATTACATCGAAACGGACCGCCGGTTCCATGAAGCGTTGGTGTCGCGCGCAAACAATCCGCTGCTGACACGAATGATCATGGACCTGAGAGCCGACATGCGGCTGTATGGAATCAATTCGCCGGAGGGTCTGGAGCGGCAGCGCGCGTCCGTGTCGGAGCACTACGAAATGATCGAGTTGGCGCAAACGCGGCAGACCGAGGCAATTGCCGCGTTGATCACCCGGCATATCGAATCCTGGAAGCCGCTGCTGACGGCCGCGCTGCAGGACGTGTCGGCGGGGAGTGCGAGGGCCCGAGCCTGATTAGCGCCCGGCGCCCCGTGCACGGCGGTTGGCGGAATGCCTTCCCGCCGCCGCCTCACGTCGCATAGAGATTCGTCAACGATGCCTTGACGAAACCTCCATCCACCACGAGATCCTGTCCATTCACATACGAAGACGCATCGCTGGCAAGAAACGCAACGGCGCCGCCAATGTCCGCCGGCAACCCGATCCGCCGTGCAGGAATGCTCGCGATGCGCTTATGCAGCACACCTTCATTTCGATAGTGCGGTTCCGACAGTGGCGTGCGTATCATGCCCGGGCTGATTGAATTCGCGCGTATGCCCAGAGGTCCCCATTCCACGGCCATCTGGCGCGTCAGCGCCTGCAACGCCGCCTTGGTCGTGCCGTAAGCGCCGAGCCGGGTTGGCGTCTGGGCCGAGATCGATGACACATTGATGATGCTGCCGCCCTGTTGATCCCGCATCAACGGAAACACGGCCTGCGCGCACAGCAACGCGCCGCGCAGATTGATGCGGAAGATGCGGTCCCACAGCTCAAGCGGCAGCGCCTCCAGTCCCACCGGCGGCGCGCTGACGGCGGCGTTGTTGACCAGTATGTCGCACCGCCCGAATCGGGTTCGCACCTGATTGGCCATCTCGGCAACCGAATCGGAATCGGAGATATCACAACGCACGTTCAGGCGGCCATCGGCATCCGAGCCGGCAGGGCATGCGTTGACATCCACCTGGACGACGGCGGCGCCCATCGCATGCAGATGCTCGCAAATGGCAAGACCGATTCCGCCGGTCGCGCCGGTTACCACCGCCACGCGGTCCTTCAAGGCATCGGAGGCAAAAGGAAGTTTGAAAGATGTGTCCATAGGCGCGACCTATTTGTTCTTCAGGTCGGCCACTTCAGCCAACCCCTGCCAGATGACGGCGTCGCGTTTGATGGATGCTGCGAATTCCTTTGCAGACATGTCCGCCGGCACGATCATGTTCTGGCCTTCGATTTTTTCCCGCACGTCCGGCGTGTGCTGCGCGCGATAGATCTCGGCGTTCAGCTTGTCGATGATCTCGGGCGGCGTGCCGGCGGGGGCGAAGACGCCGTACCAGCCGTCCGCCTCAAATCTGTAGCCTTGTTCCGCCAGCGTCGGGACGTCCATCGACGCGGGCCAGCGCCGCGATCCGGTCTGGCCCAGGGCGACCAGCTTACCGCTGCGCATGTGGGGAATGGGCGAGGCGATGTCCATGAAGCCGACGCTGATGTTGTTGGCGATCAGGTCGGTGCTCTCGGTAACCAACTGCTTGTAGGGCACGTGCGGCATGTCCAGGCCGTAGTGCGCCTTGATGCCTTCCATGGCCAGGTTGCCGGACGAGCCGGTGCCCCACGAACCATAGGCGAGTTTGCCGGGATTGGCCTTGGCGTACGCGACCATGTCGGCCAGGTTCTTGAAGCCGGTGGTCGGATTGGCGACCAGCAGGATTCCGGCGGCCCCGACCTGGGCGATAGGGAGCAGGTCTTTTTCCGGATCGTACGGCAGCGAGGGAAGCACGACTGGATTGAGCAGGATGGCGGAGGAGGGGGCGAACAGCAGGGTGTAGCCGTCTGGTGCCGCCTTTGCCACCGTGTCGCACGCAATCATGCCGTTGGCGCCGGGCTTGGCTTCCACGACCACGGACTGGTTCAGCGCCTTGGCAAGCGGCGCGGCGATCAGGCGCGCGAAGATGTCGCCGCCCGCGCCGGATGAGCCGGCGACGACAAGCCGGATGGGGCGCTCCGGCCAGCCGCCTTGGGCAGCAAAAGCGTTCACACCCAGGCCCATCAGCATGCCGCCGAGCAGGATGGCGCGTCGTGTGGGTAAAGGATGGGTCATTGCAGCGTCTCCATAATTTTTTGATTTGTTGGAGCTTTCAAATTCTAGGTAGCCGTACCGGATTGGCTATAGCTGAAACCGCAGTTCAGAACTGCGCGAAACGAAGAAGTCGCGGCCACCGTTGTCGGCAACGGCGATGACGCAGTGCTGCGTTTTCTGCAGGAGAGTTCTTCGGGATGGTGGCTGAATCAACGGATGGGTGCTCTATACACTTTTTGTGGGTCAACATATGAAGAGCCAGCCATGCCTTTCACGCTTCGCCGCCGGTCGCCGCTTCGCTTGCCGTTTCTTCAGACGATTCGTCTGTCGATCCGCCCGCCATTTCGATTGCTGTTGGGTAGCGCGGTGCTGACGGCACTATGTTCGTTTTCCGCCACGGCGCAAACAGACTATCCGACGAAACCGGTGCGGCTCGTGGTGCCGTATCCGCCGGGCGCGGCGACCGATGCGATCTCGCGCGCGTTCGCCCAGCAGTTGGGAACGATCATGGGGCAGCCCGTGGTCGTCGAAAACCGGCCTGGCGCGGGTTCGGCGATCGGCATCACGGCGGTGAAAGGCCGGCCGGCCGACGGGTACACGCTGTTGGTCCATGCCGAAGGGTTCTACAGCGCGAAATTGACGACGCCGGGCGCGGGCTACGCGTTTTCGGATTTCGAGATTCTTGCGCCGTTAGGTCAGAGCAGTTACGCCTTCATCGTGCCAGCCGACAGGGGCTGGAATTGCCTCGAGAACCTGAAGGGGGCAAAGCGCGAATTGGATATCGGCATCGCCGACCTGGGCGTGGGCACTTATTCCACGCTGGCCGCGCGACTGGCATCAGGCCTTCAGACGCAGTACCGCCCCATTCCCTTCAAAGGCGGCGCGGAAGGCCTGACGGCGATCCTGGGCGGGCAGATCGACGGCTACTTCACCACGATTGGCACGACGCAGAACGTCAAGGACAATCCTCACGTCAAGGTGTTGGCGTATACCGGGCGGCCAGGAAGCACCTCGCATCTGCCCGGCGTGAAGACGTTCGCAGAACTCGGCGTGCCGGACATGGTATTTCACAGCAGCTACAGCGTGGCCGTGCGGACGGGCATCCCTGAACCGGTGAGAGACAGGCTGGCAGGATTCGTCAGGCAGGCGGTCGCGTCTGAAGAAATGAATAAGGCGCGCCGCGATCTGTACCTGGACGAATACAGCGGGAGTCTGGACGAGTACAAGCAAGAGCTTCTGGACCTGGCTGCGGAATTCGAAGCAAGCGCGCGGGCCCGCAAGGCGGAATGATTTCAGGAGGCCACGGCTTCCGGTTGCTGGCGCAAGCGCAGTACCGGGGACGTAAACAGCACGGCGAACTGAATGAAGAACCCCACGGTCGACACCCAAAGACACGCCTCCACCCCAAACCGCGCCGCCAGCGTCGCGCCGATCAACGCGCCGATGGGCCGCGCGCCGAAGTTGGCGGTCACGATGACGGATGACACGCGGCCCAGCAGGGCGTTGGGCGTCACCGATTGACGCAGCGTGGTGGTGGTGATGGTCCACAGGATCGGCCCGGCGCCGAACAGAAAGAACCCCACCGCCGCCCATGCCCCTGACGGATAGACCAGCGTCGACAAGAGAATGAAGCTGGCCAGTAACGCCGACAGCGGGCCCGCGCCAATCATCGCGCCGAACGGCAGGCGGCGGGCGAGCCGCGGGGCGGTCAGTGCGCCGGCCAGCATGCCCGCGCCGTAGATACCCAGCGTAATCCCGACGCCCGCGGCGGACAGGCCGAGGCGGTCGACGGCGTAGGCGACGTAGATCGCCAGCAGGACAAACCAGGCGGTATTGAAAAAGAGGGCGGTCAGGAGGACCGGACGCAGCAGGGGATGGGTGGCGACGAAGGCGGCGCCTTCGCGCAATTCGGTGAGCGGATGACGGCGTTGGGCCGTCTTCGGTGCGTCCTGCGGCAAGCCTGCCAGAAAGACTGCGGCCAGCAGCGACAGTGTGGTCGCGAGCACATAGGCGGTGGAGGCGCCCATCCACCCCACGAGCGCGCCGCCCGCCGCAGGGCCGGCCGAAAACGCGGCGCTGCGCGCCAGTTCCAGCCAGCGGTTGGCATTGGAGAGTTCACCAGGCGGAACCAGCTTGGGCACCAACGCAGGCGCCGCCACGTTGTAGGCGACGGTGCCCACCGCCCCGGCGAAGCCCAGCGCGGCGAGCCATTGCAGGCTGAGGCCGCCGGACCACAACAGCGCCAGCAGCACGATCAGGCTTGCCGCGCGCACGGCCTCGGCGGCGGTCATCAGCGAGCGGCGCGACATCCGGTCGGCCAGCACGCCGGCGGGCAGGGACAGCAATAGGAACGGCAGCGTCTGCGCGGTTTGCAGGTAGCCGGTCTGCGCGGCGGTGGCGCCCAAGGCCAGCACGGCATACAGCGGCGCGGCGGCGAGCGCGATCTGCTCGGAGAACTGTGCGGCCAGGTTCGACGCCGCGAGGCGGCGGAAAGCGGAGGGCAGGGCGGGCATGGACGGGGCGGCGGGCGCCGCAGAAACGGCAAGGGCACGATGATGATCGTACCCTTGCGGCCCTGCACTCCGGTCCTTGCTGGGACGCGTCCCGATCAGGGAATCGGGGGGTAGTCGCCGAAGCCGTCGGGCCAGGTGGTCAGCACGTCGTAGCCGGTCTCGGTAACGACGACCATGTGCTCCCATTGCGCGGACAGCGAGCGGTCCTTGGTGACGACCGTCCAGCCGTCGGGGAGTTGCTTGGTCTGCGGCTTGCCGGCGTTGATCATGGGCTCGATCGTGAACATCATGCCGGGCTGCAGCACCAGGCCTTCGCCGGGGCGGCCGTAGTGCAGCACCTGCGGGTCGTCGTGATAGATCTGGCCGATGCCGTGGCCGCAGTATTCGCGCACGATGCTGAAGTGCTCGCGATGGGCGACGGTCTGGATGGCGTGGCCGATGTCGCCCAGCGTGGCGCCGGGCTTGACGGCCATGATGCCGGCGCGCATGGCTTCGTACGTGGTGTTGACCAGGCGGCGCGCAAGCGGACTGGGCTGGCCGACGTAGTACATGCGGCTGGTGTCGCCGAACCAGCCGTCCTTGATGACGGCCACGTCGATGTTCAGGATGTCGCCGTTCTTGAGCACCTTGGCCGACGGGATGCCGTGGCAGATGACGTGGTTGACCGACGCGCAGATGGTCTTGGGAAAGCCGTGGTAGCCGACGTTGGCGGGCGTGGCTTTCAGCACGTTGACGATGTAGTCGTGACAGACGCGGTCGAGCTCATCGGTGGTGACGCCGGGACGGACGTGTTCGCCGATCATGTGCAGCACTTCGGCCGCCATGGCGCCCGCCTTGCGGGCCATTTCGATGTCGGCGGCCGATTTGATGGAAACCTTCTTGGCCATTTATGCGGCCTCCTGCTGTAAGGGTTGCGGCAACCCTTGCGAGAGGGAGGCGATGGTGAAGCCTTCTGCCTGATCGATGCGGATCAGCAATTGGCAGATGTCGGCGTGGCGCAGTTCGGGGTAGAGCTCGGACAGCATGCCGATGCGCATCCAGTGTTCGGCCTGGGAATTGATCGAGCGGCTGAGGGCGCCGCTGGCGACGCGCAGGTTCTCATGCATCTGCTCGGAAATCTTGACGATACCCATAGTGGATGTTCCGTATATGTTTTGTATATGGAACGTATCGTACTGCGGCCTGAGGGCGCGTGCAAATCGGCCCTCAGGCTTCCTTGCTTTCCTTGATTTCCTTGCGCGGCTTGGCGCGCGTGGACTTTTTGGCTGCGCCCGCGCGCGGCGCATCCTTCGGTACGGGGGCGGCCGCGGCAGTCATCTGTTCCATCCACATCAGCGCGTCGGTGTACGACACGAACTGCTGGAGGTAACCGGGCGACATCTCGCGCATCAGGGTCAGCGCGCGGTGCACGAGCTGGTTCGAGTTGAGCGGGCCGGCGTTCTTGTGGACCCGTTCCTGCGATTGGCGGACCTGGCGGTCGGCGCTGAAGCGGGACCAAAGCGCGCGGAATTCATCGAGCAGCGGCAACTCGGGGTAGGCGGCGCGCAGGCCTAGCGGGTCGCGGAAATCGTCGGAGCCAAGATAGGCGATCAACTCGGCCAGCGGTCCACCCCACTCGGCGTCTTGCGAGGCCTCTGCATCAGCCTCAGCGCCTGCATCCGCAGCCGCATCCTCCGCGCCGATCAACTCCCCCTCATACGCCGCGATCAGACCCGCAAGCCGCTCGTCCAGCCGCTGACGCACCGCGCCGTCGTACGCGGCCGCGCGGCGGTCTAGTGCGTCGATCAGGTGAAAGCGCAGCGGGTTGAGGCGATCCGCGCCGCTGGCGCGCCAGGCGTCCAGCACCGCACGTGCATTCAGGCTCTCAGCGCGGCTGCCGTCACTGTTCACCGGGCTTACCCGCTTCGTTGGACGGCTTGGGGATGGGCGTGATTTCCACGCGGCGGTTCTTGGCGCGGCCTTCCTCGTCGGCGTTCGACGCCACGGGTTGCTCGGCGCCAAACGCCGCGGCAAACACCGTTGACGACGGCACGCCTTCGTCGATCAGGGCGCGCGTCACCGTGAGCGCGCGCTGGGCGGAAAGGTCCCAGTTGTCCGCGAAGCGGCGGTTGCCTTCGCGCACCTGCTGGTCGTCGGTAAAGCCGCTGACCATCAGGATTTCGTTGTGGGTCTTCAGGTAGGCGGACAGCGGCTCGATCAGGGTTTTCAGGATCTCGCGGCCCTCGGGCTGGAGTTGGTCGGAGTTCAGCGCGAACAGCACGCTGCCGCTGATGCCGATGCGGCCGTTGATGAGCGTCACGCGGCCGGCGGCCAGGGGGCCCGCCAGCGCCTGTTCCAGGGTTTCGCGGCGATGGGTTTCTTCCTGGCGCTGCTTGACCTCTTCTTCCAGCTGCGTCGACAGCTGCAACTGCACCGCGACGACGCTGACCAGGATGAGGACGAAGGCGCCCAGCAGCACGGACATCAGGTCGCCGAAGACGGCCCAGGCGGGCGCCGTTGCCTCCACGCCGCCGTCGATATCCTCGCTCATGCCGTTTCCGCTCCGGCGGTGGCGCGCTGGGCGGCCAACTGCTGCAGGTTCTCGATGATCTGCTTCTGCGACATCAGGCTCAGGTCGACGACCTCACGGGCTTGCGCCACGTAGTAGGAAAGCTGCTCGTCGCCGCGCGCGATGGACTTGTCCAGCGCGGCTTCGATGCGTTGCAGATGCGCCGTAAGCTTGTCGTTCGATTCGCCGAAGGCCTGCACGGCCGCGCCAAAGGATTCGCCCAGGCTGGCGACTTCGACGGCGCTGCTGGTGACCAGCGACGCCACGTCGGACAGCTTGCCGGTTTCGGATTCGACCTGCGCGGTGAACTGCGCACCCACGCGTTCCAGCATGTCGGCCGACGAGGCGACCAGCCCGTCCACGGCGGTGCGCTGCTCGGCGGCGGTGTGGTTGACGGCGTCCAGCAGCGTGCTCAGCGTTTCAAGCAGGCGGTTGCGCTCCTGCAGCATGTCGTTGTCGCGCACCATGCTGTCAGACAGCTTCTGGCGCAGTTCGCCGATGACCTCGGCGGCGGCGCGGGGCGCTTCAGAAGCCGCTTGAACCAGACGGCCGATCTCGGCGATGGTTTCACTGGCGTGGGCCTGCGTCTGGGCAGTGATGTCCTGCGCGGTCAGGCTCAGGGTGTCGCAGATTTCCTGCTGCAAACCGGCGGCCTGTGCGCCGGCCTGCTGCCATTCGGTGCGCAGGGCGTCGGCCATGGCCGCCAGCTTGCCGGTCCAGGCGGTAAGGCGCTCCTCGTCGTTGGCCGCCAGCGCCGTTTGCAGGGCAGTGTGCGATTGTTCCAGCGTCTGAAGCAGCTCGGCGGCTTGCGTGCCGAAGGCGGCGGACGCGGTTTCCAACGCCTGGCGATTGTCGCGGGCGAGTTGTTGGCCGGTTTCTTCCTGGCGGGCCTGCGCATCGGTCCAGGCCTGCGTGACGCCGCCGGCTGCCGTTTCCAGGCGCGTCGACACGCTTTCCAGCAGGGCGGCCTGCTGCTGCGTCTGGGCAGTGATGTCGCGGGCGGTCTGAGCGAGCGCGTCGCTGATTTCGAGCTGGCGCAGGGCGGCTTGCGTGCCGGCCTGTTCCCATTCCTCGCCCAGCTTGGCCGCCATGGCCGTCAGCGAACCGGTCCAGGCGGCCAGACGCTCCTCGTCGCGCGAGGCCAGCGCGGTTTGCAGGTCGGCGTGCGATTGATCCAGCGTGCGCAGCAACGCGTCGGCATGCTGGCCGAAGGTGGCCGCGGCGGTTTCCAGCGCGCGCTGGTTGTCGGCGGCCAGTTGCTTGCCCAGGTCTTCCTGCCGCGTTTGCGCGTCGCGCCAGGCTTGCGTGACGCTGCCTGCCGCGGTTTCCAGGCGTGAGGACACATCCTGCAGCAAGCGGGCCTGCGCCTCGGTCTGGCCGGTGATGCCGCGCGCGGTCTCGGCCAGTGCGTCGTTGATTTCCTGCTGACGGGCCACGGTGTTCGCGCCGGCCTGTTCCCATTCCTGGCCCAGCTTGGCGGTCATGGCGCCGAGCGTATTGCTCCAGACGGCCAGGCGGTCTTCGTCGCGGGCGGCCAAGGCGGCCTGAAGTTCGGTGTGCGATTGGTCCAGCGTGCGCAGCAGCGAGGCGGCGTGCTGTTCGAATGCCGCCGTGGCGGCTTCGAGCGCCGCCTGGTTGCCCGCGGCCAGCTTGCCGCTGGATTCTTCCTGGCGGGCGAGGGCGCGGGTCCATTGGTCCGACACGCCGTTGGCGGCGGCTTCCATGCGGGCCGACACGCCTTCCATCAGCGCAGCTTGCGCCGCGGCCTGCTCGGCCACGTCGCGCACGGTCTGCGCCAAGGTGTCGTTGATTTCCTGCTGGCGGGCGGCGGCTTGCGCGCCAGACTGCTCCCATTCCTGGCGCAGCGTGGCTCCCATCGCGCCCAGCGTTTCGGTCCAGGCGGCCAGGCGCTGCTGATCGCGCGAGGCCAGATCCGTTTGCAGCGCGGCGTGCGAGGCGTTCAGGGTGCGCAGCAGCGATGCGGAATGCTGTTCGAAGCTGGCTGCCGCGGCGGTGAGCGCCTGCAGGTTGTCGCCCGCCAGCTTCTCGCCGGCTTGCTGCTGGCGCGACAGCGCGTCGGTCCAGGCTTGCGACATGTTGCCGGACGACGCTTCCAGGCGCGCCGACACGCTGTCCAGCAGGTTGGCTGAGCGTTGCTCGAAGGTCTGGGCGAAGCGGTCGAGCGAGGCGCGCAGGTCTTCGGCCATGGCCTCGCTGGCGCGCTGCTGGCCGGCCACTGCCTGGCTCCAGATGCCGGCAACGTCGCTCGTCGCGGCTTGCAGGCCGGCGGTCAGGCCTTCCAGTTGCTGGCGCACGGCCTGCGAGACCGTGTCCTGCAGCGTGGCGGTTTCGCGCGACAGGCTGTCCATGGTGGCTTGCACGACGGGCTGCAGCGCTTCGCCGGCGGAGCGCGCGCTTTGCGCCACGCTGTCCTTCATGGACTGTTCCATCACGGATGCGAGGCGGGCGTAGGCGGCTTCGGCCTTGCCCTGGAAGGCGGTCTGGCTGGCGATCTGCCGTTCGTTCAGCGCCTGATTCTGCTGTTCCATGCTCTTCATCATGGATTCCAGCTGGCCGACGATGGCGGGCATCGCTTCCGCCTGACGTTGCATCACTTCAGCCTGGCGCTGGAGCAGCTTGAAGGATTCTTCGCGCTGGTAGCTTTGCGAATACACACGCAGCGTGGTCGCGGCCTGGGTGTCCAGGAGTTGCGCCGCGTGGACGCGGTCGCGGCGGCACAGTGCCGCCAGGAGGCCCAGCATGGCGGACGCGGCGACGCCAGCGATCGAGGTGCCGAACGCAAAGCCCAGGCCCTTGACGGGTGCGGCCAGCGACGCGCGGATCGCGGCCAGATCGGTGGAGCTTTCAAGCGCAAGGCCGGTGCCGCGCAGCGTGACGACCATGCCGAGGAAGGTGCCGAGCATGCCCAGCAGAACCAGCAGGCCGACGAGGTAGGGCGCCAGCGTCGGGCCGGGCAGGCCCACGCGCTCACCTTCGATACGCAGGCGCGCTGCGTTGCGCAGGCCGGCCGGCACCTTGTCCAGCCAGGCGCCCAGGCTGCCGGGCGCTTCCTTGATGTCCGTCACGGCGCGTGACAGGGCAGTCGTTGCCTGCTGGTAGCGCAGCAGCTCGAGCGCGCCGGCCAGGTAACAGACGCCGATCAGCAGCGTCACGGCCAGCGCCAGCGGGTTCGTTCCCGCGTATCCGGCGCCGATCCAGCCCACAACGGCCAGTCCGGCCAGGAAAACCACGATATTGATCAGAGTCTTGGACATAGTGTCCTAATTAGCTGGTGCGAAGGGCGGCAAGCAACCCTTCGACCGGTTGTAAACGAACATCCAATTCGGCCAGCAGCACGGCGCGCATGTCGGCGCGGAACGTGTCCAGCCAGGCGCCCGCGGTAATTGCCGGGACGGGCGCCGCCGCGTTGGCCGGCGCGGCGTCAAGGGCTGCGACCGCTGCATCGCCGTCGGCTCTTGCATTGCCGTCCGCCTCCGCAGCGGTATCAGCCGGCGCGTCGGCGTCAGCCAAGTCCTGCGCCTCGGCAGCAGCCTGGGCTTCTGCGGCAGCCAGCGCCGCTTCCTCGGCCTTGCGCAGCCGGTCAAAGTGCGTCTGCAGCAGCTTCGGAATCGCGCCGAGCAGGGCCCGCTCCTTGGGCAGCAGCGCGCGGTCCATGATCGCGTCCACCACGGCCAGGCGCGTCCATTCGCCATTGCGCGCCGCGACCATCCCGCGCAGGCGGCTGCGCAGATTGCCGATGCTGGTCTCCATCGTGTGCTGCAACGACAGATACCGCTGGCGAAAACTCGAGTAATCGAACTCGTCCTCGGCCAGGACGGCAGCCAGTTTCTTGGCTGGCGCCGGTACCGGGGCGACCCGCTTGGCGGCCGTGGCCGCCGTGTCGCTGGCGATGGCGTCCGCCAGGGTGGTGCGCACGCGCACGCATTCGCGTTCTTCGGCGCTGCTGAACAGGCGGGCGCCGGGCGCAATGACCGGCGGGCTTGTATTCAAGGCCGCCGACAAGGCGATCGCGTCCGTCCAGCCAAGCCATTGGCTCAGATGGTCGGATAGCGACTGCCTGGACTGCTGGACATCCGCGTCCGTCAGGCGAGTCAGCAAGCGAATGAGCGTCGGGCCGCTTAAACCTGTGCGCTGGGGGGCTTGCAACATACCACCAGAGTCAAAAAGGGGGGAGTTTACACGCTGCGACGGGCCGAGAGGGCCTGTACAGGCGGTCCGGGCGGCCGTCCAGGTCATAAAACGGGGTCGCATCATGGACAGTGCGTCGAAGGCGCTGCAATACTGTGTCGCCACCCAGCGAGCAGGAACCCTGGCCCCGCATGACCGTCGAACGTTCCATGGATGCCCGCACCCCCTGGCGATTTGCCCGACGACTTCTCATCCTGGCCGCGTTGGCCGCCCTGGCGGTCTGGGCCTGGCCGCGTCTGCCGGAGGCGGCGCGCGCGCCCTGGCACATGGCGCGGCTGTCCTGGCAGGACGCGCCCGTGTCGCTGCCCGTGCCGGTGCAGGGCGTTGCGTCCCGGCGGCTGGCCGATACCTGGGGTGCGGCGCGGTCGGGCGGGCGCACGCACCAGGGCATCGATATTTTTGCCAAGCGCGGCACGCCGGTGGTGTCGGCGACCGAAGGCGTGGTCACGCGCATCGGCGAAAACACGCTGGGCGGGCAGGTCGTCTGGGTGATGGGACCGGGCCGGCAAATGCACTATTACGCGCACCTGGACGGCTACGCGGATATCCGCCGCGGCCAACTCGTTGCCCCGGGCGATGTGCTGGGCTTTGTGGGCAATACCGGCAACGCCAAAGGCACGCCGCCGCATCTGCATTACGGCATCTATGCAGGGGGCGGCGCGCTCAACCCGTATCCGCTGTTGACCGCGCCCACCGCAACGCAAGGTTCATCTCTGCCCGTATCGTCCGCGCAATAGCCCTGCAACCCGCCCGCTGCGCGGTGTAGATTGGTGCCCAGGCCAGAACAACGGGGCAGGCAGTGCCGCACTTTCCATGGACTTTCTGATTGAAACGGCGGCGCGCGCGTTGGCCGCAGGCGACCCGCTGGGCGCGTTGAACCAGGTGGCGCTGCGCAGCGACGCGCCCGCGCTGGCCTTGCGCGGCATTGCCTTCGCGCAACTGGGTGATCTGCCCCGCGCCAGGACGCTGCTGCGTAGCGCCGCCCGTGGGTTTGGCCCGCGGCAAGCGGTGGCGCGGGCCCGCTGCGTGGTTGCCGAGGCCGAGATCGCGCTGAAGTCGCGAGACCTGGGCCACCCGGACAAGGCGCTGGATACGGCGCGCGTCACGCTGCAGGCGCACGGCGACGTGGTCAACGCGGCGCATGCCGGTCATCTGACGGCGCGCCGCCAGTTGCTGCTGGGGCGGCTGGAAGACGCGGAGCGCACCCTCGCGCAGGTGGATGCCGGCTCACTGCCTTGGGCGTCGCGGGCCATCCAGGACCTGATCGTCGCGGGCATCGCACTACGCCGCCAGCAGGCGGCCGCCGCCCGCGCAGCGCTGGCGCGCGCGGGACAGTTCGCCGGGCGGGCCGGGATTGCGGCGCTGATGGCGGAAGTGGACCAAGCGGCGCGGACATTGGACGCGCCCGCCGCCCGGCGCATCGGACGCGACGGCGAAAGCACGTTGTCGCTGGACCAGGTCGAGGCCTTGCTGGCGTCCGGCACGCTGGTGGTGGATGCCTGCCGGTTCGCTGTGCGAGGTGGGCAAACGGCTGTCGCGCTGGCCGGCCGTCCCGTGCTGTTTGCGCTGGCGCGGGCGTTGGCGCAGGCCTGGCCCGAGGACGTGACGCGCGACGCGCTGATCGCCCAGGCGTTTCGCACGCGCTATTTTGACGAGACGCATCGTGCGCGCCTGCGCGTCGAGATGGGCCGCCTGCGCACCGCGATCCGCCCGTTGGCCGGTGTCCACGCCACTCGGCACGGCTATGCGCTCGCGCCTGCGGGCGCTTGCGACGTTACGGTGCTGGCGCCGGCCGGCGACGAAGCGGATCCGGAGCAGGGGGCGCTGTTGGCCTTTCTGGCTGATGGCGAGGGCTGGTCGAGTTCGGCGCTGGCGCTGGTGCTCGGATCGAGCCAGCGCACCGTGCAGCGCGCGCTTGACGCCCTGGCCGAGACCGGCAAGGTGCAGGCCTTCGGCCAGGGGCGCGCGCGGCGCTGGATGCTGCCGCCGGTGCCTGGATTCACGACAAGCTTGTTACTCCCGGCGATTCTGCCCGCCCAGTAGCATGGAAGCACCCCTACAAAAGGAAGCCACCATGAAACGATCACAAGCCGAAATCCTCCGTGAATATGGCCCGTTTCCGGGCGTCGAGGCCGTCCATGGGCTGACCTATGACGGCAAGCAGGTGTGGTTCGCTACGGGCGACAGCCTCGTTGCCCTGGACCCGGCCACCGGACAGACGTCGCGCTCGCTCGACATCACCGCGAATGCGGGCACGGCCTTTGACGGCACGCACCTCTATCAGATCGCCGATGGCCGGATCCAGAAGGTCGATCCGCAAAGCGGCAAGGTGCTGTCCACCATCCCGGCGCCCGGCGGCGAGGGCGTGTCTGGCCTGGCCTGGGCGGAAGGCAGCCTGTGGGTCGGCGCCTACCGCGACCGCAAGATCCATCAGGTCGACCCCGAAACCGGCAACGTGCTGCGCACCATCGACTCCAACCGCTACGTGACAGGCGTCACATGGGTGGACGGCGAGCTTTGGCACGGCACGTGGGAAGCCGAAGAAAGCGAATTGCGGCGTCTTGAACCGCGCACCGGCGAAGTGCTGGAGGCCGTCGAGATGCCGGCGGGCATTGGCGTGTCGGGCCTGGAATCCGATGGCGGCGCCCGGTTTTATTGCGGCGGCGGCGAAAGCGGCAAGGTGCGCGCGGTGCAGCGGCCGGGCAAGCCGCAGGATTAAAAAATGGGGAAAAACAACAGTAGATGGAGATGAGAAGGATTTGCATTTAAACTTCCTGCCGATTTGTCACCCTTTTGACCCACTCGGTAGGAAGCCCAATGCAAGCAGAAAGACGCGCCCGACGCGGCCACATCGTTCACCCACGTTTCATGCTGCGCCGCACGTCGGCGGCGGTTTTCCTGGCGTTGGCCTCGGGGGCCGTTGCCGCGCAGGACGCCAACGTGTCGACGCTGCCTT
Organism: Achromobacter sp. UBA4530; assembly: GCF_002388205.1. Taxonomy (NCBI): domain Bacteria; kingdom Pseudomonadati; phylum Pseudomonadota; class Betaproteobacteria; order Burkholderiales; family Alcaligenaceae; genus Achromobacter; species Achromobacter sp. UBA4530. The sequence goes on along the minus strand of NZ_DGMA01000008.1, from coordinate 157,935 downwards.
CGGTGCAAGTGGTGGGCGAGAACGCCAATCCGAACACCACCGAGGGGACGGGGTCCTACACCCCGCGCGCCACGGCGGCCAGCACCGGGTTGTCGCTGTCCCTGCGCGAGACGCCGCAGTCGGTCACCGTGATGACGCGCCAGCGCATGGACGACGAAGACATGCGATCGCTGGCGGACGTCATGGGCAGCACGCCGGGTATTTCGGTGCAGAACTTCGACAGCGAGCGCTACACGTTCAATTCGCGCGGCTTCAGCATCACCAACTACATGTACGACGGCGTGCCCACGGCATTCGACGTGGGCTACGCGGCGGGCGAGTCGTCCGTCGACCCCATCATCTATGACCGGGTGGAGGTCGTGCGCGGCGCCACGGGCCTGATGACGGGCGCCGGCAATCCGTCGGCCTCCATCAACCTGGTGCGCAAGCACGCCGACAGCCGTGAGTTCAAGGCGGACCTGAGCGCGGGCGTGGGCAACTGGGACACCTATCGCGTGACGGCCGACCTGTCCACGCCGCTGAATGCCGAAGGCACCGTGCGCGGCCGCATTGTGTCCGCCTACCAGGACAACCATTCGTTCCTGGACTACTACCAGAACAAGAAGAAGGTCTTTTACGGCGTGGTGGACGCCGACCTGACCTCGCGCACGACGCTCAGCGTGGGCTACAACTACCAGGACAACGAGCCGCAGGGCAGCAGTTGGGGCGGCTTTCCGCTCTGGTACGCCGACGGCGGCCGCACCGACTGGCGCCGGTCGCTGAATACCGGCGCGCGGTGGACCTCGTGGGGCAGCACGACGCAGGGCGCGTTTGCCAGCCTGGAGCATCGCTTCGACAACGATTGGCGCGTTCAGGCCGTGGGCTCGTATTCCAAGAACGAAATGGACGGCAAGCTGCTGTATCTGTACGGCTGGCCGGACCGCGAAACCGGCCTGGGCATGGGCGCGTCGCCCGCCTGGTATCTGGGCGACCGCAAACAGAATGCGCTGGACCTGAAGGCCAACGGTCCATTCACGCTGTTTGGCCGCCGCCACGAAGCCGTGGTCGGCGCCAGCTTCAACCGGCAGAAGGGCGATTTCAACTACCGGTCCGCCATCGATGCGGCCGACGTCGGCAACTTCCTGAACTGGAACGGCTCGTATCCCGAACCGGACTGGAACGATTCCATCATCGCCAACCGCTACACCACCACCCAGACCGGCTGGTACGGCGCGTTGCGCCTGAACCTGGCCGATCCGCTCAAGCTCATCGTGGGCGGGCGCTACAGCACGTGGAAGACGAACGCGATCGGCTTTGGCGGAGAAGGCCGCACCGAGTTCGAGAAGAACGCCTTCACGCCGTACGCCGGCCTGCTGTACGACATCAACGACACCTACACCGCATACGTCAGCTACACCGGCATCTTCAATCCGCAGACCTACCAGGACCGCAACGGCAACTGGTTGGATCCGCTGGAAGGCAAGTCGTACGAGGCCGGCATCAAGGGCGAATGGCTGGAGGGCCGTCTGAACGCCAGCGCCGCGATCTTCCAGATCGACCAGGACAACGTGGCGCAGGTCGACCCGGGCCAGATAGTGCCGGGCACGACCAACCAGGCCTACACGGCCGCGCAAGGCACGCGCAGCCGCGGCTTCGACCTGGAAATGTCGGGTGAAGTGACGCCGGGCTGGAATGTGGCGGCCGGATGGTCGCATTGGACGGCCAGCGACGGCGAGGGCAACGCGATCCAGACCGACCAGCCGCGCAGCCTGGTGCGCGTCTTCACGACGTATCAGTTGCCGGGCGACTGGAACCGCCTCACGATCGGCGGCGGCGTGAACTGGCAAAGCCATGTCTACACCATCGCCAGCGGCCCGAACGGCGACGAACGCGTCAGCCAGGGCAGCTACGCCATCACCAACCTGATGGCGCGCTACCGCTTCAACCGCAGCCTGTCGGCGCAGTTGAACGTGAACAACGTGTTCGACCGCAAGTACTACAGCCAGATCGGCTTCTACAGCCAGGGCGCGTGGGCCGCGGGACGCAGCGCGATGCTGACGATGCGCTACCAGTATTGATCGCGGGCGTTATGCGGGTCGGCCTTACACGGCCCGGCCTTACGCGGCCCGGCCTTACCCGCGCCTGGCATTGCCCGCCCCGGTCTCAAGCCGGCCCGACCGGTCCGGAGGCCGCCCGTGCGGCCTCCGCGATGCTGGCGATGAACGCCTTGGCGGCCTCGGGCATGATGCGTCCGGCCAGCGTCTGCACCTCGAAGTGACGTTCGTTCATTTCGCGGTCGCGTAGCGGCACGGCGACGATCTTTCCCCATTGCAGGCGGTTGCGGATGGCCAGTTCACCACAGAAGGCCACGCCGCCGCCCGCGCTGGCAAAGCCGACCAGCGCGTCGATGCTGCGGCTGGTGAACGCCGCCTCGCAATGCAGTTGCTGGCGGCTGCAACTGATGTCGATCAGCTGGCGCAACGTGGAATCGGGGCTGGGCAGGGCCAGGGGATAGGCGATCAGCTGCGCCAGCGCCATCTCGCGCCGGTCGGCCAGCGGATGGTCTGCCGCCAGGATCGCGCGCACCGGCGCCGGCACGCGCGCTTCCACGCGGATGTCGCGCTGCGACGTGAGGCTGAGGGTGATGCCGATGTCCGCCGAGCCGTCCCGGATGCGCTGGGGGATCTCCTGCTGCGAGCAGACGTCCAGCGAAAACCGGATGCCCGCGTAGTGCTGCCGGAAAGCCGCGATGGCCGCCGGCACGAACTCCGACGCATAGCCCTCGGTGCTGACGATGCGCACATGGCCTTGCCGCAGGCCGCGCAGCGCCAGGATGTCGCCCGCTACCCGTTCCACGTCCTGCTGCATGCGTTTGGCGTGCGCGGCCAGGAGTTCGCCGGCGGCGTTCGGGACCATGCCGCGCGCGCGGCGCTCGAACAGCAAGGTGCCAAGTTCCCGTTCGATGCGGGCAATCTGGCGGCTGACGGCCGAGGGGGCCACATCCAGGCGCCCCGCGGCTTCACTGACCGAGCCGGTGCGCACGACTTCCAGGAAATAGCGCAGGGAAATCTCCTGCAGGACGCGGGGGTTCATGGTCGGCTCCAAGGTTTGCGGAAAACGCAAAGAAGAATTCTAACCATTGATATTGCTGCAAAGCGCTGGCCGCCTCTAGGATGTGGGCATTATTTGCGCTTCCCATTCGCTACCACAGCCATGTTTCAATCCGACGCTCCCTCCCAATCCCCCGTTCTGGATTCCCTGCGGCAGGCCAAGCCGGTGTTGTGGACAGGCCCGGACATGCCGGCGCCCGCGAGCGGACCGGGTGCGCATTTCCTGATGGATCAGGTGCTGTCGGCGCAGGAACGCTTTACGCGATTCGCGCCGCTGCTCGCCGAGCTGTTTCCGGAGTTGGCCGAGACGGGAGGCGTGATCGAGTCGCCGCTGCTCCCCGTTGCCGCCATGCAAGTAGCGATCGGCCTGCCGCCGGACGCCGGCCGGTTGTGGATCAAGGCGGACCACGCATTGCCGGTGGCCGGCTCCATCAAGGCGCGCGGCGGCATTCACGAAGTGCTGGAATTTGCCGAATCGCTGGCGCTGCGCGAAGGGTTGCTGCTGCCGGGCGATGATTACCGCAAGCTGGCCGGTCCGGAAGCCCGCGCCGTGTTCGGCCGGTATCAGGTCGCCGTGGGTTCCACGGGCAACCTGGGCCTGTCCATCGGCGTGATTGCATCGGCGCTGGGGTTCCGGTCGGCCGTGCACATGTCTGCCGATGCCAAGGAATGGAAGAAGGCGCGTCTGCGGGCGCGCGGCGTCGAGGTCGTGGAGCACGCGGGCGACTACGAAAAGGCCGTGGCCGCGGGCCGGGCGCAGGTCGAAGCCGATCCTTTTGGCTATTTCGTGGACGACGAGCGGTCGGCGTCCCTGTTCATGGGCTACGCCGCCGCCGCGCTGCACCTGCGCGTCCAATTGATCGAGGCGGGCGTGCGGGTCGACGCCGAGCATCCCCTGTTTGTCTACCTGCCTTGCGGCGTGGGCGGGGCGCCGGGCGGGATCGCCTTCGGCCTGACCCAGCTGTATGGCCCGCACGTGCATTGCTTCTTCGCCGAGCCGGTCCAGTCGCCGTGTTTCCTGGTGCGCATGATGGCCGGCCAAGGCGAGCTGCCGGGTGCGCCCGCGTCCGCGTCGGTGTACGACGTCGGCCTGACCAACGTGACCGAGGCCGACGGCCTGGCGGTTCCGACGGCGTCCGAGCTGGCGTACGCGGCGGTGGGCGCGCAACTGCGCGGCGTCTACACCGTTGAAGACGACACGCTGTACGCCGACCTGGCGCGCCTGAAGGACAGCGAAGGCCTGCGCATCGAGCCGTCCGCGGCCGCAGGTTTCAGCGGTCCGCGCCATCTGTGCGGCACCGACGCCGGCCGCGCATGGCTGCGCGCGCACGGCCTAGCCGCGCATCTGCCGCGCGCGACGCACCTGGCCTGGACCACCGGCGGGCTGTTCGTGCCTGACGAAGAATATGACCGATTCCTGAGCCGCGGGCGTTCGCTCGCGGCCGGCAACTAGGCGCCGACAGACGCGCCGCTTATCCACCACCTCCCCATCGAGCACCGCCATGAAAACCTCGTTTCTTGCAGTCAGCCTCGCTTTTGCCAGCACCGTCGGCGCCGTCGCGCCCGCAGTGGCCCAGGACGCCTATCCCAGCCGGCCGATTACGCTGGTCGTGCCTTTTCCGCCGGGTGGCGCCACCGATGTGCTGGGCCGCGTGGTGGCGCAGAAACTGGGGCAGGAATTGGGGCGCACGATCGTGGTGGAAAACCGCGCGGGCGCTGGCACGGTGATCGGCGCCAGCTTCGTCGCCAAGGCCGCGCCGGACGGCTACACGCTGCTGGTCAGTTCGGGCACGACGTTCACGGTCAACCCGGCCATTCAAGCCAACCTGCCGTACGACCCGGTCAAGAGCTTCGAGCCGATCGGCATTGTCGGCCGCACCGGCCTGGCGCTGCTTGCGAACCCCAAGGTGCCCGTCAAGGACTTGAAGGAGTTCGTGGCCTATGTTAAGGACCCGGCTCACGATCAGCCGCCGTACGGATCGTTCGGCACCGGCACCACCGCGCATTTCGTGGGCGAGGCCTTTACCTCGGCCGCCAAGCTGAAGATGACGCACGTGCCGTACAAGGGCAGCTCGCCCGCGATGACTGACCTGATCGGCGGACAGATTCCGTTCTCGGTCGACACCGTGGCCGCGGCCCTGCCGCAAAGCAAGCAGGGCAAGGTGCGCGTCCTGGCGGTGTCCGCGCCCAAGCGCTCCGCCTTCCTGCCCGACGTGCCCACGTTCGCGGAACAGGGCTATCCCTCGGTCGCGATGGATACGTGGCTGATGGTCGCCGCGCCGCGTGGCCTGCCGGCCGACGTGAAGACGCGGCTGGAGAAGGCGCTCAAGGCCACCGTCGAATCGCCCGAGGTGGTCAAGAGCCTTGAGGCGCAAGGCTTCGAAGCCGCCTTCGCCAGCGCCGCTGAAGGCGAGGCGCTGATCCAGCAGGAACTGCCCGTCATGCGTGAAGTGGCGCAGCGGGCCAACATCAAGATCGACTGAAGGAAGACGACGATGGCATTGGACGACACCCTGGTTTCCCTGACGGCGGTCGAGCTGCGGCGCATGATCGGCGCCCGCCAGCTTTCGCCGGTGGAATTGCTGGAGGCCTGCATCGCGCGCATCCAGGCCGTGAACCCGTACATCAACGCGGTGACCGCCACTGCCTATGAGCGGGCGAGGGCGGAAGCGCGCGCTGCCGAGCGCGCCGTGATGGCGGGCGAGCCGCTGGGCCTGTTGCACGGCCTGCCGATGGGGGTGAAGGATCTGGAACCCACCGCCGGTGTGCTGACCACGTACGGCTCGCCCTTGTATCGCGGCCACGTGCCCGAGGAGGACATCGAGCTGGTGGCGCGCCTGCGCCGCGCCGGCGCCATCGTCGCTGCCAAGACCAACGTGCCCGAAATGGGCGCGGGCGCCAACTCGCGCAACACGGTGTGGGGCGCGACCGGCAATCCTTTCAACCCGAACCTGAACGCAGGCGGTTCGTCGGGCGGCTCAGCCGCAGCGTTGGCCGCCGACATGCTGCCGGTCTGCACGGGTTCGGACACCGGCGGCTCGCTGCGCATTCCCGCGTCCAAATGCGGCGTGGTTGGATTCCGGCCGTCGCCGGGCGTCGTGCCCAGCGTGCGCAAGCCGCTGGGCTGGACGCCGATTTCCGTGGTCGGGCCGATGGGCCGCACGGTGGCCGACGCCTGCCTGCAGATGGCGGCGTCCGCGGGCATGCATGCCGGCGATCCGCTCAGCTATCCGCTGGACCCGCTGCAATTCCTGAACCCCGGCGTCGCGGACCTGGGCTCGCTGCGCGTGGCTTACACCGAAGACTTCGGCGCGTGCGATGTGGACGACGGCATCCGCGCCACCTTCCGCGAAAAGATCGCCGCAATGCGGCATCTGTTTGCCGCCTGCGATCCGATCGACCTGGATGTGGGCGAGGCCCACCGGTGCTTCGACGTGCTGCGCGCTGAAGCCTTCGTGGCGGGCATGCGCGACGCCTACGAGAAGGATCCGTCCAGCCTGGGTCCCAATACCCGCGCCAACTTCGAAATGGGCGCGGCGATGAGCCTGAAGGACTGCGCGTGGGCGCAGGCCGAGCAGACGCGCCTGATCAAGCGCTTTCAGCGCGCCTACGACGATTACGACCTCATCCTTTCGCCCACCACGCCCGTGTCGCCGTTCCCGTGGACGCAGTTGTACGCGGACAAGATCAACGGCGTTGCGCAGGAGAACTACTACCGCTGGCTGGCACTGACGTATGTGGTCACGCTGACCACGCACCCGGCGCTGACGCTGCCGTGCGGGCGCGATGCCAAGGGCATGCCGTTCGGACTGCAGATCGTGGGCCGCTTTCGCGCGGACCGTGAAGTGCTGGCCGCGGCGCAGGCGATGGAGCAGGCGTTTGCGGGCTCGGACGTGCTGCAGCGCCCAAGGCCGGATCTGGCTGCGTTGCGTCCTGCCGAGCCGGCGTTGACGTCGATCGTGACGTCGCCGCCACAGTTGCAGGGCGGGGGAGAGACGGGTTCCGTGTCGGCGGTATAACCCCCGCCTTTCAGCGCATCGGGCCAGCACGCCGCGCCACGCGGCCTGCTGGCCTTTTTGCTATTTCAGGCTAGTCCGTTTTCTAGGGTAATTCCTGACTAAAAGCTGATTGTCAGCCGTTTGTCAGGCAGGTTTAATCACTCCAAAGTTGCGCATCAGACGCATCAACCGGCATCGGATGGCTCGCAGCAGCCAATCTGTGCCACACCCTTGCAGCCGTAGTAACAACACGCTGGTCCATGTAGTCCACCCCAGGAGACAACAAGCCATGCAACACGTTACAAAGCCCCGCCGCCGCAAATTCATCTCCGGCGCAGCCGCCGCAGGGGTCGCGGCGCTAGGATTTCCCGCCATCGCCAAGGCGCAGAACGCACCCATTTCCTTCCGGTTCCAGAGCACCTGGCCCGCGACCGACATCTTCCACGAATTCGCCCGCGACTACGCCAACAAGGTCAACGAGATGGCCGGCGGTCAGTTGAAGATCGAAGTGCTGCCCGCGGGCGCCGTGGTCAAGGCGTTCGACTTGCTGGATGCGGTGTCGGCCGGGACGCTGGACGGCGGTCACGGCGTGGTGGCCTACTGGTACGGCAAGAACACGGCGGTGGCGCTGTGGGGGTCCGGTCCGTCATTCGGGATGGATGCCAACATGCTGTTGGCCTGGCATGAATACGGCGGCGGCAAGGAGCTGCTGGTCGAGATCCAGAAGGCCATGAACGTGAACGTGCAGTCCCTGATGTACGGACCGATGCCGACGCAGCCGTTCGGTTGGTTCAAGCGGCCGGTCACGAAGGTCGAGGACGTCAAGGGCGTGAAGTTCCGTACCGTGGGCCTGGCCATTGACATGTACACCGCGATGGGCGCGGCCGTGAATGCGCTGCCCGGCGGGGAAATCGTGCCGGCGCTGGACCGCGGCCTGCTGGACGGGGCGGAATTCAACAACGCGTCTTCCGACCTGGCGCTGGGATTCCAGGACGTCTCCAAGATCTGCATGCTGCAGAGCTTTCACCAGAGTGCGGAGCAATTCGAGGTGCTGTTCAACAAGGCCAAGTACGACGCCTTGCCCGAACACCTGAAGCACATCCTGAGCTATGCGGCGCAGGCGTCCAGCGCGGACATGTCCTGGAAGGCGGCGAACCGCTATTCGCAGGACTACATCAAGCTGCAGAAGGATCACAACGTCAAGTTCTACAAGACGCCTGACGCGATCCTGCAGCAGCAGCTCAAGATCTGGGACGAGATGATCGCCAAGCGGTCGGCCGAGAATCCGCTGTTCAAGAAGGTGCTGGAATCGCAGCGGGCGTTCGCGGAGCGGGTGGGGCGCTGGCACGGCGACACCACCGTCAATTACCGCATGGCCTACAACCACTACTTCTCGCGCAGCACCAAGCCGGCCTGACGCCGTCCTGCGCTGCACCCGCGCGCCGCCTGGCCGGCGCGCGGGGTTTCGCCATGCGTCCAGGTTCCGTGCAGGCCGGCGGCAGGTTTGCCGCGGCCTGAGCGGATCCGACTCCAGGACCTTCGATGATCCGAATCGTACGTTTCATAGATAGCATCTCCACCCTTGTGGGCAAGACCTTTGCCTGGCTGATCGTGGTGCTGACGCTGCATGTGTGCTGGGAAGTCGCGGCGCGCTACATCCTGAACCAGCCCAGCGCCTGGGCGTTCGACCTGCAGATGATGTATTACGGGATCCTGTTCATGATGGCCGGGGCGTATACGCTGGCCAAGAACGGGCACGTGCGCGGGGACATCCTGTACGGATTCCTGCCGCCGCGCGTGCAGGCGGGGCTGGACCTGCTGCTCTTCATCGTCTTTTTCTTTCCGGGCGTCATCGCCCTGGTGTGGGCGGGCTGGTACTACGCCGGCTATTCCATCGCCATCCGCGAGCATTCCTCGCTGATGGCCAACGGGCCGCCGATCTATCCATTCAAGGCCTTCATACCCGCTGCCGGCGCAGTGCTGCTGTTGCAGGGCGTGGCCGAGGTCATGCGCTGCATCCTGTGCCTGAAGCAGGGCGCGTGGCCGTCGCGTGAAGAGGACGTCGAGGAAGTGGACGTCGACAAGCTCAAGGAGATGGTGCACGTGAAGGACGAAGACATCGCCAAGCTCGATCGTTACGTCAACTCCGGGGAGTCCCAGCGATGAAAATCCACAAGGCATTGTGGTTCGGCCTGTCGTGCATCGCGCTGGTGCTGCTGATGATCGCGTTTTTGACGCCGTGGGACAACCTCACCACTGGCCACATCGGGCTGCTGATGCTGGCCCTGATCGTGGTGGCGATCATGCTGGGCTTTCCCACGGCGTTCACGCTGATGGGCATGGGCGTGCTGTTTACGTTTCTGGCGTATTACATGCAGAGCTCGGATCCGGGGCGGTCGCTCGGACAGACGCTGGACCTGATGGTGCAGCGCACGTACGCCACGATGACGAACGATTCGCTGATTTCGATTCCGCTGTTCGTGTTCATGGGCTATCTGGTCGAACGCGCCAACCTGATCGAAAAGCTCTTCCGGTCGATGCATCTGGCGCTGGCGCGGCTGCCCGGCGCGCTGGCGGTGGCCACATTGGCGACGTGCGCCATCTTCGCGACGGCGACAGGCATTGTGGGGGCGGTGGTCACGCTGATGGGGTTGCTGGCAATGCCGGCAATGCTGAAGGCGGGGTACAGCGTGCGCCTGACGGCCGGTTCGATCACGGCGGGCGGTTGTCTGGGCATCCTGCTGCCGCCGTCGGTGATGCTGATCGTGTACGGCGCCACCACGGGCGTGTCGGTCGTGCAGTTGTATGCCGGTGCGCTCTTTCCCGGGCTCATGCTGGCGATTCTGTACATGGTGTACGTCATCATCGTGGCCAAGCTTCGGCCCGACATGGCGCCGCCGCTGCCCGAGAGCGAACGCGGCGTGCCGCTGTCGCCCGGCACGGCCGCGCTTGCCGCGGGCCCCTACACACGCGCCGTGTCGGGCATGCTGGCCGCCATGTTCAAGGGCCGGCGCAACAGCGCGGTGTCGTTTGGCTATCTGACGCGCAATATGGCGATGGCGTTGTCGCCGTTGTTGGTCACGGTGCTGATGCTGGCGGTGGTGCATCATGCGCTGACCAAGCCCGCTGTGGAGTACGAGATTCCCGCCGAACTGCAGTTGGGCTCGGGCGGCTTCGATTCCGGCTCTGGGTTGAACGAACCGCCCACGGATGGCTTGGCCGAGCCGCCGTCCAATGACCTGCCCGAACCGCCGTCCAATGAACTTGCCGAACCGCCGGGTAGCGCGCCCGCCGCGTCGGGTTTGAGCGAACCTCCGGGCACGCCCGCCGCCCAGCCGCCCGCAGGCGCGGCCGCACCTGCACAGCAGGCCGCACCCGACACGGCCGACGCCCGCAAGCCCGCGCCCACCGGCTTCTGGATCTTTGCAGGCGTCTGCGCAGTGATGCTGGCAGTGTTCTACGCCGCGCTGACGTGGGCGCGGCTGGAAATCTTCAAGATGCTGATGGCGTCGTTCTTTCCGCTGGCGGTGATGATAGCGGCCGTGCTTGGTTCGATCGGCTTTGGCCTGGCCACGCCCAGCGAGGCCGCCGCCATGGGCGCGATGGGCGGGGCATTGCTGGCGCTGGCGTATCGCAGGCTGAATCTGCCGGTGCTGCGCGAATCGGTGTTCCTGACGGCCAAGACCAGCGCCATGGTGTGCTGGCTGTTCGTGGGGTCATCGATCTTCTCGGCGGCGTTCGCGCTGCTGGGCGGCCAGCGCATCATCGAGGAATGGGTGCTGTCGCTGGGTCTGACGCAGATTCAGTTCCTGCTGCTGGCGCAGATCATCATCTTCCTGCTCGGCTGGCCGCTGGAATGGACCGAGATCATCGTGATCTTCATGCCGATCTTCGTGCCGCTGCTCAATACCTTCGGCATCGATCCGCTGTTCTTCGGCTTGCTGGTCGCGCTGAACCTGCAGACCGCGTTCCTGTCCCCGCCGGTGGCCATGTCGGCGTTCTACTTGAAGGGCGTGTCGCCGCCGCACGTGACGCTGAATCAGATCTTCCTGGGCATGATGCCGTTCATGGGCATCCAGGTCGTCGCGATCTTCCTGCTGTACATGTTCCCGGCGATCGGCATGTGGCTGCCGACGGTGCTGTATCGCTAAGGCGCCGGTGAGAGCACGTCGCAAGGTGGACAAGGTGTCTGACACCCATGAGATGGCCGTCGCAATCCGACGGCCATCTCGCCGGGGTGTCAGACACCTGCTTTCACTCGGGTGTCAGACACCATTGTTGAGGTACACCACGACCGCGACGAGCCAGGACGCCGCCAGCGCCACATAAGCCAGCAGCAGGATCTGCGTAACGGATGCCGGCCAATGCTTGCCCAAGCCGGCGCTTTTGCCCAGCGCGCCCAACAGGTAGCCGCCGTTCGCGCCCGGCAAAGGCAGCAGGTTCAGCGCTGCCGTAGTGGCGGCGGTCAGGCCCAGCAACGTGGAAAATGGCAGACCTTGCGCGGCGCCATCCACGCGCGCCAGCAGCGCCTGCGCCGTGTGCAGCGGCGACAGCGCGCCGCTGATGATGTTCGCAAATCCACCCGTCAGCGCCTGCACGCCCGCCATGCCGCCGAGCAGCGCGCACGCCAGCGCGATCAGCGCGAGGAAGCCGGAAGCGCCGATGATCAGTTGCGCCCAAAGCGGCTGCGCTTCCAGGTGTTGCGGGTGAATGTCCGCGTCATCCGCCGGCATCGTGTCGCCCGCCGTCTTGAAGCGGACCGCGCCGCCGATGGGCAGCAGCCGGATGCTGAGCTTACCCAGCCGCAACAGGCGCGGCCCCAGCCCGAACGACAGCTCATCCAGCGCTACGCCCAACGCGCGTCCCGCGAAGGCCATCACCATCACATGCAGCAGGGCACAAACGACAACGGCCAGCAGCAGGCCGATGGCCCCTGACGCCACCGTCACTCGTTTTCCGCCTTCGACAGCGACACTTTCCCGAATGTCATCCACACATGCGCCGTCTCGGACGCCTGCGCGCGATACGAGCCGGAGGCTTCACCCAGCCGCATGGCGACGGCGGTGAACTCCCAAGCCTGGGCGTCGTCGCAATCGACCTTGCGTTCGGTGTAAGCGGGCAGTCCATGCGCACGCCCGAATGCCAACGCCAGTTGCGCGTGCTCGGCCAGCTCGGCCGGCACCGATGGATGGTCCCAGCCCCACAGGAAGCTGCCGTCTTCGCTGTTGGACGTGCCGATGATCTGCACCGGCGCGGTGGCGACGATGCCGCCGGGAAGCTGGAACACGATCAGCCCGCTATCCATGTCCACCGACCATTGCTCGGCCTCGTCCAGGTGCCAGGTCGCGCAATGCGCCGTGGTGGCGGCCTGCATGCCTTCCATGCTTTGGGCGATGAAGTTCTGGACGTCGAAGGGCTTGGTGGTGTCGGACATGCTCGCTTGTTCCATCTAGATAAAGGGGCCGGTGATGATACGTGAAACGCGTTTGTGCGCGGCAATGAGGGAGGGCGAGCCGTCGCAACGGGCATCGGCGGCCGTTGGTCCTGCAGCTCAATACGTCAGCGGCGCGCCCGTGACGACCTCATACAAAAACCGGTCCAGCGTCTCGGTCTGGCCGTCGGGCCGGTCGAAGTAGGGCGCCTTTTCCAGTTCGGCCAAGGTCGATTCAAGATACGCGTGGATCAGCGGGAAGCGAGGACCGTGCTCGGCTTCGCCCGCCGCCATCTTGATGGCCAGCAAGTCATTGATCTCGGCGCGCAACGCGGTGTCGGTGATGATGACGTCGGCCAGATCGGCAAAGCGCATCGGCGGAACGCCCCGGCCGCTGTCGATCCATTGGGCGGCCAGCACCGGGCGCAGGACGTACAGATACTTCTTCAGGCGAACCGTGTCGCCCTGCAGCGATTCGCGGAAGTTGCGGCCGGCCATGGCAACGTAGTGCCAGCGCCCCTTGGTGCTGGAGAAGTACGCGCTGCGGAAATGCCGCAGCCACGCGCTGACGGCGTCGTCCTGGCGATAGATGATGGGCGAATCCAGCCACTCGAAAAGCGTGGGGTTGGAACCGCGCAAGAGTTGCAGGGATTTGCGCAGCTCCCAGCCCGAGACGTCCAGTTCGTCGTCAATCGGCAGCTCGATCACGTCGCGTTGCGGCGCCACGCGCAGATACCAGTCCAGCTTGTGTACGTACAGAAAGCGCACGTCGTAGTCGCTGTCGGGCGAGGCAAAGCCCCAGCCGCGGCTGCCGGATTCGCAGGCGAGCAGGACGCGCACGTCGTGGCGCTGCTCGATGTCTTGCAGGGTCGCCATCACGCGTTCGCGGACGGCGGGGTCGATGGGGTGGGCGTGCAGGATCGAAGTCATGCCCCGCATCCTAGCACCGCCCGGCCATCGGCCCGGCGCCGGCTCAAAGCTGGCTCATCCCGCCGTCCGCAATGATCTCCGTGCCAACGATGAAGGCCGATTCGCGCGCAGCCAGATGCAGGACGGTTGCGGCGATTTCCTGCGGCGTACCGAAGCGGCCCAGCGGAATCTGCGACTGGATGCTGGCGGCTGTCTTCTCCAGCGTGTCGGCGTCCAGGCCCAGCTTGCCGTAGATCGGCGTCGTGACCGGACCGGGGCTGACGACGTTGACCCGGACGCCACGCGGCAGCCATTCGGCCGACAGCGTTTTCGCCAGCGAGATCAGCGCCGCCTTGCTGGCCGCGTAGATCGACGACGCCGGCATGCCGATATGGGCATTGATGGACCCGTTGAGCACGATGGACGCGCCCGCGTTGAGCAAGGGGTCCAGCGCCTGCAACTGAAAGAACACGCCCTTGACGTTGGTGTCGAACGTCTGGTCCCACAGGTCTTCGGTGGCGTCGGCCAGCGTGGCGAATTTGGCGATGCCTGCATTGACGAAGACGGCGTCCAGGCGCACGCCTGCCGAGGCCAATGCGTCCGCCAGGGCCGCCGCCGCGCCGGGCGCGCCAGCGGTGTTCTGGATGGCCAAGGCGTTGCCGCCCAGGGTGACGCGGGTCTTTTCCAGCGCCGCGGTGTCGCGTCCGGTAACGATGACGCGGGCGCCTTCGGCGGCGAAGGCTTGGGCGGCAGCGAGGCCGATGCCGCTGGTGCCACCGGTGACCAGGACGGTCTTTTGTTCAAAACGGTTCATGACGGGTTCCTTTGGTGTGGAGGTGAGGTGTAGCCATGTTGCGCCTGGCCCGGGGGTTTGTCGTACGATCTGACGCACAAACACGTTCGAAGAAATTGCACATGTCTGGCCCGGAACGTGTATCCCCAGAGGTACAGCCCACTATGTTGAGCCCGCGATGCTGACTGCCAATGAACTCTCGCTGCTGGAAGCCATCCGCGATAGCGGCAGCCTGTCCCGGGCGGCCGCCCGGCTGGGCAAGGCGCCGTCTTCCGTGTCGCACGCCGCGCGGCAACTGGAGGAACGCTTCGATGCCCTCTTGTTCGACCGCCGCGGGTATCGGCTGCAACTGACGCCCGCCGGCCAATTGCTGGCGGACGAAGCCGCGCGGCTGGCGCAGGATGTCAGCCGGCTCACGCAGCGCGTGCGGCAGGTGGCCAGCGGCTGGGAAGACCGCCTGCACATCGTCAGCGACGAGATCCTGGAATTCGAACTGATGGCGCCGCTGGTCCGGGCCTTCGACAAGCTGGATTCAGGCGTCAGGCTGCGCTTCACGCACGAGGTGCTGGGCGGCACGTGGGGAGCGCTGCGCGAGGGACGGGCAGACCTGATTGTGGGCGCGACCAACGAGCCGCAGACCATGCCGAACCTGCAATGGGCGGCGTTGGGCGAGATGGAGTGGCTTTTTGCCGTATCACCGCGCCATCCGCTGGCCAAGGCAAAGGGGCCGTTGCGCCAGGACCAGATCCAGCAACATCGCGCCGTCGTCGTCGCCGACACGGCGCGCGGCTCGTCGGCGCGCGGGTACGGCAGGGTCGGCGGGCAGGCGACATTGGCCGTGCCCAGCATGCGCGCCAAAATCCTGGCGCAACGCGAAGGCCTCGGCGTGGGCTGGGTGCCGCGCCACCGCGTGGCCTCGCTGCTGGCGCGAGGCGAACTGGTCGAGATGGCCACCGAGACGCCGCGCGAGCCCAACCTGCTGTATCTCGCCTGGCGCGGCGATCACGACGGGCGGGCGCTGCGCTGGTGGTTGGACCAGTTGCGCCAGCCGCGCATGGCGGCGGCGCTGATGCGGGGCATCGACGGGTTCGCCTGACGCGTTGTAGTCTTGACCGCGTGCGGCAACGCAGGCCTTCGGCCGACCAGACCGCAAACAACAGTCCAAAGGACGAACATGGAAGAGACAAGGCAGGAAACCGCGCTCGACTGGGCGGCGCTGGTCGACGACCTGAACCGGCTGCTGCGGCTGAAGACCACCGTCATCGGCATGAAGCTTTACGAGCACGAAGCCGACATGGCGGGGGTGAAGGGCCTGCGCCGGCCCCAGGCCACCCACACCACGGACCAGATCGTGGGCATGGCGGCAAGGCTGGGCTGGACGGTCGGCATTACGGGCGACGATCTGGTCGGCGCGCAATGCCGCGCGGTCATCGGGCTGGGGCCGCAGGACGAAGATTGGAAGCGCGGCAAGGAATATGTGGGGGTCTGGCACGCGACCGAAGCCGATGCCCGGGCGCGCCAGGAGGCGCTGACCTGTGTGCCGGCGGGCAAGTACCGCGCCATGGTGGTGTCGCCGCTGGCGAACGGTCGCCTCGACCCGCCGGACATCTGCCTCGTGTACGCCACGCCGGGCCAGATGATCATCCTGATCAACGGCCTGCAATGGAAGAACTATCAGCGCTTTGACTGGAGCGTCGTGGGGGAAACCGCCTGTGCGGATTCCTGGGGCAGGGCGCTTGCTACGGGCGAACCCAGCCTGTCCTTGCCCTGTTTTGCCGAACGCCGCTATGGCGGCGTGCCCGACGAAGAAATGCTGATGGCGCTGCCTCCCCGCTATCTGCCGATTGCCATCGAAGGCATGAAGGCGCTGTCGGCCAATGGCCTGCGCTATCCCATCGCGCCCTATGGCATCCAGAACGACGTGCGCGCCGGCATGGGGGTGAGCTACGCGCAGCCGCCCAAGGCTCAGGGGTGAATGCCGGCGTGCAGCGCCGCGGCCAGCGCGCGCGCGGCCGGTCCCAGCGGCCGGTCGATGCGGTGCGCAAGATAGGTTTCGGTGGTGACCTGGCTGTCGCGGCCCAGGCTGGCGGTGGGCGCGCGCAGCAGGCGGCCCTCGGCCAGGTCGCGCTCGACCTGCCACAGCGGCAGCCGGCCCCAGCCGAGCCCGGACAGGATCAGCGCGTGCTTGGTGTCCTGGCCGCTGACGCGGCAGGTCTGCGGCGACAGCACGGCAAAGTCGCGGCCCTCCGACAGCGACGAGGGATCGGACTGCACGATCTGAAGGTGATCCGCCAGGTCCGCCGCGGTAAGCGCGCGGCCGGCGCGCGCAGTCTGCGCCAGGGGATGCGAAGCGCCGACCACGGCCACCATCTGAATGGCGCCAAGCGCCTGCACCGCAATGCGCGGATGCCGGAAATGCTCGCCTGCAAGAATGCCCAATGTGTGCGTGCCGGCCAACAGCGCGTCGACCGGTCCGCCCAAGGGCAGCACCGAGACGCGCATCGCCACCGAGGGATACGCGGTGCGCATGTGGTTCAGCGCCGCGCCAGCCCGTTCGATCGGAAAGAGCGTATCCACCACCAGCGAAAGCTCCAGCTCGACGCCTTCGCCCAGGCCCTGCGCGCGAGCGCGCATCGCATCGACCCGCAGCAGGATGTCGCGGGCGTTGGCAAGCAGCGCCTGGCCCTGCGGCGTCATGACGGGACGATGGCCGGTGCGGTCGAACAGCGGTACGCCCAGTTGCGCCTCCATGTTGGCAATGGCGTGGCTGACGGCGGACTGCACACGGGACAAGCGCCGGGCGGCCGCGCGAAAGCTGCCGGTATCTGCGACGGCGGCGAACACACGCAGTTGGTCCAGGGTCAGCGCGTCAATCATGGGAAGGTTGATCTATTTGTTCGATCAAGATCGTCGAAAGGTTATCACTTCGCGGAATCAATTTTGCGAGGCATGATGCCGGAATCTTGGCGATAGCGAGGGACGGGATGGACAAGGTTGAAGGGGCGGAAGGCGCCGTCGGGCACCCCCATTGGGGCGCGGTGCTGGCCATCGTTGGCGCGGGCGTCGTGGCGGCGTTGCAGGTGGGCAAGGTCATCATCGCCGCGCCGCTGCTGCGCAAGGACATGGGGCTGGACCTCGCGTCCATTGGCACGCTGACGGCGGTGTTTTCGATATTGGGCATGGTGGGCGGCATCGCGGCGGGCGGGGTGATCGCGCGCTTTGGCGCCCGGCGCATGCTGATCCTGGGCCTGGCGGCGACCGCGGCGGGCACGGCGGTGGGCGCGCTGGCGCCCGGCTATGGCGTGCTGCTTGGCTCCCGGGTGATCGAGGGACTGGGTTTCCTGATGATTACGGTGGCGGGGCCTGCCGCGCTGCAGCGCATCGTCACTGGCGGCAGGCGCGATTTCGCCTTTGCACTCTGGAGCTGCTACATGCCGGCCGGAATGGCAATCGCGATGCTCGCCTCGCAGGCGTTCGATGACTGGCACGCCTATTGGTGGTGCGCGGGCATCGCTGCAGGCGTGGCGCTTGCCAGCATCGCCGTGCTGGCGCCGCCCACGCCTCGCGGCGCGGCCCTGTCGTGGCAGGGGCTACGACAGGACACGGTCGACACCATGGGCGCGGCCGGCCCGATGCTGCTGGCGCTGTCGTTCACCCTCTACAGCCTGATGTTCTTCGCGCTGTTCACCTTCCTGCCGGTGCTGCTCATGGAGCAACTGGGGCTGACGCTGGCGACGGCCGGGCTGTACAGCGCCATTGCCAGCGCCGCCAACGTGGTGGGCAATCTGGGCGCGGGCGTACTGCTTGCACGCGGCTGGCGGCGGTCCACCTTGATCGCCTGCGCCAGCGCAGTGATGGCGGCCGTGTCGCTGCTGATCTTCGGTTCCGCGCTGCCGGCCATGACCACCTTTCTGTTGTGCGTGCTGTTTTCGGCCGTGGGCGGGCTGATCCCTGCGACGTTGCTAGGCACCGCGCCGCAGGTGGCGCCACGTCCGGCGTTGACCGCGGCGTCGGTGGGGTTGGTCATGCAGGGCAGCAATCTGGGGCAGGTCATCGGACCTGTGGCGGTGGGCGGCGCGATCGACCGCTTTGGCTGGTCCTCCGCGTCGTTCATCGTGGCGGCGGCAGGACTGGCGGGTGTGGCCGTCGCCTGGCGCCTGCGGCGCGTCGGGGGCGCCAATCTTTGATAAGGCTTGGCAGCGCGCGCCGTCGGTCACTCGGTGCCGGTCATGAGGCGGGCGCTTCGCTGTCACCGGGCTGGCCTATCATGGAGCGGCCGAACACGTTGGAGGTTACATGCACACGCCCGCCCCGCGCCTCGTCATCTTTGATTGCGATGGCGTCCTGATCGACAGCGAAATCATCGCCGCGCGCGCCCAATCCAGCGCCCTGGCCGAACACGGCATCGCCATCACGCCCGAAGAGGCCGCGCTGCGCTTTGCCGGCATTCCGGATGCGGACATGTGGCGCACGTTGCAGGCCGAGCACGCCTGCGCGTTGCCCGAAGGCTTCGCGCGCCAGTATGCCGATCGGCTGGATCGCACGTTCCGCACCGAACTGCGCCCCTTGCCGCACGTGCACGAGACGCTGAAGGTATTGAAGGAACGCGGGCTGGACCTGTGCGTCGCGTCCAGCAGCACGCCGGCCAAGCTGGAGGCCGCGCTCAAGATGGTGGGTCTGTGGGAGACGTTTGCACCGCATGTGTTCAGCACTGCGCAGGTGGCCAAGGGCAAGCCGGCGCCGGACGTTTTTCTGTACGCAGCGCGGCAGATGCGGGCCGCGGTGCTGGATTGCGTCGTGGTCGAGGACAGCGTGCCGGGTGTGCGCGCTGCCCGTGCGGCGCGCATGCGGGCAGTGGGGTTTGTGGGCGCCTCGCACAACGGACCGCAACAGCGGCAGCGGTTGCTGGACGAGGGCGCCTTTGAAGTGATCGATGATCTGCGGCGGCTGCCGGAGATCATCTGAGAGGGGCTGCTGATCTATGCCGCGGCGGGCATCTCGCCATGCAGCAGGTAATCCATCAGTTCGCGCACGGAACGCATGGCATTGCCGAATGGCAGTTTGGACGCGCCGCGGAAGAAAAGACCGCGGCTGACTTCGCCACGCATCGCGGCCGCGAGTTTCAGGTCGATGCAGAATTGGCCGAACTTGGCGATGCCGTCGCGCAGGCCGCATTGCGTCAGGCAGTCCATACGCTGGCTGCAGCGGCGCGGGTCGGCACGGGTGTTGGCTTGCAGCGTGCCTTCCTGGCGCAGGTAGCGCGTCAGCCACGGCGTGGCGACCGCACGTGCCGGCAGGCCGGCCACGCTGGTGAATTCCGCCAGTTCGGCGGGGTCGGCGTCGATCAGGACGCGCTTGAAGTTTTCGTGGGCGTCGCCTTCGTGGGTGACGGCGAACGCGGTGCCGACCTGCACGCCATCGGCGCCGTTGCTGAGCCAGTGGCGGACCTGTTCGTGGCTGCCGACGCCGCCCGCGACGATCAGGCGGGGGGCGTCACGGCCCAGTTGCAGTTCAGTGAAAAGGGCGTGGCAATCGGCCAGCACCTTTTTGAAATCGAAGCGTTCGCTGTGCAGGTCGTCGATTCGTGCCGCGCCCAGGTGGCCGCCCGCGTAACCCGGGTGTTCGATGACGACGGCGTCGGCCAGACGGCCCTTTTTCATCCACTTTTTCAGCACGGCTGCAACGCCGCGCGCTTCGGAGAGAATGGGCACCAGCGCCACTTTGGGGAAGTCGGCCGTCATTTCAGGCAGATCGAGCGGCAGGCCTGCACCCATGACGATGGCCTCGGCGCCGCTTTCGCAGGCCTGGCGCACCAGCGCGGGATGGTCGCGCACGGCTTTCATGACGTTTACCGCTACCAGGCCGCGGCCCTGCGCGGTGTCGAGCGCCGCGCGTACTTCGCGGTGCAGGGCTTCACGGTTGGCGGTGTCGATCGTGTCGCGGTCATTGCATTTTTCAGTTCTTTCCACGAGATCGGCGTGGTGATGGCGCAAATCGACGCTGGCAATGGTGCCCACGGCGTTCTGGCTGGCAACCGCGCCGGCCAGGCGATGGGCGGATACGCCAACGCCCATGCCGCCCTGCACGATGGGCAGCAACTCGCGTCCGGCGAGGGTGAGTGATTTGAACCACGTCATGATATGAGTCTTTCCTCTGGTCAAGAGAGCAGAGGCTAGAGCAACGTGGGGAGCGCCGCCTTGCGAAGGATCAAGTGGTGCGGCAATGGGCGGGGGCCAGACAGCTCCCGCCCATCCGTCACGTTTTTATCCCAGCAGCTTGATGATCGCCGGCACGGACAGCACGGCGGTGTAGTAGCCCATGAACTGCACGCCGGTATTGAAGCCGAACAGGCGCGACAGCAGGCCGCCGATGAGGCCCATGGTCAGGATGACGAGCAGGCCCAGGAATTGGCCTTCCCAGACGCTGATCACGATGATCAGGCCGACAAACGTGGCGATGATGGCCTCGTGGCTGACGCGGCGCGACACGAACAGCGCGGCGCGGCGCGCGAAGTTCATGGCGAAGGGATAGGACACCACTGCCGCCAGCAGCACCGCCAGCATGCCGTAACCCAGGAATTCCCAATGGTTCAGCAGGTTGTGCAGGTTGTGCGTCTGGCCGGTTGCCGAATCCACCGTGAAGCGCGGCGGCGCGTTAAAGAGCGGCGCGGCCGGTCCCGCCGCTACGGGGCTCAGGGGCAGGCCGAAGGCGATCAGCGGAATCAGGGCCTCGGCGATGTAGGTGGCCTCGGTCACGCCGTTGCGTGCGCTCAGCACCGTCGTCAGCCGGTGATAGGCGTGCTTGACGCGCGAACCCACCAGCTCGCCCAGCACGACGGTCATGGCGACCGGGCTGAACACGAAGGTGGCGCTGGACACGGCTGCGGTGGCAAGCGTCCAGCGCGTCTGCACCCGGTCCATGACTTTCAGCGGGTTCGGAAAGTAGCCCGACCAGCCTTTTACGTCAGGCGCCAGCGAGAACGTGCGCACCTTGTCGCGCATCATCTTGCCGCGGCCTTGCGGCGACAGCACGGTGAACAGGTCGGCGATCAGCGGTCCGATGGCGATGCCCAGGAAGTAGCTGATGCTGAGCTTGACGCCGTACTTGGCCGTCAGGCTTTGCAGCGCAATGATCACCATGACGAACGGCACCAGCAGCGCCACCGCCGCCCAGCGTCCCGCGGAGAAATACGCGATCAGCAATGCGGCCGCCAGGAAGATCCACGGGGCCGACTTGGTGATGGCGGCGCCGAACGGCGCCAGCAGCACGGCGAACAGCACCGCCAGCGGCACCGCGACAAAGGCGGCGACGATGGCGCCGGACACCATCTTGCGCAGCGCAATGTGCGGCACGCCCAGCTTGCGCAGCATGTTCGCGTCCTGCAGCAGCGGCGTGGCCAGCGTGTCGCCCGGGATGCCCAGCAGCGCGGTCGGCACGGCGTGCGTCATGTGCTTGGCCACCGCGCCCGCCAGAAAGAACGTGAAGACGCCGGCGGGCGGCACGCCCAGCAGCACGACCAGCAGCGTCAGCGGCGCGAGCGTCGTGGTTTCATCGGTGCCGGACACCAGGCCGATGGCCGCAAACACGACCGCGCCCAGCAGGCCCATGCCCGCGGCCACCATGATTTGTTCAAGCAGTTCGGGGCTCATGCCAAGGCCTCCTTGGCGGCGCCGCGCCGGGGGTCGGCAACATCGGCGGCAGTGGCAGAGACGGCGGGCGCCGCCGGCTGCGCGAACAGGTCGTACAGGTCCAGTTCCTTCAGCTCGCGCACCACGGCCTCGGGCAGGTCCGCCAGCGTGCCCAGGCCGCCGGGCTGTTCGGCCAGCTCGGCCAGCACTTCGGCGCGCCAGGCAGGATCGTGCGTGGCGCTGTGCTCGACGACCTCGCGTTTGGGCGGGAACAGTCGGGCGCAGATCACGCCAGCCAGCACGCAGCCCGCCAGCCCGGCCAGCATCGCGTATGCGTGCGCGAGCTCGGGTGACGCCACCACGCCGCGCAGCCAGCGGCGGGCGGCAAAGAAGCCGGCCACGCTGACCGAGATCCCAATGCCGATGGCCCAGGCCAGATGCCTGAGATCCACGGTGTCGCTCCATACTTCAGCCAGGCGCGTGGACGGCGCCTGAGGGCTTTGTTTCATGTCTCTCTCCTGTGTTTATCGGACGGCGCGCGGGGTGACCGGCTCCGCCTCGGGTACTCGCCGTTCGGGTTATCGGGACGCGCGCAGTTCCTCCAGCAAGGCCAGCGCGCGGTCGGTGCGGACGTCTTTTTCCGCGGCCATGCGCTTGGCGACCTCGTCGATCTCCGCGCCCGTGGCGCCGGCCACCAGCGCGATGTTGCGGGCGTGCAGCGCCATGTGGCCGCGCTGGATGCCTTCGGTGGCTAGCGCCCGCAGCGCGCCCAGATTCTGCGCCAGGCCGACGGCCACGGCGACTTCGCCCAACTCCTGCGCGGAGCGTACGTCCATGATCTTGAGCGCAAGTCGCGCCAGCGGATGGGTCTTGGTGGCGCCGCCGACCAGGCCCACAGGCATGGGCATTTCGATGCTGCCGACCAGCGCGCCCGACGTGTCCTTTTCCCAATGCGTCAGCGACGTGTAGCGGCCCGAACGCGCGGCATAGGCGTGCGCGCCGGCCTCGACCGCGCGCCAATCGTTGCCGGTGGCGACGATGACCGGGTCGATGCCGTTCATGATGCCCTTGTTGTGCGTCGCAGCGCGGTACGGGTCGATGGCGGCGAACGTGTACGCGTCCAGCACGCCTTCGATGATCTCGGCGCCGCTGCGCTCCTTGGTGTCCAGCGTCTGCGGCGTCAGGCGCACGCGGGCGCGGGCCAGCCGCAGGTCGGCCAGGTTGGACAGGATGCGCAGGCGGACCGAGCCGCCGACAATTTCCTCGACCAGCGGAGCCACGGCCTCGGCCATGGTGTTGACGGTGTTGGCGCCCATGGCGTCGCGCACGTCGACGATCAGGTGCATCACGATCATCGGGCCGCGCGGCGTGTCCGGGAACACGTGGACCTCGATGTCCTGGCAGCCGCCGCCCAGTTCGATCAGCACCTTGTCGCGGCTGTTGGCCAGCGTCAGGATGCGTTCGCGCTCGCGCAGCAGGGCAAGGCGCGCGCCATGCGGGTCGGTCAGGCCCAGGACCTGCACCTGCGCGCGCATGAGCGGGCGGGTGCTGGACGTCTCGAAGCCGCCGCCTTCGCGCGCCAGCTTGGCCATGAAGGACGCGGCCGCCACCACGGACGGCTCTTCCACGGCCATCGGCACCAGGACGTCGCGGCCATTGACCTGGAAGTTGCCCGCCACGCCCAGCGGCAGCTCGAACGTCCCCAGGACGTTTTCGATCATGCCGTCGGCGCGGGCCAGGTTCAGCGCGCCGGGCTCGGCCAGCATTTGGCGCTCTTCATCGGTAAGCGAGGCGGCGTCGGCAATGAAGGCCAGGCGTTGGGCGGGGGTGAGGGCCCGGAAGTTGGGCAGGCGTGAATCGGCCACGATGGCGTGTCTCCGTATAAGAATCGAGTGGCCTGATTCTAGGTAAACTGTACCGCTATTCAGAGGTACAGTTTGGGCAAACAGTACCATCGCACTGCACCAATTTTGACAACGACAAGACGGGGATCGCAACGTGGATGACGCCAATTCGCCGGGCAGGCCGCAGCGCGCGGCGCCCATCGCCGAGAGCCTGGCCAACCTGATCGGCCAGCAGATCGCCGACGGCGTCTACCGCGCGGGCGACAAGCTGCCGTCCTTGCGCGAGCTGGCGCAACTGCACCGCTACGCCAAGAACACAGTCGTGGTGGCGTTTGAAATGCTGGTGGCGCGCGGGCTGGTCGAACCGCGGCGCGGCTCGGGCTTCTATGTGCTGGACGTCGATCACGCGCGCCCGGCCGCGGACGAAGAGCCGGGGCAATTGAGCCGGGCGATGGACATCGTGTGGCTGATGCGCGAACAGCTCAAGACCCAACCGGATGCGGTCGCCGTGGGCGACGGCTTTCCGCCGGTGGAGTGGCTGGCGGACATGCGCATGGATCGCTATCACCAGAAGGTGGTGCGCACGGGGCTGGGCGCGCTGTTCCGCTACGGCAGCCGATTTGGCTATGCGCCGCTGCGCGAAAGCCTGGTCCGCAAGCTGGGCGACGTGGGCATCAACACCGCGCCGTCGCAACTGGTGCTGACGCATGGCGCCAACGAGGCAATGGATCTGGTGATCCGCTACTTCCTGCCGCCGGGGTCGACGGTGCTGGTGGACAATCCCGGCTACTACCCGCTCTTTGGCAAGCTGAAGCTGGCCGGCGTGCGAATGCTGGGCGTGCCGCGCCTGCCTGACGGGCCGGACGTCGTTGCATTGGAATCGTTGCTGCAGCGCGAAAAGCCGCGGCTCTTCTTTACGCAGTCGATCGCGCACAATCCCACCGGCTCGGACATGTCGCCGGCCAAGGCCTACAAGATCCTGCAACTGTCAGAGCGCTACAACCTGATGGTGGTCGAAAACGACCCCCTGGCGGACTTCAAGCCCACGTCGTCGGTCAGGCTGTCGGCGCTGGATCAGCTTGAGCGCACCATCTACATCGGCAGCTTCTCGAAGTCTTTCTCGGCGGCGTTGCGCGTGGGTTTCATCGCGTGCAACGCTGCGCTGGCAAGCGACCTGGCCGATCTGAAGGCGCTAGTGCACGTCAGCAGTTCTGAATATTGCGAGCGCATGGTGGACGTGATGCTGCGCGAGGGCCATTACGAGCGGCATCTGGTGCGGCTGCGGCAGCGGCTGGAAGCTGCGACCGGCCAGGCGTTGCAGGTGCTGGATTCGCTGGGCGCGCAGGTGTTCACGCGGCCGACCAGTTCGTTGTATCTGTGGTCTGCGTTTCCCGGCGTGGCGGATTCGCTGACGTTGGCCGCGGCGCTGATGCCCGAGAAGGTCATCATGGCGCCGGGTCGCGTGTTCAGCGTGGATCCCACGGCGGTGTCGCCGTGGTCCCGCTGCAATGTGGGCGCCGTGGTGTCGCCGCGCTTCCACGCCACCCTGGCTGCGCATCTGGATCAGCGATAGGAGAATTCCTGGAAGGCCTGCCGCAGCTCGCCCTGCGACTGGTTGCTGAGCGCTCGCGCGACGGGTGCGTCGGGCGCGGCGCGCGCGGCTTGCACCGCAAATTGGCGCACGCCGCGGCGGGCCAGTTCCCGCGCCAGCGCCATCAGCCGCGATTCGTCCAGCCAGTCGGGATGCCACGTGATGCGGCATTCGAAATCCAGTCCGGCGGACAGCAACTGCGTCAGGCACGCCAGCGCCGGTCGCTGGGAATCGCGCCGGCCCGTGATGTCGTCGTAACCCTTGGCGTCCGCCTTGATGTCCATGCCCACCCAGTCCAGATGACGCAGCACGTCGGCAAGCCGTAGCGGGTAGATGCCCGCGGTGTGCAGGCCCACGCGGTAGCCCATGCGTTTGACGTCTCGGATCATGGCGGGCAGGCGCGGCTCGCTTAGCGGCTCGCCGCCTGAGAACACAACGGCGTCCAGGAGGCCCTTGCGGGTTTCGAGGAAGGCGCGGACCTCGCGCCAGTCATAGCGGGCGGCGCGCGTCTGGAGTTCGACGTTGTGGCAATAGTGACAGCGCCACGGGCAGCCCGAAATGAAGACGACCGCGGCCAGTTGGCCGGGCCAGTCGACGGTGGAAAAAGGCACCAGCCCGCCCACGGCGGGCGAGTGCCGGGGCAGGGGCTGGATAACCGGCTGCGGCGGTGCGGCATAGGCCGGCCGATCCGCCAGCAGGCGAATGGCCTGGGCGGCGGGCCGGCCGGCGCCGCCGGCCGGCGAGTTGCCCTGGGGCGATCCGCCTTCAGGCACTGCGTTCGACGAAGAAGCGGCGCTCATTGAATTCGCCCTGTTTGCCGGTGTTGAAGGAAGAAACCGGGCGGTGGTAGCCCATCACCCGGGTCCAGACTTCGCAGCGCACGCGCTGGCTGTCGTCCAGTTGGACAGCGGGAGCGGACGCGGCGACGGGAGCGGTCAAGGTTTGCATAGGTTTTCCTCGGAAAGTGATGCCGGACGCTTGCCCGGCGGGTAAAGGACGGCGCGCGCCGGAAGGTTGCGCACCGCCCCGGATCCCGGCAACGCTAGGCCGGGGTGCAGCAAGACGATTGCTTGGCCAGCAGTTCCGCGTCGCACTTGGGGCAGAACTCGTGGTGCCCTGCCAGGTAGCCGTGATTCGGGCAGATGGAGAACGTGGGCGTGACCGTGATGTAAGGCAGGCGGAAGTTGGTGAGCGCGCGGCGCACGAGCTGCTTGCAGGCCTCGGCGGTGGACACGGCCTCGTTCATGTACAGGTGCAGCACGGTGCCGCCCGTGTACTTGCTTTGCAGCGTTTCCTGCAGTTGCAGCGCGTGGAAGGGATCGTCCGTGTAGCCGACCGGCAACTGGCTGGAGTTCGTGTAGTAGGGCTGGGCGTCCGTACCCGCTTGCAGAATGCCCGGGTAGCGCTTGCGGTCTTCGCGAGCGAAGCGGTACGTGGTGCCCTCGGCCGGCGTGGCTTCAAGGTTGTAGAGGTGGCCGGTTTCTTCCTGGAATTCGGTCATGCGCTGGCGCACGCGGTCCAAAAGGCGCACCGCAAAGGCGTGGCCGGCGGGCGTGGTCACGTCTTCAGCATCGTCCGTGAAGTTGCGGATCATCTCGTTGATGCCGTTCACGCCCAACGTGCTGAAGTGGTTGCGCAGCGTGCCCAGGTAACGGCGGGTGTAGGGGTAGAGGCCCTGGTCGATGTAGCGCTGCACGACCTTGCGCTTCGTTTCCAGCACGTCGCGGCCCAGCGCCAGCAGGTAATCCAGCCGCTCCATCAGCCGCGCTTCGTCGCCGCGGCAGGTATGGCCCAGCCGGGCGCAGTTCACGGTCACGACGCCGACCGATCCGGTCTGCTCGGCCGAGCCGAAGAGGCCGTTGCCGCGCTTCAGGAGTTCGCGCAGGTCGAGCTGCAGGCGGCAGCACATGGAGCGCACCATGTGCGGCTCCAGGTCGGAATTCAGGAAGTTCTGGAAGTACGGCAATCCGTAGCGCGCCGTCATTTCAAAGAGGCGCTCGGTATTGGGATGGTCCCAGTCGAAATCGGGCGTGATGTTGTAGGTGGGAATGGGGAACGTGAACACGCGGCCCTTCGCGTCGCCGGCCATCATGACCTCGATGTACGCGCGGTTGATCATGTCCATCTCGGCCTGCAGGTCGCCGTAGGAAAACGGCATTTCCTCGCCGCCCACGTAAGGGATCTGGTCCTTCAGGTCGGCCGGGCAGGTCCAATCGAACGTGAGGTTGGTGAAGGGCGTTTGTGTGCCCCAGCGGCTGGGCACGTTCAGGTTGAAGATGAGTTCCTGGATGGATTGCTTGACGTCCGCGTAGGTCATCGCGTCGCGGCGGATGAAGGGCGCCATGTAGGTGTCGAACGAGCTGAACGCCTGCGCGCCGGCCCATTCGTTCTGCAGCGTGCCCAGGAAGTTGACGATCTGGCCGATGGCGGCCGACATGTGCTTGGGCGGCGTGGATTCGACCTTGCCGGGAATGCCGTTGAAGCCTTCGGTCAGCAACTGGCGAAGCGACCAGCCGGCGCAGTAGCCGCTGAGCATGTCCAGGTCGTGGATGTGGATGTCGCCTTCGCGGTGGGCATGTCCGGCTTCCGGGGTGAAGACGTTGGACAGCCAGTAGTTGGCGGTGACCTTGCCGGCGACGTTCAGGATGAGGCCGCCCAGGCTGTAGCCCTGATTGGCGTTGGCGTTGACGCGCCAATCGCGCTGTTCCAGATACTCTTCCATGGCGCTTTCGACGTCGACCAGCGTATGGCGCAGCGAACGCAGGCGGGCGTGCTGCTCGCGGTGGACGATGTAGGCGCGCGCCGTGCGCCAATGGCCTGCCTGGACCAGCACGTCTTCGACGCGGTTCTGGATGGTTTCGACGCCGGGGCAGACGTTGCCATCCAGCTTTGCGATGACGGTGCCGGTCAGCGCGCGTGCGCCTTGCAGGTCCAACTCCCCGGTGCTTTGGCCCGCCGCCGCCATGGCTTGCGCGATCTTCTCGCTATCGAATGCAACGACGCGGCCGTCGCGCTTGAGGATATGTTGGATTTCCATTGTTGGCACCATATGTAGTGGAGTGCGAAGACTCTATCACCACATATGGTGCTGGAACCGCTGGATGTGGATGCCGGTTGACCCGCGTCAAATGGCCGAAAACTGTCGTGAATTTGCGCAATGCGGCGGTCGGTCGCACCCGGCGCCTGTCGCCGGCCCGGCCGGATCAGAAGCCGATGCTCACGCCGAGCAGGGAAATCGCCACCGCGACCGCCGCCGTGCCGGCGGCCGGCCGCGGGGCCCATGACAGCAGGCCGAACCACAGCAGCGCGCCTGCGGACAGCCAGCCCAGCCAGACCACCATCCCCAACACGTCGCCCCACAGGCCCACGCAGGGAAGGATGGCCAGCCCCATCAACAGGACCCCGGCGCCGCGCAGGACGCGCGTGTGGCCGGCGTGCGGATTGCGCGTCCAGACCTGGTGATAGTGACGGGGGGTGGCAAGCGCCAGGCAAGCCATGCCGGCGTAGGTCAGCAGCAAGGCCATCGCGATGGCGCAGAGGTCGTTCATGGTCATGCGGCTGCTTTGTTGCGCGGGTCGCTGTGCCTGCCGGGTGGCGCGACGCCCTTGCGCTGTTGTGGGTAATGCCCCCGATTCTACGGGAATCGGCGCGGCGTCTGGCTTTGGAGCGCTTTGTATTTTCTGCACAGCTTCCGGGCCGCCACTGCTCTCACGGCGGCAATCGCCTGCCCGGTTCGGCGGACGCAGCCTCGGGAACGCGAATTGCTGTGTTCGCGCCTCCATCGGAAGCGATCGCCCGCCGTGCGCATCGTTGATGACCTACGACAAGGAGCCCAACCATGAAACGCAAAGCCGGAAACGCCCGCCAGATCAAGGAGCTGCTGTACCAGGCGCTGGAAACCGAGATCGGCGGCCTTGCCATTTACGAGACTGCGGTCAGCTGTGCCATCAATGAAGACCTGAAGAAAGAATGGCTGGGCTATCTGGAAGAAACCCGCACACATCGCCGTGTGTTGCTGACGGTGTTCGAACAACTGAAGCTGGACCCGCAGGCCAGGTCGCCGGGCCGCGACGTGGTGCGTCACCTGGGCGAATCGCTGGTGCGGGCGATGAAGATGGCCATCAACGCCGGCGACCCGGCCGCGGCTCAGCTGGTGGCGACCGAATGCGTGGTGCTGGCAGAGACCAAGGACCACGCCAACTGGTCGCTGATCGGGCTGATTGCCGAGCAGCAATCGGGCGAAGAAGCCAAGATCCTGAAGCAGGCCTATGACGCCGTGGCTACCGATGAGGACCATCACCTCTATCACACGCAAGGATGGTCGCGCGAGTTGTGGATCGAGTCGCTGGGCTTCCCGGCCGTGCTGCCGCCGCCCGAAGAGGTAAAGAAGGTGGAAACCGCCATTGGTGCGTCCCGCGCCGAGCAGGCGCGCGAAACGATGCTGACCCATTAAGGAGAAAAAATCATGGCAAGCAAGAAGCCAGCAAAAGGCGGCGCGCTCGACACCGCCTACATGAATACCGACAGCGGTCCGGCCACCGGTCCCGCCGGCAAGCCGACCCACCCCGCGCTCCAGCGCGCGGCTGCCGTGGGCGCCACCACAGGCGCCATCCCCCATAACGCCAACAAGGAAGCGGAGTACGGCGAGCAGGCCGCGCGCTGTCCCTACGCGGGTGCACACGTGGGCACGGTGGACCCCGCCGTGGGCGCAAGCTCGCTGTCCGAGAAGGAAGTCTCGGACAAGACGGGCGATGCCGCCACGCCGGGCGTAAACCAGAACGACGGCACGTTGCCCCGCGTGCGCGCGGACGGCGGCGGCCAAGCCCTGACCACCAACCAGGGCGTGCGCATCAGCGACAACCAGCACTCGCTGAAAGCAGGGCTGCGCGGGCCGGCACTGCTGAAGGACTTCATCCTGCGTGAAAAGATCACGCATTTCGACCACGAGCGCATCCCCGAGCGCATCGTGCACGCGCGCGGCTCGGCTGCCCACGGCTACTTCGAGTGCTACAAGCCGCTGACGGACCTGACCGCTGCGTCGCTGTTTGCCGAGGCCGGCAAGCGGACCCCGGTCTTCGTGCGCTTTTCGACCGTGGCCGGCGAGCGCGGATCCAAGGATACGGCGCGCGACGTGCGCGGCTTTGCCGTGAAGTTCTACACGGACGAGGGCAACTGGGATCTGGTCGGCAACAACATGCCGGTGTTCTTCATCCAGGACGCAATGAAGTTCCCGGACCTGGTTCACGCGGTCAAGCCCGAACCGCACCATGGCATGCCGCAGGCGGCTTCCGCGCACGACACCTTCTGGGACTTCGTGTCGCTCATGCCCGAATCGACGCACATGCTGATGTGGGCGATGTCGGACCGCGCGATTCCGCGCAGCTACCGGATGATGCAGGGCTTTGGCGTGCACACTTTCCGCTTCGTCAACGCGCAGGGTGAATCGCGGCTGGTGAAATTCCACTGGAATCCGATCCTGGGCACGCATTCGCAGGTATGGAACGAGGCGGTCAAGGTGTCGGGCGCGGACCCGGACTACCACCGGCGCGATCTGTGGGAAGCGATCGACGCGGGCCATGGCCCCGAATGGGAACTGGGCGTGCAGGTCTTCACCGAGGATCAGGCCGAGGGTTTCAGCTTCGACGTGCTGGACGCCACCAAGATCGTGCCCGAGGAACTGGTGCCGGTCGTGCCGATTGGCCGCATGGTGCTGGACCGCAACCCCGACAACTTCTTTGCCGAGACCGAACAGGTGGCGTTCTGCGCCGCGCACGTGGTGCCCGGCGTGGACTTCACGAATGACCCTCTGCTGGCTGGCCGCATCCATTCCTACGTCGACACGCAGATCTCGCGTTTGGGCGGCCCGAACTTCCACGAGATTCCCATCAACGCGCCGCTGGCGCCGGTGCACAACAACCAGCGCGACGGCATGCACCGCCAGGCCATCCATCGCGGCCGGGTGGCCTATGAGCCCAATTCGCTGGCCGGCGGCTGCCCGTTCCAGGCGGGCATGGACGGCTTCGTGTCGTTCCCGGAGCCGGTAACGAGCGATGAATTGCGCGGGCATCCCGAAAAGTTTGCCGAGCACTACAACCAGGCCACGCTGTTCTACGACAGCCAGACCGCCTGGGAGCGCAAGCACATCGTCGATGCCTTCGCGTTCGAGCTCAGCAAGGTGACCGTGCCGCAGATCCGCCAGCGCATGGTGGCGTCCCTGCGCAACGTATCCGACGAGTTGGCCCAAGGGGTGGCCGATCAGCTCGGCATGGCGCTGCCGGACCCGTTGCCGCGCGCCATAAAGAACCCGCCCAAGCCCGAAGTGCAGGTGTCGCCATCGCTGTCCCTGACCGCGCGGCCGGGCGACGGCAGCGTAGCCACGCGCAAGGTCGCCATCCTGGCGGCTGAAGGCGTGGATGGCAAAACCGTATCCGCGGTGGCCGACGCGCTGATTCAGGCGGGCGCCGTCGTGCGGCTGGTGGGTCAGCGCATTGGTCCCGTCCAGAGCGCCGACGGCGGCGCGTTCGATGCGGATGCGTCGCTGGACAACCATCCGTCCGGCGTGTTCGACGGGGCGGTGGTGGCGGGCGGCGCGGATGCCGCGGCGCTTCTGGCTGCCGACGGTCGGGCGCTTGAGTTCCTGCGTGATGCCTACCGGCACGGCAAGACGCTGATGGGTATTGGCGACGGCGTGCAGGTCTACGCGGCCGCAGGCATCGATCCCGATCCGAACGATGGCGGTCTGCTGCTGGGCGGGGAGGATCCGCAGGCGTTCATCGCGGCGCTGGGCAAACACCGCCATCCGGAGCGGGAGACCACGCCACCGAAGGTATGAGGACGCGCCCGCACGGGTAAGAACGGATCATTGACACGTGCGGGGCGGCTGCGAATACTGAGCCGGCAGGTCGGACGCGCGCAATCGGCGCGCGTCCTTCTTAACCGGGGAGGCCGTATGAATCGCGCGTCCGTGTTGCCTGTGAAGTTCCTTGGCTGGCTCTGCGCCAGCCTTTTGACTTTTTCCGCCCTGGTCAGCGTCTCACCGTCCGCGCGGGCCGCGTCGGCGGCGGAGATCGGCGCCGACGCGATGGCGGCGCTGGAGCAGCTTTACTCCCAGGATCCGCGCATGCGTGAACTGGGCAAGCAGGCTGTCGCGGTGCTGGTGTTTCCCGACATCATCAAGGGCGGCTTCCTGGTCGGCGGCGAGCGCGGCTCGGGCGCATTGATCCGCCGCGGCCAGGTCGAAGGGTTTTATTCGATATCTGCACTGTCTTTCGGGTTCCAGGCCGGCGCGCAACAGTTTTCGTACGCGCTGTTCTTCATGAATGAGCCGGCGCTGGCGTACCTGGATCAGAGCGACGGGTGGAGTCTGGGGGCGGGGCCCAGCCTGGTCGTGGTGGATCAGGGCTACGCCGCCAGCATCTCGACCACCACCTTGACGCAAGACGTGTACGCGGTGCCGTTTGGCGAGCAGGGCCTGATGGCGGGGATGGGTCTGCAAGGATCGAAGATCAGCCGCATGGATCCGAACTGAGTCATTTGCAGAAATGGGGGCGGGACCCCGGTTGGCGTCCCGCCGGCCGTCATTCCAGCGTTATGCCGGCACGCTGGGCGATGGCGCTGAAAGTGGCGATTTCTATCGCAATCTGCTCGCGGAAAGCCTGACCTGGCAGGAAGACCGGATTCAGTGACAGTTCCGATACGCGCTTGCGCACCTGAGTGTCCTGCATGATTTCCGCCATTACCCGGTTCAAGGTGTGCATGACCGGAGTCGGCGTGTTCGCCGGCGCGACCAATCCGTACCAGCCGACGAACGATACCTCCGGCATGCCCGCTTCGGCGAAGGTCGGCACGTCCGGCAATTGCGGCATGCGTTGCTCGCCGGTGACGGCCAGTGCGCGGATCTTGCCGGCGCGCACGTGGGCGGCGGACGCCGAAACCGTATCGACGGCCAGCGCGATCTCGCCGCCGATCAGCGCGGTCATGAGTTGCGCGCTGCCCTTGTACGGCACCGGCGTCATCTTGGCGCCGGCAGCCTGCGCGAACATCTCGCCGGTGAGGTGGGGGGCGGACCCGGAGCCAAACGTGCCGTACATCAGTCCGCCTTT
This sequence comes from Achromobacter sp. UBA4530, assembly GCF_002388205.1. Lineage (NCBI taxonomy): Bacteria > Pseudomonadati > Pseudomonadota > Betaproteobacteria > Burkholderiales > Alcaligenaceae > Achromobacter > Achromobacter sp. UBA4530. The sequence goes on along the minus strand of NZ_DGMA01000008.1, from coordinate 124,550 downwards.
GGCGCTTTCCTGTCGGGCGAGCTCGGCCGCCTGTTGTGGCGTCGCCGCGGGCAGCGCGTTTTGCGCCAGCAGCACGACGGGCGCCATGGCGACGATGCCGATGTGCTCGAAGCTGCGTACGGGATCGTAGGGCAGCGACGGTTTGAGTGCGGGCAGGACGCTGTACGTGGTGCTGCCCGACAGCATGAGCGTGTAGCCGTCGGGCGCTGCGCGGGCGACGGCCTCGGCGCCGATAAGCGTGGAGGCGCCGGGGCGATTCTCGACGATGACGGGCTGACCCAGCTTGCCCGTCAACTTGGTGGCGAGCAGGCGCGCCACCGCGTCGGTGGCGCCGCCCGGCGTGAACGGGACGACGATCTTGATGGCTTGGTCCGGATACGCGGCGTGGGCATTCGCGGCGGCAAGTGTCAACGCCAACAGGGCGGTGCGAAGTCTGGCGGTCATGATGGGGCTCGGTCGGATCAGGCGTAGGTGGACGATTGGGAGCAGGCTTGTTCGAGCAAGTCGGCGCCCTGGGTGCCGAGGTCCCAGAAAAGGCCAGCCATGATGGCCAGGCCTTCCCGGGCGACGCTGCCCAGCAGGTGTTCATTGGGCGCGTGCTGCGCGCAAGCGGGATAGGAGTGAGGCACCCACAGGGTGGGAAGGCCAAGTTGGTCGGCAAAAATGTCGTTGGGCAGGGAGCCGCCCAGGTTGGGCAAGAGGGCCGGCCGTTTGCCGGTGGTGCGCTCCAGCGAGGCGGCGGCCCAGCGCACCCACGGGGTGTCGGGCGACAGGCGCGTCGCGCCCGCCTGCATGCCGACACGAACCTCGACGTCGTCGAAACCGCCCTGATGCAGGTGTTCGACCACGTGTTCCTGCAGGGCACGCCAGTCGGTGCCGACCACGAAGCGCAACTGGCACCAGGCCGACGCTTCCGGAGGAATGGCGTTCACGGGCTTGGCGGGGTCGCCGGCGCCGAATGTCAGGACGTCGAGACTGTTCCAGCCGAATACCTTTTCCGGCGAGGTCAAGCCGGGTTCGCCCCACCAGTCGTTGATGTCCGGATCGTCGTCGCCACCACCGACTTCCAGGTCTGCCAGCGCCAAGGCGACCGCAGCGGGGATGGGCGGGGGGCGTAATCCCGGCACGGCGATGCGGCCGTTTGCGTCCACCAGCGAACTGATCGCATGCGTCAGCCGGATGGCCGGGTTGGAAAGCAGTCCGCCCCAGTTGCCGGAATGGTAGCCGCGTTCCCGAGCCCGTACCTTGAGTTCGAAATTGACCGCGCCGCGCGAGCCCATGAACAGCGTGGGCCGCGCGGCGTTCAGGCGCGGCCCGTCGCTGGCGATGAAGACGTCGGCGGCCAGAAGATTGCGGTGCGTCTTGCAGAACGCAGCCAGGCCGGGCGAGCCCGCTTCTTCGCCGGTTTCGATGAGCCAGATCGTATTGAACCCCAGCACGCCGCCGCGGACGGCGATGACGCGCGACAGCGCTTCAAGGTTGATGGAGTGCTGGCCCTTGTTGTCGGCCGTGCCGCGCCCGTACCAGCGGTCGCCTTCGACCTGCAGGCGCCAGGGGTCCCGGCCGGCGTCCCATTTGGCGGCGTTGCCTCGCACCACGTCGCCGTGACCGTACATGAGGACGGTCGGCAACTCGGCCGCTTCGATGCGGCGTGCGACCAGGATCGGCAGGTCCACCCCGGCAGGGTTGCGATGCACTTCACAGGAAAAGCCCAGTGCCGACAGGCGCGGGACCAGTTCGATCGACAGGTAGGCATGCTGCGCCGGGCCCTGGGTGGAGACTTCGCTTTCGGTGGTGTACGCGATGCGGCGCGCGAGGGTGTCCTGAAGGACGCCGCTGTCATACGCTTCTGTCGCGTGGAGAATGGCTTGTTCGCGGGTCATGGCGGTTCTCGGGGCAGTACGGAAAAACAAAAGTATTACGGTTCTACGCGTGCCACAATTAGATATTTCGCACCTTAGCGTTGCCATAAAGGCATCTCATCCAGGAGCCATCCATGATCTCCCTCGGTCTCAGATATTTCCTGGAAGTCGCGCGCTGCGGTTCGATCGCAGGCGCGGCGGCCAGCCTGCACGTGGCGGCATCCGCCGTCAGCCGGCAGATCGCCAAGCTGGAAGACAGCCTGGGCATCGTACTGTTCGAACGCCAGGCGCGCGGCATGGCGCTCAGCGAGGCCGGGCTTCAGCTCGCGGCATACGCCCGGGCGGCCGCGCTGGAGGCCGAACGCGTCACCAAGGAGATCCGGCGGCGGAGCGCGCTAGGCGACGTCACGATCCGGCTGGCCTGTAGCGAGGGATTCGCGCACCGATTCCTGCCGCTATGCATGGCCGACTTCAAGCAGGTCCGGCCCGAGACGCGTTTTCATCTTCAGGTGGACCGGCCGGAGGAGGTGATTCGCCGGATTCTCGAGGGAATGTCGCAGATCGCGCTGCACTACACGGTGGCGCAGGACGATCGCTTGAAGACCGAACTGCTGACGCGCGCGCCGGTTTACGCGGTGATGTGCCGGCAGCATCCGCTTGCCGCGCGCCGTGCGATCAGCCTGCGTGACCTGGCCGACGTGCCGGTATCGGTTGGCGACAAGGGCACGACCGTGCGGCAGCTTTTCGATACCGCCTGCGCCAATGCCGGCTTGCACATCGAGCCGGCCTACGTGTCCAACAATTCGGCGGCCTTCCTGCCCATGCTGCCGGGCAGCCGGATCGTGGCGCTGACGGGTTACCTGACCTTGATGGGGGATCCGCAGGGCACCGCGCTGGCCGCAGTGCCGTTCAGCAACCCGGAAATGCGCCAGCGCAGCATCCAGGCCGTGACGCTGCAAGGGCGCACCTTGCCGCCGCTGGCCAAGGAGTTTCTGGAATTCATGGCGGCGCGGCTCACCGCGGCGCCGCGCGCGCCGGATCTGGAGAAGGGCGCCGCGTAATGGCCGTTGCCTAGACCGACCGCACGAACAGTGCGCGCAGCTTGTTCCAGAAATCGCCGCCCAACACGAAGAAGCTGGCCACCAGCATGACGTCGCCCAGCAGTTGCGCCTGCCACAGCCGCGGCCGGAAACCGGGCCAGATCTGATCGACATAGGGTTCCAGCATCGATGTGAGCAGCGGCAGGATGAACATCACCATGCCGATGGCGTGGCGCACGGGGCCGACCTTCTGCACGGGCGCCAGTTTCTTCGCGTGACCGCCGATGATGGCCTTGAGTTGCTGGAATCCCTCTTTGCCCATGACGGCGATGCAGGTGATGAGCAGCACCTTGTTGGCGATGAAGATGGCGCCGGTCAGTGCCGCGATGCGCGATCCGGGGATGTCCATCGCGGCGCCGATGGGAATCAGGAACCAGAGCGCGAAGGCCAGGATGAAAATTCCGATTCCGCACTTGAAGCGCCAGCCCATTGCCGGCGCGGGTTGGGTTGGCATGTCTTGGACACTCATGGCGGTCTCCTTGCGAGGGGTGGAATTTGAGGCGAGGGGATTCAAGGCAGGTGAATCAAGTTCCGGAAATACGGCGGCGTGAGGAAAATACGCCCGGCTTGCGGGGCGCACGCGGCCGGGGTTCAAGCAACTGCAGCATCAGGCAGGCATACAGGGTGACGGCGATGAACAGCCCCATGCGCACGGCGAAGGCGGTGTAGACGTCCTTGCCCGCCACGCTGTCCTGCACCGACTGGCCCAGCAGGATGATGAGCGTGATCAGGGTGTTCAGCCAGAAAGTGGGCGCATGCGGCGTGGGACTCAGCCGGTACAGCTTTCTGGCCATTACCAGCCCGAACAGCAGCATCCACAGGAAGTACATCCACAGGCTGGGAAAGGGCCGCAGGGCGATCCAGAACCCCACCGCAAGCACGCCGGCCAGCAGCGTCGATCCCAGGATCTCGCGCGCCGCGCCATGCGCCGCCGTGACGCAGCTTTGGCGGCCCAGGCTGACTGCCTTCAGGATGATGGGCATGTAGCCCAGCGGATCGGTCATGGCCAGCAGAAAGGCCGGCAGCACGACCAGCGCCGCGCGCAGGGCCATGCGGCTTGCCTCGGCGGCCGGCAGAACAGGCGGGGGCGGCGGCGCCGGCAGGCCGGGCGGTTCGGGAAACAGCGCGTGGCAGACCCCCAGCACCAGGGCGGCCAGCAGCAGCGCTTTGACCAGGGCCTCGATCACCGTCACCGCCAGGCCGAAGTCCAGGGTGCCTGCCGCGGAAATCATGGTCAGGCCGATGATCAGGAACGTCGACACCAGATTGTTGCCGCCGCGCAGCCCGTGGCGAAACGCCAGGAACAGGCACAGGCCGACGATCAGCACCCCGCCGGCCGGGTAGTAGCGAAGCAGGGGAATCAGCAACAGCCCGCTTCCCGTGGTGAACATCGCCACCAGGGCCAGGCCGAGGCCGGCTTTCAACGACAGCGGCCGGTTCATCTGCGCCAGCAGGAACACCCCGAGCACCGGCGCGATCATCGGGATCGGCATGTCCAGCCCGAAGCTGATCGCCAGGCACAGCGCCGTCCCCACGCCCAGGCGCAGGGCGCGCTGGCCGCGGGGGTCGCGAGGGGCGGGGGGCGTGTCAGTAAGCATAGGACAGCCAGCTCATCAGCCGCAGGTACAGGCGGCCCAGGGGGTTGAGCGGATTGCCGGGGTTGGGAAATGCCATGACTTCGGCCTGGCCGCCCACCCGGATGCCGCGCAGGGACGGAAGCTGTCCGGGATCGAGGTCGATGGCGACCGGGAAGCGTTGGGCGGGCCGCAGCCAGTCGCGGCTGTTCTGCACCGTGGGGAGGCTGCCGGGCTGCGTGGGCGTGCCGACGTTCACGCCATAGCCCACGCTGCGCACGCGGCCCTCGAACACCTGCCCGGGCAGTGCGTCCAGGATGATGGCGACCGGCGTGCCGGGGTCGACGTGCCCCAGGTTGTTCTCGGTCATTTCCGCGTTGATCCACACGTCGTGAATGGCGATCAGCGTCATCACGGGCTTTCCCGCCGCGGCGAATTGGCCGGCGTCGGTCCGCAGGTCGGTGACGAGGCCCGCAGCGGGGGCGCGCACCTGCGTGTTGGCCAGGTCCAGTTCAGCCTTTTCCACGGCGGCGGCGGCGCTGCGCAGCTTGGCGTTGTCTTCCTCGCTGCCGCCTTCCTGTTCGCGCGCCCGCTGCACCTCGGCACGTGCGGCCGCCACCTGGCTGACCGCCTGCGCCAGATTGGCCCGCGCAATCTCCAGCCGGCGCAGCGATATCGTGCCCTGGTCGTCGCGGTACAGGCGCTCGAGTCGGGTGCTGTCCTGGCGCGCGCGGACTTCATTGGCTTGCGCCGCGCGCAGGGACGCCTGCGCCGCATCGATGCCGGCGGTGCTGGCGCCAATCTGCCGGCGCGTGGCGTCCAGATCCGCCCGGGCGCGGTCGAGCGCAATCCGGTAATGCTCCGGGTCGATGTCGAACAGCACGGCGCCCGACTTCACGTCCTGGTTGTTGCGCACATGTACCTGCGTCACCCGGCCCGCCACTTCGGATGCCACCGGCACCACGAAGGCCTCCACCCGCGCCTGCTGCGTGTACGGCGTGTAGCGGTCCGCCAGCAGATACCAGACCAGGCTGATGACGATGACCACGAGAACCCAGCGGACCCCCTTTTTGGCGGGATCCGCGGGGGGCGGCGGGGCGGCCGGCGGTGCGGGCGGTGGCGGCGGCTCGGACGGCGCGGGGCGTGCCGGCGTATCGCGGGCAGGCGAGCCAGGGCTCGCCGCGGGCGCAGCGCTGGCCGTCGGGGGCGCGGGCCTGGGACTAGTCATCGGATCGCCTCGTGGTCTTGGGAAGCGCCGGCGCGGGCCGCCCGGCCTCGGACAGCAGGTCGCCCCAATTCGTGCGCCGCTGCATCTGTTCTTGCGTGGCCGGATCGATGACCGGCTGATCGCTGTACCAGCCGCCGCCCACTGCCTTGTACAGGGCGATCAGGTCGCGCACGGCATTGCCCCGGTTCACCAGATAGGTGTCCTGCTGCGTTGCCAGCGCGCGCTGCGCATCCAGCACCCGCTGAAAGTCGGAATAGCCCTCGCGGTAGAGCGCAGTGGCCAGCGTCAACGAGCGCTTGGCCGCGAGCGCCGAGTCGTAGAGGATCCCGTCGCGTTCCAGCGCCTTGACCAGTCCCGTGGCGGCGTCGTCGGCCTCGCGCGCGGCCTGGCGCACGGCGTCCTGGTAGATGACGATAAGCTGCTGCAGCCGCGCGTCCTGCAGGCGCACGGTGTTGGTGATCCGGCCGTGGTCGAACACGTTCCAGGTCAGGCTGGGGCCTGCAAGCAGCGCTGCGCCACCGGACGTGCCGGCCAGCGACGTGGCGGTCCAGGCGATGCTGCCCAGCAGCGTCAACGAGGGGTAAAGATCCGCCTTGGCCACGCCCACCTGCGCGGACTGCGCCGCGATCCGCAGCTCGGCGGCACGGATGTCCGGTCGCCGCAGCAGCAGGTTGGCCGGCACGTCCTGCAGCACCGCCCGGTCGATTAGCGGAATCACGGCCTCGCGTGTCGCCAGGTCGGGCAGCTCCGGCATCGGGCCCGGCGGCTTGCCGACCAGCACCGCCAGCGCGTTGCGGGTGCGCGCGATCTGGCTTTCGAACTCCGGAATGGTGCTAAGCGTGCCAAGGTATTGCGTGCGCGCCTGCTGCAGGTCCAGTTCGTCGGTCTCGCCGCTCTTGAAAAGGCGCTCGGTGATCTCGTAGCTGCGCTTCTGGATGGCCGCATTGTCGCGGGCGATGCGCAGCCGGGCTTCGGCCGTGCGCAGCGCGTAATAGCTTTCGGCGACCTGCGCGTGCAGCAGCACCAGCACGTCTTCGCGGTTGGCCTCGGCCGCGAAGTAGGCGGCATCGGCGGATTCGATGGCGCGGCTGAAACGGCCCCAGAAGTCCAGTTCCCAGCCGATGCTGAACCCGGCGCTGTATTGCCAGAAGCTGCTGGGCCGCGGATTGCCTTCCGAGGAGCGCGATGACCGATGCTGATAAAGCGCGTCCGCGCCGACGACCTGCGACTGCGGATACAGCCCGCTGCGGGCAATGCCAAGCTGGGCGCGCGCCTCCATGATCTGCAGGCCGGCCACCTGCACGCCGGGATTGTGCGCATCGGCCTGGGCGATCAGGGATTCAAGAACGGGGTCATCGAAGATACGCCACCACTGCCGGGCGTCCGGCTGCGAGGCGTCCAAGGTGGCCTGTTGCAGCGCGGGCGTGTCCCACTGGCTGGACCAGTCGACACGCTGAGGCTCGAAGTCGGGCCCCACCTGCACGCAGCCGGCCAGGCACAGCACGCCGGTCAGCAGCAGTCGATTCAAACAAGTCATCGGCCACATTGGGCACCAGGTCTGTCAGAGGCCAAACTGCAAGTCCCCGGTGACGGCCCGATGGTGCCCGCACCGCGAACGCCGGAAAGCTCGGCAGCGACAACGTGTTGTGTGGTCGCGCCGGCATCGCGGGCAGCAGTCGCGTTCCCGGCGGCGCGAAAAAGCGCCGGACCGGATCGGGCGGTTTGCGTCAGCGTGCCAACCGATTCTATTGAGCTTTTTATTTTCCGGCTAGCGGGAAGATACGGGGGGCGGCCCGGCAGGCCGCGCCGGTCAGGCGGTGCGGCGGCGCCAGCCCAGGCGGCGCAACCGCTCCAGCGCCAGATACACGATCGGCGTCGTATACAGCGTCAGGAACTGGCTGATCATCAACCCGCCGACAATGGCGACACCCAGCGGGCGGCGCAATTCCGACCCTTCGCCCATTCCAAGCACCAAGGGCAGGGCGCCCAGAAGACCCGCCAGGTTGGTCATGACGATGGGCCGCAGGCGCAGCATGGCGGCGCGGTGGATGGCCTGCTCGGGCGTCAGGTTCTCGCGCCGCTCCAGACTCAGGGCGAAGTCGATCATGAGGATGGCGTTCTTCATGACGATGCCCACCAGCAGGAACAGCCCCAGCAGCGCGATCAGCGTGAACTCGATACCGGCCAGCCGCAGCGCCAGCAGCGCCCCGACGCCGGCCGACGGCAGCGTGGACAGGATGGTCAGCGGATGCAGCGCGCTTTCGTACAGGATGCCCAGCACCAGGTAGATGGCGACCAGGACCCCCAGGATCAGCCAGGGCTGGTCCTGCAGGCTCTGCTGGAAGTTGCGCGCATCGCCGCCCAGGCGGGTCTGGATGTAAGACGGCACCATCAGCTTGGCCGTTGCCGCGTCGATGGCGGCCAATCCCTGTTCCAGCGACACGCCGGGCGCCAGCGAGAAGCCGACCCACACCGCGGCAAACAGGCCATCGTGAAACACCCGGTCGTTGACCAGCCCGTTGTCGTAGGTGGCAAATGCGGTCAGCGGAACGCGGTTGCCATCGGCGGCCACGACGTGCACCTGTTCCAGGACTTCCGGGTCTTCGGTGTAGCGCGGGTCCAGTTCCAGCACGACGCGGTACTGGTTCATCGCGTCGTACAGCGTCGCGACCTGCCGCTGGCTGAACGAATTGCTCAGCACGCTGCTGATGGTGTCCATGTCGACGCCCAGCCGCTGCGCCGCGCTGCGGTCGATGTCGATCACGACCTGCTGCGTCGCGCCGTCGCCTTGCGCGTCGACGTCGCGCAGCTCGGGGATCTCCTGCATCGCCTTGGAGATCTTGCGCGACCATTCCCGCAGCGCCGGCACGTCGCTGGCCATGATGGCCAGTTCATGGTCGCCGGAATTGCCGAAGCCGCCGGGCATGCGCAGGTCCTGGTCCACGTTCAGAAAGAACATGCCGCCCGGCACCGCCGGCGCGTTCGTGCGCATCCAGTTGATGACCTCGGTGGACGACGCCTCGCGTTCGGCGGCGGGTTTCAAGCGGATGAGGAACAGCGAATTGCTGATGCCCAGGCCGCCGCCGTTGTAGCCGATGACGTCGTCGACGGCCGGGTGCTTGAGGACAAGTTGCCGGTACTGGTCGATCTTGGGCTGCATGACCTGAAACGAGAACCCGTCGTCGCCGCGCACGAAGCCCATGAGCTGGCCGGTGTCCTGCACCGGCAGAAATCCCTTGGGCGCCTGGACATACAGGTAGACGTTCAGCCCGACGACGCCGGCCAGCAGCAGCAACGTCAGGCGCGCGTGGCCAAGCACGCGCGCCAGCGACACGCCATACCAGTCGTGGATGCGGGCAAACACCGCCTGCATCCGCGAGGGCTTGGCCGCAACATGGCTGACGGGCCGCAGCCAGCGCGCGCACAGTGCCGGAATGATGGCCACCGACACGACCAGCGAGATGACGGTGGCCGCCACCAGCGTGATCGAAAATTCGCGGAACAGCCGCTCCACCAGACCGCCCATGAACAGGATCGACACGAACACGACGCTCAGCGCCACGGTCATGGCCACCAGCGTAAAGCCCACCTCGCGCACGCCGCGCAGCGCGGCCTTGACTGGGGTGAGGCCGCGCTCCAGATGGCGCGAGATGTTTTCCAGCACGACGATGGCGTCGTCCACCACCAGCCCGGCGGCCACGATCAGCGCCATGAGCGACAGGTTGTTCAGCGAAAAGCCCCACGCGTACATGACGGCAAAGGTGGCGATCAGGCAGACCGGAATTGCCACGCTGGGGATCGCGGCGGCACGCGCATTGCCCAGAAACAGCCACACCACCAGGATGACCAGCCCGGCGGCCAGCGCCAGGGTGATGTGCGCCTCGCGCAGCGTCGCCTTGATGCCCGGCGAGCGGTCCAGTGCGACGGTCAGGTCCACGTCGGCGGGCATCAACTGGCGCAGGCCCGGGAGGGCCTGGTTGATGGCGTCGATGGTTTCGATGATGTTGGAGCCCGGCTGCCGGCTGATGGTCAGCACCACCGCCGGATTGCGGTTGTGAAAGCCGCTGCTGTAGCGGTTTTCGACCGAATCGCTGACGCGCGCCACCTGCGACAGCCGGATCACGGCGCCATCCTGGTAGCGCACGATGAGACTGTCGTAGTCCTGCGCGCGGCGCGGCTGCTCGGGGGTGCTGACCTCCCAGCGCTGGCCGGCCGAATCGAGCTGCCCTTGCGGGCCCATGGGAGCGGCGTTCGAAATTGCCTCGCGCACGTCGTCCAGCGCCACGCCGTAGTGCGCCAGCGCGTTGGGATTGACCTGGACCCGCACGGCCGGCAGTGAACTGCCGCCCATCGTCACCTCGCCCACGCCGCTGATCTGCGAAAGCTTCTGCGCCAGCACGGTTGAACCCAGGTCGTAGAGCTGACCAGCGGGCCGCGTGGCGGAACTGAGCGCCAACGCCATGATGGGCGCCTGCGACGGATTGACCTTGCGATAGCTGGGATTGCCCGGCATGCCGGCGGGCAGTTCGGCGCGTGCGGCGTTGATGGCGGCCTGCACGTCGCGGGCGGCCTCGTCGATGTTGCGATCCAGTTCAAACTGGAGCTGCACGCGAGTCGAACCCTGGTTGCTGGACGAGCTCATCGAGCTGACGCCCGCAATGCTGCCCAGCGCCCGTTCCAGCGGCGCGGCGACTGTGCTGGCCATGCTTTCGGGGCTGGCGCCGGGCAGATCGGCGCGCACTTCGATGGTCGGAAAATCCACCTGCGGCAACGGCGCCACCGGCAGCAGGCGCCACGCCACCGCGCCCAGCAGCGTCAGCGCCAGCGCCAGAAAAATGCAGGCGACCGGCCGGTGCAGCAACGCCCGGATCATTTCACCGGGCCTTCGGCGTTGGGCGCCGGTGCGGCATCAGCGCGGCGGTGGCCCAGCCGGTGAAAGAACAGGTACACGGCCGGCGTGGTGAACAGCGTCAGCACCTGGCTGACCAGCAGCCCGCCAACCATGACCCAGCCCAGCGGCTGGCGCAGTTCGGCGCCGGAGCCGGTCGCCAGCATCAACGGCAGCGCGCCAAATAGTGCGGCCAGCGTCGTCATCAGGATGGGGCGCAGGCGCAGCAGCGCGGCCTCGCGGATGGCGGCTTGCGGGTCAAGGCCGCGCGTGCGCTCAGCCTCCAGCGCAAAGTCGACCATCATGATGCCGTTCTTCTTGACCAGCCCGATCAGCAGAATGATGCCGATCACGGCAATCAGGTCCAGCGGCCGGCCGGTGATCAGCAGCGCCAGCAGCGCGCCGACCGTGGCCGAGGGCAGGGTGGACAGGATGGTGACCGGGTGGATGGCGCTTTCGTACAGCATGCCCAGCACCAGGTACATGGTCACCACCGCGGCCAGCATCAGCCACAACGTGTTGGACAGCGACGCCTCGAACGCCGACGCCGCGCCTTGCAGCCGCAGCTCGACGCTTTCGGGCATGCCGATTTCCTGCTTGGCCGCTTCGATGGCAGCGATGGCTTCGCCCAGCGAACCGCCCGGCGGCAGGTTGAAAGACAGATTCACCGCGGGGAACTGCGACAGGTGATTCACCGCCAGCGGTGCGGCGCGTTCACTGACCGTGGCCAGTGCGGACAGCGGAATGGCCTGCCCGTTTTCCGTCTGCAAATGAACGCGTTCCAGCGCCTCGGGGCTGGTCGCCATTGTCCGGTCTACCTCCAGCACCACGCGGTACTGGTTGGATTGCGTGAACAGCGTGGCGACCTGACGCTGGCCGAATGCGTTGTACAGGGCCTGTGCCACGTCGTCCATCGTGACGCCCAAACGCGCGGCGGCGTCGCGCGAGACTTCCAGATAGGCCTGGCGCCCGCCGCCCTGCAGGTCGGAAGAAACGTCGGCAAGCTGGGGCGCCTGCGCCAGCTGCTGCATCAGCGCGGTGGTCCAACGTGTCAGCAGGGCGCTGTCGGGCGAAGTCAGGCTGAACTGATATTGGCCGCGGCTGACGCGGTCTTCGATGTTCAGTTCCTGCACAGGTTGCAGGTAAAGCGAGATGCCGTTCACCTCGCGCGCCCGCGCGTCCAGCCGCGCGATGATGTCCGCCAGCGGCGCGCTGCGTTCGTTCCAGGGCTTCAGATTGATCAGCAGACGCCCCGTGTTCAGCGTGGCGTTCATGCCGTCGATGCCGATGAAGGACGACAGGGTGGCGACGTCGGGATCGGCCAGCAGGCTTTCCGCCACGGCCTGCTGACGACGCGACATGGCGTCAAACGACGTGCTCTGCGCGGATTGGGTCACGCCTTGCAGGACGCCGCCGTCCTGCGCTGGAAAGAAGCCCTTGGGCACCGCCAGATACAGCAGGCCGGTCAGCACCACGGTGGCCACCATCGCCAGCAGCGTCAGCCGCTGGTGGCGAAGGGTCAGGTCCAGCCAGCCGGCGTAGCGCACTTGCAGGCGGTCCAGCAACCCGGGGCGCGACGGCTCGTGCGCCGGCAGCAGGCGCGCGCACATCATGGGCGTCAGCGTCAGCGAAACCGCCAGCGAGATCAGGATGGCGACGGCCAACGTAATGGCGAACTCGCGGAACAACCGGCCGACCACGTCTTCCATGAACAGCAGCGGAATCAGCACCGCGATTAGCGACAGCGTCAGCGACACCAGCGTGAAGCCGATCTGCCCCGCGCCCTTGAGCGCGGCCGCCATCGGGCTGTGGCCTTGTTCGCGGTAGCGCGCAATGTTCTCCAGCATGACGATGGCGTCATCCACCACGAAGCCCGCGCCAATGGTCAGCGCCATCAGCGTCAGATTGTTGGTGGAGAAACCGGCCAGGTACATGAAGCCGAACGTGCCGATCAGCGACAGCGGGACGGCCAGGCTGGGGATCAGCGTAGCGGGCAGGTTGCGCAGGAACAGAAAGGTCACCAGGACGACCAGTCCCACGGCGAAGGCCAGCTCCCATTGCACGCCGCGCACCGAGGCGCGGATGCTCTCCGTCCGATCGGTCAGGATGCGTACCTGCACGGCGGCGGGCAGGCTGGCCGTCAGTTGCGGCAGCAGCGCCTTGACCTGGTCCGCCACCGCAATGACGTTGGCGCCCGGCTGGCGCTGGATATTCACCAGCACTGCGGGCTGCTTGTCCACCCACGCGGCCAGATAGCGGTCTTCGGCGCCGTCCTCCACTGTCGCGATCTGACCCAGCCGCACCGGCGCGCCATTCTTCCAGGCGACGATCAGGTCGCGGTATTCCTCGGCGCTCTGCAATTGATCATTGGCGTCCATGATGACGGACCGCACGGGGCCATCAAAGCTTCCTTTAGGCTGATTGGAGTTGGCCTTGGCAATCGCCTCCTGCACGTCCGACAACTGCAGGCCGCGCGCGGCCAGCGCCATCGGATTGACCTGCACGCGCACGGCGGGGCGCTGCCCGCCCGCCAGGCTGACCATGCCCACACCCGACAGCTGCGACAGCCGCTGCGTCATCCGCGTATCCACCAGATCGTAGACCTTGGGCAGCGGCAGGGAATCCGACGTGACGGCCAGCGTCAGGATCGGCACGTCCGCGGGGTTGACCTTGCGGTAGACGGGCGGGGTGGGCAGATCGTTCGGCAGGAGCGAATCGCTGGCGCTGATGGCTGCCTGCACCTCTTGTTCGGCCACGCCCAGCGGCACGTCCAGCGCAAACTGCAGCGTGATGACCGAGATGCCGCTGCCGCTGGTGGACGACATCTGCTTTAAGCCCGGTATCTGCCCGAAGCGCCGCTCCAGCGGTGCGGTGACCGCGCGCGCCGTCACGTTGGGACTGGCGCCCGGATACTGCGTGGTGACCTGGATGATGGGATAGTCGACCTGCGGCAATGCGGCCACGGGCAGCAGGCGCCACGCCAGGATGCCGGACAGCAGCAGGGCGATCATCAGGAACGATGTGGCGACCGGGCGCAGGATGAAGGGGCGTGACAGGCTCATGCGGGCTCCTTGTCCTGATCGTGCTGCTCCACCATCTGCACATCGCGTCCGTCATGCAGCCGGTCCACGCCCTCGACCACGACGCGCTCGTCCTCGGCCAGGCCCGCCAGCACGACGATGCGACCCGCGTTGGCCGGACCCAGTTCCAGCACGCGGCGGGTGGCGCGGTTGTCGTCGCCGATGACGAAGACGAACGATCCTTCAGAACCGAACTGCACGGCGGCGGTGGGTATGGTCACGACATCGTCCTGCTGCACGACGGCCAGCCGGATGTTCACGAACTGGTTGGGAAACAACGACTCGTCGGCATTGTCGAAGCGCGCGCGCAGCCGCACCGTGCCGCTGGCCGCCTGGATGCGGTTGTCCAGCGCTTCGAGCGTGCCTTCGGCCAGAATGCGGCGCTCATCGGCGTCCCAGGCCTGCACGCGCAACACGGGCGTGTTCGCCTGCGCCTGACGCAGGATGTCCAGGCGGGTCTCCGAGATGCTGAACAGGGCCGACGTGGGCGCCATCTGCACCAGCGTGGTCAGCCCGTCTGCGTCTGTCGTGCGCACGTGGTTGCCGGCATCCACGCGCCGCAAGCCCACGCGGCCGGCGTGCGGCGCCACGATACGCGTAAGACTGAGCAGGCGGCGGGCGTCGGCGACCTGCGCCTGGTTCTTCTGGCGCTGCGCGGTGTACATCCGCACCTGCGCCTCGGCGGCATCAAGCTGCTGCCCGGCCACGGCCTCCTGCCGCGCCAGCTTCCGATAGCGGCGCAGGTCCGCTTCGGCGTTGTCCAGCAGCGCCTGCGTTTGCGCCAGCTCGCCTTCGGCGGACGCCAGCGCAGCCTGGAAGGGGCGCGGGTCTATTTCGGCAAGCAACTGACCCTGCGAGACCGCCTGGCCTTCGGTGTAGTGCAGTCTCACCAACTGGCCATCGACCTGGCTGCGCACGGTCACCTGAGCCAGCGGCGTGATGGTGCCCAACGCATGCAGGTCCCGCTGCAGCGGGCCAGTGCGCGCGGCGGCGACGCTCACTGCGACGGGAAGCTTCCCATAGTTGGGGGGAGGAGGGGCGGCCGGGCCTTTATTGCCCGCCAGCCAGACCGCCGCACCGATCAGCAGGGCCAGCGTCAGGGCGGCCGCGATCAGGATCAGGCGTTTGCGTGAGGGGGTGGGGCCCGCAAGGAAGCGCAGGGACATCAGGGCTGTCAGGCAAGGGATAGCGGACAGCCGAGATTCTATATTAATAATAATGATTAGCGTTATTGACGCTGATTTTCAAGAAGGGTTTGCGCGTATCGTTTAGAGTGGCGGCTGTTTTCAATACCCCGGTTTGCAAGAGGAGTGGGTCATGAGCAAAGAATCCTTCGAAAGTCAGCGGGAATTATTCGAGCGCCTGCAGGAACGGCTGGCGTCCGAACGCGACCGCTTGGCGCAGTGGCAGTCGATCGAAGCCGATTACCAGCGCAAATACACCGAGACGCTGCGGCCCCTCGAAGAAAAGCTCAACCAGCTTCGTTACAAGCTGGTGCTGTGCTTTGATCATGCGTACAAGGAAATGGGCCTGTCCAAGGCCGAGCGCGAATTCGTTTCCGAACTGGTCACGGAGTTTTCGGAAGAACTGCTGGTCCTGGCAACCAAGAGCGAGCTGCCTGCCGGCTGCGACACCGCGCGCCTCAAGACGCTTTACAAGAAGCACCGCGGGTCGGATTACGACGGCAACCTGGCCGAACTGACGGAAAGCGCGGGCCAGGAACTCGCCGATGCGCTGGATCTGGACGTTGCCGATCTGGCCTCGATGTCGCCCATGCAGTTGCTGCAGATCATCCAGGACCAGTATGACGACGAGGACGCGGAAGAACTGCTGGAGTACGCGCGCGTCGTCAAGATTCCGGCCGTGACGAACGACGTCGCGTGGCAGGCCTTGCAAGACGCCGAACGCGCGCGCCAGGCCCAGTCCGCCCAGGATCCCGCCCTGCGTACCGAGGTGCAGGCCGCCGCCGACATCCCGGACGATCGGCTGCAAGAGACCAACGCGGTGCTCGCCGCCCAACTCGACGAAGTGCTGAGCCAGCTTCAGTTCGCCGAAGAAGGCTTCAAGCTGCGCTACGAACTGGACGTGTTCGCCACGTTCGATCCCGATACGGTAATGGGCGAACTGGACGACGATATCAAGGACATCCAGGAGTACATCCAGGAACTGGAGCACGAGATCATGCAGTTCTCGGATGAATCCCTGCTCAAGGCGTGGATCAAGGCGATGCGCCGGGAAGTGGCCGCGATGGAGCGGCGCGAAGATCGGTCCTGACGCGTTTCAGCCTTTCGGCCGCGACACCGGCATCACCCGCATGACCGGCGCGGCCTGCTTGGCCGCCGCATCCGCGCGCGGCCGGATCATCATCGGGAAGAACCGCGACAGGTACAGTCCCAGCGCCAGCGCCCACGCGGTGGCGGACGCATGCAGCAGTCCCAGTGTTGCGGTGGTGGGCAACAGCGCCGCCAGCCGCAGCAATGCCGCCAGGATCATCAGCGCGTAGCTCGCGACCATGCTGCGGTCCGTGTGCAGCGGCCGGCCCAGGTGGCCCAGCGCGGTGCGCGTCACCATGCCCAGGATCAGCACGGAAAACCCTGCCACGCCAATCACGTGCGCCGGCCACGCCTGCCGGACGACGAAGCCCGCCAATTGCGCCGCGCCGACCAGCAGCCCGATGCCCAGGCCCAGATACCCGGCATAGAGAATCCACAGAAGCGGCACGCGCCGCACGGCCCACGGCTTCCAGGACACCCACTGCACCAGCGCGATCACGCCGCTGGCCGCCAACGCCGCCGCGGCCACTTGCTGCACCCCGGCCAGCAGGCAGGCGATGGCAATGACGCCGAACCCAAGCTGCCAATGGCCGCTCTTGGTATGGGGAGGGATGTCCAGGCCCGCGACGGCGCGCTTGGCGAAGAAGGGCATGACCCGCCGCGCGATCAGCAACGTCAGCACGGCCATCGACAGCAGTCCGGCGTTGAAAAAGCGCATCAGCGTGACGTAATCGCCCTGGACCGTCGCCCACAGATACAGCCCGTTGGTCGCGCCGAGCGCCAGCAGCAGCAAGGGAACGCCATAGTTGCGCTGGTTGCGTGTCACGGCGACGGCGCGTCCCAGCGCCCCAGCCGCCCACAGAAAGAAGAGCAGATCGGCAGCCGCCGCAACGGCGAATGCCGGGCGGCCCGGCACCAGATAGCCCACCCGCGCGACGATCCATAACCCGCACAGGGCCGCCAGCGGGTTGCCGCGCAGCGGATTCTTGCCCGTCCAGTTGGCGCCCGCCGTCAGCAGAAACCCCACGGCAATGGTGGCGACAAAGCCCCACAGCATTTCATGCGCGTGCCAGAACATGCCATTCAGCACGCCGGTCAGGCGCGCCGGCGCATGCACCCACAGCAGCACGGAGAACAGGGCCCAAAAGCAGCCGGCCAGGTACAGCGGGCGAAATCCCATTTCGGTGAAAGCGCGCCATTCGGGCGGTGCGGGGCGCGGCTTCTTTGCGGGTTCTTCAATGGAAAGCAGGGTGCTCATGATGTAGCCAGTGCGCGCAGGGTGCGCCGCGTTGCGGGTTAGAACGTGTATTTGAAATACATATTACTGCTGGCGGCATCCGGGCGCGACTTGCCTGCTTGATCCAGCGCAAGGCTGTCCGGAACACCTGCATGACTAGGCACTTCGGAAATGGCCCTTTGGTCGGCTGGGGAATGGTGAGTGAAGGGTGGTCTCCTTAGGCTACCCACATACGCATTTGTCAGCAAAAAGCGAGACCAACCATGGCAGCACATCAATCCTCGGCCGGCGCGCCGATGCGGGTCCTGATATCCAGTACGTTTGCCTTCACCATCTGTTTCGCGGTGTGGATGATCTTCGCCGTGCTGGGCATTCCCATAAAAACCCAGCTCGGCCTGTCTGAAACGCAATTCGGCCTGCTGGCCGCCATGCCGGTCCTGACCGGTTCCCTCGTGCGCGTGCCGCTGGGCATCTGGACCGACCGCTACGGCGGCCGCCCCGTGTTCTTCGTGCTGATGTTGCTGGCAGTGGTGCCGATCTGGCTGCTGTCGTACGCCACGGAATACTGGCAGTTCCTGGTGCTGGCGCTGTTCGTCGGCCTGACCGGCGGCTCGTTCTCGGTGGGTACGCCCTACGTGGCGCGCTGGTTCCCGCGCAACAAGCAGGGCCTGGCCATGGGCGTCTTTGGCGCCGGCAACTCGGGTTCGGCCATCACCAAGTTCGTGGCGCCCGCACTGATCGCCGCGGCCGCCGGATCCTGGGTCATCGTGCCGCAGGTGTACGCCGTGGCGCTGCTGGTCACCGCAATCCTGTTCTGGATGTTCTCGTCGTCCGATCCCTCGCACCGCGTTGCGGGCGGCGCATCCTTGTCGGCCCAGTTCGCCATGCTGAAGGACCCGCGCGTCTGGCGCTATTGCCAGTACTACTCGGTCGTGTTCGGCGGCTACGTTGCCCTGGCGCTGTGGATGACCAAGTACTACATCGGCGAATACGGCTTCGACATGAAGCTGGCCGCGCTGTTGGCCGCATGTTTCTCGCTGCCCGGCGGCGTGCTGCGCGCGGTGGGCGGCTGGATCTCCGACCGCTACGGCGCCTACAAGACCACGTGGTGGGTGATGTGGGTGTGCTGGGTCGCGTTCTTCCTGCTGAGCTATCCGCAAACCGAATTCACCGTCATGACGGCCGGCGGCCCGCGTTCCTTCGGCATCGCGCTCGGTCCGGTCACCTTCACCATCCTGCTGTTCATCGTCGGCATCGCCATGGCGATCGGCAAGGCCTCCGTCTTCAAGTTCATTTCTGACGAGTTCAGCGACAACATCGGCGCCGTGTCCGGCATCGTCGGGCTGGCTGGCGGCCTGGGCGGCTTCATTCTTCCCATCATGTTCGGCGTCCTGCTCGACCTGACCGGCATCCGCTCCAGCGCCTTCATGCTGCTGTACGGCACGGTCTGCGTCTCGCTCATCTTCATGCACTTCAGTTTCCGGCCCGAAAGCGCGGCCATCGCGCGGCAGCAAGCCGCCTGACCCACCCACCATCCTGAGAGAACCTCATGTCCACTCAAGTCCTTGCGCGCTGGGAGCCGGATAACCCCGGCTTCTGGAAACAGACCGGCGCGCGCGTCGCCAACCGCAATCTGTGGATCTCGATCCCGGCGCTGATGCTGGCGTTCAGCATCTGGATGCTGTGGAGCGTGGTCGTGGTCAACCTGGACCGCGCCGGCTTCATGCTGTCCAAGAACCAGCTGTTCTGGCTGACGGCGCTGCCCGCGCTGTCCGGCGCCACGCTGCGCATCTTCTACTCGTTCCTCGTGCCCGTCTTCGGCGGGCGCAAATGGACAGCCATCTCCACCGCCTCGCTGCTGATTCCGGCGCTGGGCATGGGCTTCGCGCTGCGCGACCCCACCACCTCGTTTCCGACGCTATTGATCCTGGCGCTGCTGTGCGGCCTGGGCGGCGGCAACTTCAGCTCCAGTATGGCCAACATCAGCTTCTTCTTCCCCAAGGAAAAGAAGGGTCTGGCCACGGGGCTGAATGCCGGCATCGGAAACCTGGGCGTGTCGCTGGTGCAGTTCGTGGTGCCGGTTGTCATCACGATGGGCGTCTTCGGCGTCGCCGGCGGCGAACCCCAGGTCATCAACGCCAATGGCACGCAGCAGAACCTGTGGCTGCAGAACGCGGGCTTCATCTGGGTGATCCCCATCGCGCTGGCGTCCATCGCCGCGTGGTTCGGCATGAACGACATCGCCGACGCGCGCGCCTCGTTCGCCGACCAGGCCGTCATCTTCAAGCGCAAGCACAACTGGTTGATGTGCTGGCTGTACGTGGGCACGTTCGGGTCGTTCATCGGCTTCTCGGCGGGCTTCGCGATGCTGACCAAGACGCTGTTTCCCACGGTCAATCCCATGGCATACGCTTTCCTGGGACCGCTGGTCGGATCGCTGACGCGTCCCGTGGGCGGCTGGATCTCCGACAAGCTCGGCGGCGCCCGGGTCACGCTCTTCACCTTCGCGGCCATGATCGCCGCGGTGGCGGGCGTCATGGTGTTCCTGCCTGGAGAAGGCCGCCTGGGCGACTTCAACGGGTTCCTTGCCATGTTCATCGTGCTGTTCGCGCTGACTGGCCTGGGCAACGGCTCGACGTTCCGCATGATCCCCGTGATCTTCCTGCGTGAGCGCACGCAGGCCGCGCAGGGCAAGGGCCCGGCCGCGCAAAAGCAGGCGATGACGGAAGCGGCCAAGGAATCGGCCGCCGTGCTGGGTTTTTCCGGCGCCATCGGGGCCTACGGCGGCTTTTTCATCCCGCGCAGCTTCGGCACGTCGCTCGACATGACCGGCAGCGTCCAGACCGCGCTGGTTTGCTTCATCGGCTTCTACGCCACCTGCATGCTGATCACCTGGTGGTTCTACGCGCGCCGCAATGCCCCCGTGCCGTGCTGATCTGCCTGATACGCCGGCCAGTCCGCGCGTTGCGCGCGGTGTGGTCGGCGGCGCGCGACTAGTTCGGTCTACGCGGATAACTAGTCACTCTGCCGAACCCGGGTTGTGCCACCGGCGAATGGTCCGCCAGACAGCCCAGTCCTAAAGTTGCTTCATCAGCATTGATCGCAGTACGCGCCGGCCAGGCCGGCGTTCTTGGAGAAACACAATGAGTCATTTTCTGGACCGGTTGAAGTTCATGTCGCGGGTGAAGTCCACCTTCGCGAACGGTCACGGCGAAACCGTCAACGAGGACCGCAAGTGGGAAAACGCGTACCGCGCCCGCTGGCAGCACGACAAGGTGGTGCGTTCCACCCACGGCGTGAACTGCACCGGCTCCTGCTCCTGGAAGGTCTATGTCAAGAACGGCCTGATCACTTGGGAAACCCAGCAGACCGACTATCCCCGCACCCGTCCCGATCTGCCCAATCATGAGCCGCGTGGCTGTCCGCGCGGCGCCTCGTACAGCTGGTATGTGTACTCGGCGCAACGCGTGAAGTACCCCATGATCCGCGGCCGCCTGATCGAAATGTGGCGCGAAGCCCGCAAGACCATGGATCCCATCGCCGCCTGGGAATGGATCAGCCAGGATCCCAAGCGCGCCAAACGCTACAAGTCGGTACGCGGCCTGGGCGGCTTTGTCCGCGCCGATTGGGACACCGCCACCGAAATCATTGCTGCCGCCAACGCGCTCACCATCAAGAAGTACGGTCCCGACCGCGTGATCGGCTTCTCGCCGATTCCCGCCATGTCGATGGTCAGCTACGCTGCCGGCGCCCGCTACCTGAGCCTGCTGGGCGGCGCCTGCCTCAGCTTCTACGACTGGTACTGCGACCTTCCCCCCGCCAGCCCCCAGATCTGGGGCGAACAAACCGACGTGCCCGAATCGGCCGACTGGTACAACTCTACCTACCTGATGGTCTGGGGCTCGAACGTCCCGCAGACCCGCACCCCCGACGCGCACTTCTACACCGAAGTCCGCTACAAGGGCACCAAGACCGTAGCCGTGTCCAGCGATTTCGGCGAAATGGTCAAGTTCGGCGACATCTGGCTGGCGCCCAAGCAGGGCACCGACGCCGCGCTCGCCATGGCCATGGGCCACGTCATCCTCAAGGAATTCCACCTCTCGGGCAAGTCGGCCTACTTCACGGACTACGTGCGCCGCTACACCGACATGCCGATGCTGGTGCAGCTCAAGGAACGCGACGGCTTCTACGCCCCTGACCACTTCCTGCGCGCCTCGCAGCTCGACAACGCGCTCGGCGAACAGAACAACCCCGACTGGAAGACGCTGGTCCTGGACGAGTCCACCGGCGATCTGGTCGCGCCCAACGGCAGCATCGGTTTCCGCTGGGGCGAGGGCGCCGTCAACGACGGTGAAAAGGTTGGCCGCTGGAACCTCGAATCCAAGGACGGCGGTTCGGGCCGCGAAATCGTCCCGACGCTGACCCTCCTGGGCCAGTCGGACGACGTGGTCGGCGTGGGTTTCCCGTACTTCGGCAGCGAACACGACGAACTCCTCGTGCGCAACGTGCCCGCCCGCCGCATCCGCCTGGCCGACGGCACCGAGGCGCTGGTCGCCACGGTGTATGACCTGCAAATGGCCAACTACGGCCTCGATCGCGGCCTGGGCGGCGGCAACGTCGCAACTTCGTACGACGACGACGTTCCCTACACGCCCGCCTGGCAGGAAAAGCACACCAGCGTGCCGCGCGCGCAGGTCATCCAGGTGGCGCGCGAATTCGCCCAGAACGCGCACGACACCGAAGGCAAGTCCATGGTCATCGTCGGCGCCGGCCTGAACCACTGGTACCACATGGACATGATCTACCGCGGCATCATCAACATGCTGATGATGTGCGGTTGCGTCGGCAAGAGCGGCGGCGGCTGGGCGCACTATGTGGGCCAGGAAAAGCTGCGTCCGCAGTTCGGCTGGGCGCCCCTGGCGTTCGCGGCGGACTGGGTCCGCCCGCCGCGCCAGATGAACGGCACCTCGTTCTTCTACGCCCACACCAGCCAATGGCGCCACGAAAAGCTGAACGTGCAGGAAGTGCTCGGCCCCACCGCCGACCGCGCCAAGTACGGCGAACTCAGCATGATCGACCTGAACGCCCGCGCCGAGCGCATGGGCTGGCTGCCGTCGGCGCCGCAGCTGCGCACCAATCCGCTGGACGTGGTGGCGCAGGCCGACAGCCTGGGCAAGGATCCCATCGCCCACGCGGTCGAACAGATGAAGTCGGGCGACCTTCGCATGTCCTGCGAAAACCCGGACGATCCCGCCAACTTCCCGCGCAACATGTTCGTGTGGCGCTCCAACATTCTCGGCTCCAGCGGCAAGGGCCACGAGTATTTCCTGAAGTACCTGCTGGGCACGCAGAACGCGGTGTTCGGCGATGAAGGCGATGCCATCAAGCCCACCGAAGTCACCTACGAGGAAGACGCGGCCGAAGGCAAGCTGGACCTGCTGACGGTGCTGGACTTCCGCATGAGCACCACGTGCCTGTACGGCGACATCGTGCTGCCCACGGCCACCTGGTACGAAAAGGACGACCTCAACACGTCCGACATGCACCCGTTCATCCACCCGCTCAGCGAAGCCGTGCAGCCGCTCTGGGAAAGCAAGACCGACTGGGAAATCTACAAGCTGCTCGCCAAGAAGTTCACCGACATCGGCGGCCCGTATCTCGGCAAGCGCCGCGATCTGGTGCTGACCCCGCTGATGCACGACACCCCGGGAGAACTCGGCCAGGCCTTCGAACCCAAGGACTGGAAGCTGGGCGAATGCGACCTGATCCCCGGCAAGACCGCGCCGTCCATGACGGTGGTTGAACGCGATTACAACGACATCTACCGCAAGTTCACGTCGGTGGGTCCGTTGCTGGACAAGCTGGGCAACGGCGGCAAGGGCATCAACTGGAACACGCAGCACGAGGTCCACGAGCTGGCCGGCATCAACGACAGCGTCACCGAAGCCGGCGTCAGCCAGGGCCGTCCGCGTCTGGACACGGCCATCGACGCCGCTGAAATGATCCTGACCTTCGCACCGGAAACCAACGGCCACGTGTCGGTCAAGGCGTGGGAAGCGCTGGGCAAGATCACCGGACGCGACCACACGCACCTTGCCGTCGGCCGCGAGCACGACAAGATCCGCTTCCGCGACATCCAGGCGCAGCCGCGCAAGATCATTTCGGCGCCCACCTGGTCTGGCCTGGAAAGCGAAGAGGTCAGCTACAACGCCGGCTATACCAACGTCCATGAACTGATCCCATGGCGCACCCTGACGGGCCGCCAGCAGTTCTACCAGGATCACCGCTGGATGCTGGACTTTGGCGAAGGCTCGTGCGTGTACAAGCCCGCCATCGACACCAAGACGGTTGCGCCCATGCTGGGCAAGTACCCCAACGGCGAAAAGGAACTGGTCCTGAACTGGATCACGCCGCACCAGAAGTGGGGCATTCACAGCACGTATTCGGACAACCTGCGCATGCTGACCCTGAGCCGCGGCGGCCCCCACGTGTGGGTGTCCGAAGCCGAGGCCAAGCAGGCCGGTCTGGTCGACAACGACTGGGTCGAAGTCTTCAACGTCAACGGCACGCTGACCGCCCGGGTGGTCGTGAGCCAGCGCGTGCCGGTCGGCATGTGCCTGATGTACCACGCCCAGGAAAAGATCGTGAACGTGCCGGGCGCTGAAACCAGCGGCAAGCGCGGCGGCATCCACAACTCGGTCACGCGCACGGTGCTCAAGCCCACGCACATGATCGGCGGCTACGCCCAGCAGGCCTACGGTTTCAACTACTACGGCACCGTGGGCGCCAACCGCGACGAATTCGTGGTCGTGCGCAAGATGAAGAAGGTGGACTGGCTGGAAGGCCCGCTCGTCGAAGAACTGCAACAAGAAGAGAAGCAATCATGAGGATACGCGCCCAAATCGGCATGGTGCTGAACCTGGACAAGTGCATTGGCTGCCACACTTGCTCGGTCACCTGCAAGAACGTCTGGACCAGCCGCGACGGTGTCGAGTATGCCTGGTTCAACAACGTGGAAACCAAGCCCGGCATCGGCTATCCGAAAGAATGGGAAAACCAGGAAAAGTGGAAGGGCGGCTGGAGCCGCACGGCCGCCGGCAAGCTGGAACCGCGTCAAGGCGGCAAGCTGCGCATCCTGGCCAACCTGTTCGCCAACCCGAACCTGCCCGCCATCGACGACTACTACGAGCCGTTCACCTACGACTACGAGCACCTGAAGAACGCGCCGCTGTCGCAAACGCCGCCCACCGCGCGTCCGGTGTCGGT
Organism: Achromobacter sp. UBA4530; assembly: GCF_002388205.1. Lineage (NCBI taxonomy): Bacteria > Pseudomonadati > Pseudomonadota > Betaproteobacteria > Burkholderiales > Alcaligenaceae > Achromobacter > Achromobacter sp. UBA4530. Next base: position 100,042 of record NZ_DGMA01000008.1, on the reverse strand, counting down.
GCTGACGGGCAAGAAGATGGACAAGATCCATTGGGGCCCCAACTGGGAAGACGACCTGGGCGGCGAATTCAGCTCGCGCAGCCGCGACGCCCTGTTTGAAGGCGTGCAGAAGGAGATGTACTCGACCTTCGAGAACACCTTCATGATGTACCTGCCGCGCCTGTGCGAACACTGCCTGAACCCGGCCTGTGTCGCCAGCTGCCCGTCCGGCTCCATCTACAAGCGTGAAGACGACGGCATCGTCCTGGTCGACCAGGACAAGTGCCGCGGCTGGCGTATGTGCATCTCGGGCTGCCCGTACAAGAAGATCTACTACAACTGGAACAGCGGCAAGGCCGAGAAGTGCACGTTCTGCTACCCGCGCATCGAGGCCGGCCAGCCGACCGTGTGCTCGGAAACCTGCGTGGGCCGCATCCGCTACCTGGGCGTGCTGCTGTACGACGCCGACCAGATCGAGAACGCCGCATCCACCGCGAACGAGCAAGACCTCTACCAGTCGCAGCTCGACCTGTTCGTGGACCCGCACTCGCCCGAGGTGATCGCCGCGGCCCGCGAGCAGGGCATCCCGGAATCCTGGCTGGAAGCCGCGCGCAATTCGCCCGTCTACAAGATGGCCGTCGAATGGAAGGTCGCTTTCCCGCTGCACCCGGAATACCGCACGCTGCCGATGGTCTGGTACATCCCGCCGCTGTCGCCCATCCAGACGGCCGCTGAATCGGGCAAGATGCCCCAGCGCACCGTCGGCAAGAGCGGCATGATCCCCGATGTGTCCACGCTGCGCATCCCCGTGCGCTACCTGGCCAACCTGCTGACCGCCGGCAAGGAAGCGCCGGTGTTGCAAGCGCTGGAACGCATGCTGGCCATGCGCGCGTTCAAGCGGTCCGAGACCGTTCACGGCGAACGCGACACGGCCCTGCTGGACCAGGTGGGCCTGACCGAGGAAACGGTGCAGGACATGTACCGCATCATGGCCATCGCCAACTACGAAGACCGCTTCGTCGTGCCCAGCAGCCACAAGGAAGTGGTCGAGGACAGCTTCAACGAGAAGGGAAGCTGCGGCTTCACGTTTGGCAACGGCTGCTCGGGCGGCGTGTCGGAAGGCACTCTGTTCGGTCGCAAGCCCCAGGGCAGCGAAATCTTCATCGAGATGCCCAAGTCGCGCAAGAAGGCCGTTTCGGCTTAAGGAAAGGAAAACATCATGAGCCTGTACCGACTGCTTTCCGCCATGCTGTGCTACCCCGAGCCGGAGCTGCTGGACTACCTGGGCGAACTGGAAGAGGCCCTCGCGGCCTATCCGGACGCCGAAGAGACCCTGCAGCCCCTGGTGAGCTACCTGGCCTCGAACGACCTGATTCCCCTGCAAGAGAACTACGTCGCCACCTTTGACCGCAACCGCTCGCATTCCCTGCACCTGTTCGAACACGTGCACGGCGAAAGCCGCGACCGCGGCCAGGCCATGGTGGACTTGCTGGAGACCTACCGCCAGCACGGTTTCGAACCCGTCGTGTCCGAACTGCCGGATCACGTGCCGCTGTTCCTGGAATTCCTGGGCGTCATTGACCCCGACACGGCCCAGGAACTGCTGGACGAAGCCATCCACGTGCTGGCCGCCATCGGGGCGCGCCTGGCCAAGAGCGAAAGCTCCTATGCCTGCATCTTTGCCGTGCTGCGCGCCCAGTCCCGCGTGATTCCGCGCGTGCAGACCGAGGCGCCCGTGCGCGACATGGACGAGGCGATGGAGGCCTTCGGGGCCGGCCCGGACGGCGTGGAACCGCTGCTACGGCCGTTCTCGGGAGGCGGCGCACAGCCCGTGCACTTCCATCCCCGTTCCGCCGCGACTCATTAATGCTCAGGACGACGCATCATGAACTCCCTGAATCAGTTTCTTTTCGGCATCTATCCGTACATCGCGCTGACCATCTTCCTGCTCGGCAGCCTGGCGCGCTTTGAACGCGAGCAATACACCTGGAAGTCCGACAGCTCGCAACTGCTGCACCGCGGCCAGCTGCGGCTGGGCAACATCCTCTTTCACATCGGCATCATCGGCCTGTTCTTCGGGCATCTGGCCGGCCTGCTGACTCCGGTCATCGTGTGGGACACACTGGGCGTCTCGCACTCGCTCAAGCAGATGGTCGCCATGGTGGCCGGCGGCGTGATGGGCGGGCTGTGCCTGATCGGCCTCCTGATCCTGATCCACCGCCGCCTGACCGATCCGCGCATTGCACACGCCACCCGGCCGGGCGACAAGATCCTGCTGCTGTGGATCCTGGTGACCCTGCTGCTGGGGCTGTCCACGATCGTGCTGTCGGCCGGCCACATGGACGGCGAAATGATGGTGCACCTGATGACCTGGGCGCAGCACATCGTCACGTTCCAGGGCGACGCCGCCAGCTACATCGCCGGCGTGCCGCTGCTCTTCAAGGCGCACCTGTTCATGGGTCTCACGTTGTTCGTGATCTTCCCGTTCACCCGCCTGGTGCACGTCTGGAGCGGCTTTGCGTCGATCGGCTACCTGGGCCGCGCCTGGCAACTCGTCCGTCCGCGCTGATCCATCGTCTTAGGAGCCGAACATGCCTGTCATCGTCAATGGCGTCGAACTGAACGACGCGGATCTGGAACGTGAACTTCCCTTGCACGCCGAGGCCGGCAATCCCATGCGCGAGGCCGTCACGGCCCTGGTGCTGCGGCGCGTGCTGCTGGACGAGGCCGGCCGGCAAGGTCTGGACGTGTCCGACGAGGAAAGCGCGATCGGCGCGTTGCTCGCCAGCCAGGCGCCGGCGCCCGAAGCCGACGACCAGGCGTGCCGGCGCTTCTATCAGATGCACCCCGAGCGCTTCATGGTGGGTGAACTGGTCGAGGCGGACCACATCCTGTTCCAGGTCACGCCCGACGTGAACCTGGACATGTTGAAGGCGCATGCCAACGTGGTGCTGACCGAGCTGCTGGCCGATCCCTCCCGGTTCGCGGAGGTTGCCCGCGAGCAGTCCAATTGCCCGTCCGCTGCGGTGGGCGGCAACCTGGGCCAGCTCGGTCGCGGCGACACCGTGCCCGAGTTCGAACGCGCGGTGTTTGCATTGCCCTCGGGCGGGCTGCTGCCGCAGTTGCTGCAAACGCGGCATGGCCTGCACATCGTGCGCGTCACGCGCCGCGTTGAAGGCCGCCTCTTGCCTTACGAGCACGTCGCAAAGCAGATTGCGACGGCGCTCACCACCATGAGCCGCGACACCGCCTGGCGGCAATACACCAAGCTGCTGGTCGGGCGCGCCAAGATCTCCGGCATTGACCTGGACGACGGCGAACCCGAACGGGTCTTCGCCGGGAGCGCCGCATGATGGACGAGCCAGCCCCTGCCGTATTGGCGGACGGCTTCGGCCGCCGCATCGACTACCTGCGTGTCTCCGTCACCGATCGCTGTGATCTGCGTTGCAGCTATTGCCTGCCCAAGGACTTCAAGGGCTTTGAGACGCCGGCCAACTGGATGTCCCACGACGAAATGGCGCGGCTGGTCGGGTTGTTCATGGGCCTGGGCGTGGCCAAGGTCAGGCTCACCGGCGGCGAACCGCTGCTGCGCAAGGGCGTGGCCGGGCTGGCCGCCGCCATCGCCGCCATGCCCGGACTGCGCGACCTGTCCGTGTCCACCAACGCCACCCAGCTTGTGCGCCATGCCCAGTCGCTGCGCGCGGCCGGCGTGAGCCGCCTGAACATCAGCCTGGATACATTGGACGCCGCGGCGTTCTCGCAGATCACCGGGCGCGACTGTCTGGATTCCGTGCTGGCCGGGCTGGCGGCCGCGCGGCAAGCCGGCTTTTCCCCGATCAAGCTCAATAGCGTGGTGCATGCGGCCACGCCGGAATCCGAAGTCCGCCGCTTGCTGTCGTATGCCGTGGAGCAGGGCTTCGTGCTCCGGCTGATCGAACCCATGCCCATGGGCGAATGCGGTCGCGGCTATACGCATACCGACCTGAACGCGATGGGCGCGCGTCTCGCGGCCGATGCTGGCCTGGTGCCGTCGTTGTCCGAATCCCGCAACGGCCCGGCGCGCTACTGGACAAGCGGGCAAGGCGCGCCGGTGCTGGGCGTCATCACACCCATGTCGCGCCATTTCTGCGCCACCTGCAACCGTGTGCGGCTGGGCGTGGATGGCACCTTGTATCTGTGCCTGGGCCAGGAAGACCAGGTGCCGCTTGGACACCTGCTGCGCGCGGGCGCCAGCGACGCCGAGCTCATCCAGGCCATCCGGGTAGGCATCGCGGCCAAGCCGGAGCGCCATGACTTCAACGCCCGGCCCGAACGCGTCGTGCGCTTCATGGCGCAAACGGGAGGCTGATATGCAAGATCTTGAACGACTCGTCGGCGGCTTCCAGCGCTTTCAGCAGCAATACTACGAAGACGCACCAATGCTGTACCGCAACCTGCGCGACGGCCAGCATCCCAGCACGCTATTGATCGGCTGTTGCGATTCCCGGGTGGATCCGGCCATGCTGCTGGGGTGTGATCCCGGCGATATCTTCACCGTGCGCAATGTGGCGAATCTGGTGCCGCCGTGCAGCAAGGACCGCGGCCTGCAGGGCGTCCTGGCGGCCATCCAGTTTGCGGTCGAGCAATTGCAGGTCAGCCGCATCATCGTGCTGGGCCACGCGCAATGTGGCGGCATCCGCGCCCTGATGGAGCGGCGCATCCGACGCGACGGTGAAACCGACTATCTGGGACGCTGGATGGACATCGCAGAACCGGCGCGCGAGCAGGTGTTGCGGCAGATGCCGGATGCCTCGAAAGAAGAGCGCCGGCGCGCCTGCGAACAGGCTTCCATCCTGATTTCCCTTCGCAATCTTGAAGACCTGCCTTTCGTGAGGCGGGCGGTCGACGCGGGCAGCCTGTCACTGCATGGCTGGTACTTCGACCTGGTGGCGGGCGCTTTGCTGGCATACTCCCCGCGGGCAGACACGTTTTTGCCCATCGTGTGCCCCTTGCTGACGGAACCTGCCCTCGTATGACTCCTGTATTCGGTATCGCCGGCCGCTCCGGCAGCGGCAAAACCACCCTGATCGAAGCGATGCTGCCGCTGCTTGGCGCCCGCGGCCTGCGCGTGAACGTCATCAAGCACAGCCATCACGACTTCCAGATGGAGCCGCCGGGCAAGGACAGCGCGCGATTCCGCACCGCCGGCGCGCAGGAGGTCATGATCGCCTCGCCGTACCGGTATGCCATCGTGCACGAGCTGCGCGACGCGCCGGAGCCCACCCTGGAGGCGCAACTGGCGCGCCTGTCGCCCGCCGATCTGGTGTTGGTCGAAGGCTTCAAGCAGGCCGCGATCCCGCGCATCGAGGTCTACCGCCCAGCGTTGGGCAAACCGCCCCTGCACACGGAAGACCCTGCATTTCTGGCGGTCGTGACCGACGCGCCGTTGGACATCGAGTTGCCATGCCTGCCGCTGAACGATCCTGCCCAGGTGGCGGATTTTCTGTGCCGCACGCTTGGACTGCGTTGATCGCGTGAGTGACGCAATGGGCACGCGTGCGCCGGATTGCTGGCGGGAAGCGACTACACTGACACCCGAACTGCGCTTCCAGCCCTGACATTCATGAAGTCCACCGATACCGCCGCCCAACCCGACGCGCTGCCTTCGCCCCGGCACCGCCTGTCCACGCGCATCGTGGCAAGTTCACTGCTGGCGCTGATCGTCGTGCTCTCCATGGTCAGCTGGACGCTGTGGTTGTCCTGGCAACTGGAAGGCGCGGGCGCGGCCATCAACGATACCGGCAGCCTGCGCATGCGGGCCAACCGCGTCGCCGTCGAGCTGATGCGGCCGCAAGCCGGGCGCGAAGTGCGCACCACCGAACAGATCGCGATCCTGGACGAGACCATCGCGCGGCTGGCGCGGGGCAATCCCGCGCGGCCGCTTTTCATTCCCAACGACAACGCCATCCGCGCCCAGTGGCACGACGTGGCTGCATACTGGCGCGACATCATGAAGCCGGCGGCCCTGCGTTCCATCGGCCAGCCGGATGCGTCAAGCTACCTGGAAACGCTGCCCGAGTTCGTGGCCCGCGCCGATACGCTGGTGCGCATGATCGAACAGGACAACGCCGGCAAGACCACGTCGCTGCGCCTGTCGCAGGGCGTGCTGGCGGCAATTGCCAGCGCGGGCACGCTTGCCATGATCTACCTGCTGTATCTGTGGATCATTTCACCCGTGTTGCGCCTGCGCGACGGCCTGCAGCGCATGGCAGACCGCGAATTCAGCACCCGCCTGCCGGTGGAAAGCCAGGACGAGTTCGGCGTACTGGCGCGCGGCTACAACCGCATGGCTGACGAGCTTCAAGACCTGTACACCAGCCTGGAACAGCGGGTGGAACAGAAGACGGCGCAGCTTGCCGCGCAGAACCGCGATATCGGCGCGCTCTACGACATGGCCGCGTTCCTGAACCAGCCCAATGAAATCGAGGCCATGTGCGATGGCTTTCTGCGCCGCGTCATGCTGCAGTTCGATGCGGAAGCGGGCAGCATCCGCGCGCTGGACCCCAACAACGAAAAGCTCAACCTCGTAGTGTCGGTGGGCTTGTCCGACGATCTGGTCGAATCCGAACACTGCATGAAGGTCGACGACTGCTATTGCGGCGTCGCCACCCGCCAGGCTGGCGTCATCGTCATCCAGGACTTCCGCCAGTCGCCGCCCGACATGGATCTGAACTGCCAGCGCGACGGCTTTGCCAGCGTGGCGGTGTTCCGTATCGTGACGCGCGACGAAGTCCTGGGGTCGTATTCGCTGCATTTCCGCACGCAGCGCCGACTGCTGGCGTCGGAGTCGCAGCTGCTGGAAACGCTGGGGCAGCACCTGGGGGTGGCGCTGGACAACCGCCGCCTCAGCGCGCAGGCGCGCCAATTGGCCGTGGTGCAAGAGCGCGGGCTGGTGGCGCAGGGCCTGCACGACAGCCTGGCGCAAGGGCTGAACTTCCTGAACCTGCAATTGCAGATGCTCGATGCCGCCATCAAGCGCGGCGACGAAGAAGAAGTCAGCGAAATCCTGCCGCTGCTGCGCACCGGCGTAGACGAAAGCTATCAGGACGTGCGCGAACTACTGACCAACTTCCGCAGCAAGCTGTCGCAGGGCGACCTGCAGGCGGCCATTGAAGACACGGTGGCGCGTTTCCGCCGCCAGACCGCCATCGACACGGATCTGACATTCAGCCAAGGCGAAGGCGCGCCGCTACAGCCCGAGCAGCAACTGCAGGTGCTGTTCATCCTGCAGGAAGCGCTGTCCAACGTGCGCAAGCATTCCGAGGCCAGCCGCGTGCGCATCGCCGTGGAAAATGGCCGGGATTTCACTCTGCTGATTGCCGACGATGGGCAGGGGTATGATCCCGCCGACGTCGCCGAGCGCGGCGAATCCCACGTTGGCCTGCACATCATGCGCGAGCGCGCCGCTCGCATGCGCGCCGTGATAAAACTCGAATCGCAGCCCGGCGCCGGCACGCGCGTGGCGCTCACCTTGCCTGGCGCCGAGCGCCAGGCCGCCTGACATCCTTGCCCATCATGACCATCCGCATCCTGCTCATCGACGACCACACCCTGTTCCGCTCCGGTGTCCGCCTGCTGCTGCAGCGCCAGCCCGACTTCGAGGTCGTTGCCGAGGCCGGGGACGGCGTCGAGGGCCTGAAGCGCGCCAAGGAACTCAAACCCGACGTCGTGCTGCTGGACCTGAACCTGCCCGGCTTGTCGGGGCTGGAAACGCTGCAGCTCCTGACGCAGGATCTGCCCACCTGCGCGGTGATCATCCTGACCGTGTCCGAAGAAGCCGACGAGCTTGGACAGGCGCTGCGCGACGGCGCCCGCGGCTACCTCGTCAAGAACATCGACGCGGACGCCCTGGTGTCCGCCATCCGGCGCGCCGCCAACGGCGAAGCCGTCATTGCGGACAGCATGACGGCCAAGCTGGTCGAGCAGTTCCGTGGACAGGCCAGCCAGACGCCGCCGCCACCCGGCACCGCGGAACGCCACCGCCTTACCGCACGCGAAACGCAGATCGTGCAATGGCTGGCGCGCGGGGCCAGCAACAAGGTCATTGCGCGCGAACTGGATGTCAGCGAAAGCACCGTCAAGATCCATGTGCAGAACGTGCTGAAAAAGCTCAATCTGACCAGCCGCGTGCAGGTTGCGGTGTATGCGGTCGAGCGCGGCCTGTACACCGAGGAATAGTCCTATAAAAGCCGCCGCGCGCGCCGCGCGGTTTGATTTTCGACAAGGCCCGGGGGACGGGCGGCCCATAGACTGGCCGTCATGCAAACTCGAACCTCTCCCATAGAGCTCGTGGCCCCGGCAGGCAGTCTGGCCGCCTTGAAAGCGGCGATTGAAGCGGGCGCCGACACCGTCTATCTCGGGCTCAAGAACGCCACCAACGCCCGCAACTTTGCCGGGCTCAATTTCACCGAAGCCGACATCCGCGCAGGCGTTGAACTGGCGCATCGCCACAACCGGCACGTGCTGTTCGCCATCAATACGTTTGTGCAGGCCGGCCGCATGGCCGAATGGCAAGCCGCCGTCGATGCCGCCCACGACCTCGGCGCCGACGCCGTCATCATGGCTGATCCGGGCCTCCTGACCTACGCCAGCGACCGCTATCCGGACCTGCGCCTGCATCTGTCTGTACAGGGCTCGGCCACCCACACCGACGCCATCGAACTCATGAAGGAACAGTTCGGCATCCGCCGCGTGGTGTTGCCGCGTGTGCTGACACTGACGGAAATTGCGCGCATCTGCGCCAACGTCAGTGTCGAGGTCGAGGTGTTTGGTTTTGGCAGCCTGTGCGTCATGGCGGAAGGCCGCTGCCTGCTGTCGTCATACGCCACTGGCGACTCTCCCAACAACAAGGGCGTCTGTTCGCCCGCGCACGCGGTGCGCTGGGTCGAAGAAGACGGCCGCATGGATGCGCGCCTGTCCGGCATTCTCATCGACCGCTACGAACCCGGCGAACCGGCCGCGTACCCCACGCTGTGCAAGGGCCGGTTCGAAGTGGACGGCCAAGCCGACCACGCACTGGAAGAACCCACCAGTCTGAACGCCATCGGCCTGTTGCCCAAGCTGGCCGAAATGGGCGTATCCGCCATCAAGATCGAAGGACGCCAGCGCAGCCCGGCGTATGTCACGCAGGTGGTTTCCACGCTGCGCGCCGCGCTTGACAGCGTGCATGCGGACGCGTCGCGCTTTTCTCCGCGCCCCGAATGGAACGCCATGCTGGCGCGCCATGCCGAGGGTTCACAAGTCACACAAGGCGCTTTCGAACGCCCATGGAAATGACCCAAATCCCTTTTCAGATTTCCGTCGGCCCCTTGCTGTACTACTGGCCGCGCCAGCGCACCATGGATTTCTACGCCGCCGTCGCCGAAAGTCCGGCGGACATCGTCTACATCGGCGAAACGGTCTGTAGCCGGCGGCACGAGCTGCGCGCCGACGACTGGCTTGAATTGGCGCGTGATCTGCGCGCGGTGGGCAAGACCGTGGTGCTGTCGGGCCGCACGCTGATCGAGACCGGGGCCGAGGCCAGCGCCTTGAAGAAGCTATGCGAACAGCAGGACTTCATGGTCGAGGCCGGCGAACTGGGCGCAGTGCGCCATCTGAGCGGCCGCGGCTTTGTTGCCGGCCCGCACGTCAATGCCTATCACGGCGGCACGCTGACCTGGCTGTCGAACCGCGGCGCCGTACGTTTTGTCGCGCCACTTGAAATGGACGGTCCTACGTTGGAACGACTGCTGTGCGAGCGTCCCGCCGGCATGCAGGCCGAAGTCATGGTGTGGGGCAGGATGGCGCTGGCGTTCTCGGCGCGCTGCTTCACGGCGCGGCACTTCCGCCTGAAAAAGGACGACTGCGGCTTTCGCTGTATCGAGCATCCGGACGGCCTGGACATGCGCACCCGCGAATCGCGCGAATTTCTTGGTATCAATGGCATCCAGGTGCAATCGGCCGCATGCCTGGACCTGTTGGCCGAAGCGCCGGAATTGGCGGGCATGGGCGTCGACGTCCTGCGTGTCAGCCCGCAATCGGCGGGCACACTCGAAGCGATCGCCGCGCTTGACGCCACGCGCCGCGGCGTCAAGCCCGATGCGGTTTCGCCGCCCGCGGGCATTGGCCGCTGCAATGGTTACTACTACGGGCAGGCCGGTATCGGCCTGCAGGAGGCCACCGCATGAGCGCACCCCTGACTCTACCGCCCATGCTGGCCAAGCTGGGCAAGCGCGTGCCGGGACCTTTCGTGTCCCTGCATTTTGTCGCGGGACTTGAACTGGCCCGCCGCCTGAAGTGGCTGGAACCGCCCGCCGAACTGAACGGACGCACCTTTGCCATCACCGTCGAAGACCTGGGGCTGCGCAGCAGCTTTGTGGTGCGCGACGGCGCCTTCCGGCCGCTGTGGAGCAAGGGGCCGCAAGCCGCCGCCGCCGAACTGGAACTTGGCGCGAAGCTGGCCGACTTTCTGGCGCTCATGCGCGCGGAAACGGATGCCGATACCTTGTTCTTTCAGCGCCGTCTGCGTATCGCTGGCGATACGGAACTGGGATTGATCGTCAAAAACTGGCTGGATGCCGCGCCGCGGCCGGCATGGCTTCAGCGCATTAGCGCGGTGCGTGGTGGGATCGGGAGCGGGGCGGGCGGCTGATCTTTCTGCCGAGCCGGTTTCTCTGCCCGGCTCGGCATCCCGTCATTCTCCAGCGCGCCCCTCCATGCGGCGCGCGACGCGCGACAGCGCCAGGCTGGCGGCCAGATACAACAGCGCCACCGCCAGATACACCTCGACGTGATAAGGCCGCCAATCGGTGCCCGCGACTACCGCCTTGGCCGCGCCCAGCACGTCGAACACGCCGATGATGCTGACCAGCGATGTGTCCTTGACCGCGCCGACAAAGACGCCCAGCGCGGCTGGCGCGGCGATGCGACGGGCCTGCGGCCAGATCACGCAGGCATAGGCCAGCGCGGGCCGCATGCCCAAGGCGCGTGCGGCCATCATCTGGCCGGGCGGAATCGCCTGCAACGCGCCGCGCAGCACTTCGGCCAGCACACACGCGGTATGCAGGGTCAGCGCCGCCAGCGCCATGCTGAATTTGGAGACGCCGCCGCCAAACAACATGGGCAGCACAAACGACGCGAACAGCAGCTGGGTCACCAGCGGCACCCCGCGCACCGCTTCGATCAGACCGGCTGCGGCCAATGAACCGGCGGGGCTGCCGGACCGGCGAATCAGGGCCAGCGCGAAAGCCAGGGGCACGGCCACCACCAGCGCGGCGATCGCCAGGATCAACGTGACGAACAGTCCTCCCCAGCGTTGCGGTCCGATGAAATCGCCGCCCCACGGCCAGCCGGTCAGCGCGGCCACGGCAATGGCAAACAGCGCGGTCAACAAGACGATACGCGTGCGCGCCGGTACGCGACGCGCGCCCAGGGCGACAGCGATGGCGGCCAGAAGGGCCAGGGACGCGATCAGCGCGGGCCCCCGGTGCTCGTCGGACATCGTGCCGTAGAACAACAACGGCAGGTTCTCGCGCACGGCGGCCCAGCAGGCGCCGGCCGCATTTGCGCAGGCCAACGGGTCGCCTGACCACACGGCACGAAGCACCGCCCAATCAAGCAGTGACCAGGCCACGGCGGCCAGCAGCAAAGTCAGCACGGCCGACATCGCTTTGCGCCGAAGGGTCCTGGCCTTACGAACAGCGCCATCCCGGAATGCGCGGTCACCCAGGCGCGCGCCGTGCGTGTCGCCGGGGCCGTGCCGCGTATTGCGCGCGTTCCACGCGGAGAGCCCGCCGCCCAGGCAGAGCGCCAGCGTCAGGTAGATGCTTACGGCAAGCGCAATGCCTTCCAGCGCCAGCCCGGTTTGCGTGATGGCCGTGTTGATGACGGCCATCAGCTCCTGGTAGCCGATTGCGATGGCGAGCGTGCTGTTCTTGATGAGCGCCAGGCATTGGTTGGCGTAGGGCGGCAATGCGACGCGCGTGGCGTAGGGCGCGATCACCAGCCGCAGCACCTTGACGGGCGTGAGGCCCAAGGCCTGGCCGGCTTCGACCAGACCCACGGGAACAGCACGGACCGCGCCGCGCACGATGTCGGCGATGTAGGCGGCGTGAAAGACGACGAGACCGAGGGTCAACGCGGCAAATTCGACGCTGGGTTGCCAGCCGCCTTGCAAGCCGAGCCCGCGCTTGACGGGCAGGTCGATCTGCATGGGGGGCAACAGCGCCCAGGTGATCGTCGCGGCGGCCAGTGTTGCAGCCAATACTGCGGCCAATGCTGCGGCAGACGAAGCGGGCGACGCGGTGCTGCGCCAACGGCGGCGGGCGTACCCGGCCACCGCCAGCGCAGCAACCGCCACGCCCGCATAAGGCAGCCACCCATGCAAGGCAGGCAAGGCCAACCCGCGATTGGACAGCAGCACGGAAGGCAGCGGCGACCAGGCTTGACGCAGATCCGGCAGCCGCAGCAGCAAGCCATACCAGACGAAAAGCTGCAACAGCACCGGCGTGTTGCGCAGCGGTGCGATGACCAGGGCGGCAACGCGGGCCGCCAGCGGATTGGACGACAACCCCAGAAATCCCAGCCCCACGCCCAGGACAGTGGCCAGCGGTATTGCCACGAAGGCGACGGTCAGCGTATTGACCAGTCCCGCGGCCAGGGACATCCAGTAAGGATCTTCCGGCGTGACGTTGAGCAGGCTCTCGGAGATGCGGAACCCCGCCGGCAGAAAGAGAAAGCCGAACCCGCCCTGGATACCTCGGGCGGCCTGCACCGATTCGATGTGCAGCACCAAAAGGGCCGCCATGCCGCCCACTCCCAGGATCCACGCCAGCGCAGGCAGCCAGCGGCGCCACGGGGCAGTCAACGGGAAAGGAAGCGAGGTGGCAGTCATGGCGGGCCGGGCGGCATCAATCAAAAAGGAAGAAGGGCGGACCCGGTGGCCCGCCCGCGAATCATCGAGAAATGCGCATCAGGCGATGCGTATCAATCGATCTGCATCGAGCGATCTGCACTAAGCGATCTGCACCGAGCGATTCGCACGAAGCGATTCTCACGAAGCGATTCGCACCAAGCGATTCGCACCAAGCGAAGCGCATCACTGAAACGGCGGCGAATACAACAAACCGCCCTTATTCCATTGCGCGTTCAAGCCGCGTTCCAGCTTGAGCGGCGTGGCGGCTCCAAGGTTGCGGTCCCACACCTCGCCGTAGTTGCCCACGGCCTTGATGGCCTGCCTGGCCCACGTTTCGTCCAGGCCGAAGCTCTTGCCGATGCCGGGATCCACGCCAAGCAGGCGGCGCACCTGGGCGTCGGTGCTTTGCGTCTGGCTGTCGGCATTCTGAGCGGTGATGCCCAACTCTTCCGCGGCGACCAGCGCGTTGACCGTCCAGCGCACGATGGCGGCCCAGTTCGGGTCGTCCTGGCGTACGAAGGGGCCGAGCGGCGACTTGTTGATGCGCTCGGGCAGGATGACGAAGTCGTCGGGCTTGCTGGCGCGGGCGGCGCGGCTGGCGGCGAGGGTGGACGCATCCGACAGATACACGTCGCAGCGGCCGGCGTAAAAGGCCTGCTCCAGCTCGACCAGGTTTTCGATGACGACTGGGCGATAGCTGAGCTTGTTCTTCTTGAAATAGTCGACCAGGTTCTGTTCATTCACCGTGCCGGGCTGCACGCAGACCTGCGCGCCTTCCAGTTCGGTGGCGCTCTTGACGCCCAGCTTTCGCGGCACCAGGAAGCCTTGGCCGTCGTAGAACACGATGCCGGCGGACGCGATGCCCAGTCCGGCGTCGCGGCCCGACGTGATGGTGGTGTTGCGGTTCAGCACGTCGATCTCGCCGGACTGCAGTGCCGGAAAGCGTTGCTGCGAGCTCAGCGGCACGAAGCGGGTCTTCTCCGGATCGCCCAGCACGGCGGCGGCCAGCGCGCGGCACAGGTCGGCGTCAAGGCCGGTCCAGCGGCCTTGCTTGTCGGCAATCGACAACCCTGCCGACCCCTGGCTGACACCGCACACCAGTTCACCGCGCTTCTTGATGGTGTCCACCGTGCCGGCCTGCGATGCGCCGGCAAGCGCCATCGCGGCGGCAATGCCGGCGGCCTTGAATAGATGATTCAAACGCATGCTGTTCCCATGATTGTTGTGTGCAAGAGAGGCACGAATTCTATGGGCGCGTAGCAGTTTGCCGAGCGACTTAATACTCATATCAATATGAAAACTAAGCCTTATCCAGATGCGCGTCATATACCTAGAATGCCCGCATGCCAGATGGTCTGGCGGAGTAGGTTGCGCATGGCTTGGCAGGACGAATTCAGACAGCTGTTTCCCATCACGCGCGATAAGGCTTACGCCAACATCGCGTACACCAGCCCCTTGTCGCCGCATGTGTCATCCGCAGTGGCGGGCTTTTTCGACAGCATCACGCATGCGCGCAGCGACAAGCCGCAATGGCTGCGCGATGCCGACGCCGTGCGCGTGCGGCTGGCCCGTTTGATCGGCGGCGACGCGCGCCGGCTGGCGTTCACCAAGAACACCACCGAAGGGTTGAACACGGTCGCGCAGGGGCTGGCCTGGAAGGAGGGCGACAACCTGATCGTCGACGATCAGGAACATCCCTCGAACGCCTTGCCGTGGCTCAATCTGCGCCGGCGTGGCGTACAAGTGCGCGTGGCGCAGGCGCGCGCGCATCGCTTCACGGTCGATGACCTCTGGCAGCACGTGGATGCCCGCACGCGATTGATTGCGGTGTCGTGGGTGCAGTACGGCACGGGGCTGCGCACCGACATCCAGGAGCTGGGGCGCCGCTGCGCGGAGCGCGGCATCTGGCTTGTCGTGGACGGCATCCAGGGTGCGGGCCTGCTGCGCGCGCAGGTGGATGACTGGCACGTCGACGCCTTTGCGTGCGGCGCGCACAAGGGCATGCTGGGTCCGCTTGGCGTGGGCTTGCTGCATGTGTCGCCGCGGCTGCTCAATGCGCTTGACCCGTTCTACATCGGTCCGTCTGGCGTGACCACGCTGGACAAGTCCGGCCTGCAATGGCAGACCGCGGTGTCGGACGCCAATGACGCGCGGCGGCTGGAGACCGGCAACCTGAACTATCCCGGCATCGCCGGCTGGGCGGGCGCGCTGGACCTGATCGAACAGGCGCGGCCCGAGCGCATCGAGCCCTGGGTGCTGGAACTGTCGCAGGCGCTGAGCGACGGACTGCGCAGCTTGGGCGCGCAAGTCGTGTCGCCGCCGGGTGATGACGTGCGCAGCACCACCACGGCGCTGCGCGTGGCGGATCCTGCGGCGGCGCTGGCGCATTTGACGCAGGCCGGTGTCGTCGCAAGCGTCGTGGAGTATGGTTACGTGCGCCTGTCCGTGGGCGCCTATAACAACCATGAAGACATCGAACGCATTCTGCGCGCCGCGCGCGCATTTGCGGCCTGATCTGAATTTTCAATCACGTATTGACCGGAGAGACTGATGACTGAAGCGAAGAAGCCCAACTGGCGCCTGGAAACCGTGGCCGTTCATGGCGGCTACCGCCCCGATCCGACCACACGCGCGGTGGCGGTGCCCATCTACCAGACGGTGGCCTATGCGTTCGATGACACGCAGCACGGCGCGGACCTCTTCGATCTGAAGGTCGCGGGCAACATCTACACCCGCATCATGAATCCGACCACCGACGTGCTGGAGCAGCGCGTGGCGGCCCTGGAAGGCGGCATTGCGGCGTTGGCGCTGGCGTCGGGCCAGGCCGCCGTCACGTACGCGATCCTCACCATCGCCGAAGCGGGCGACAACATCATTTCGTCCAGCACGCTGTACGGCGGCACTTACAACCTGTTCGCGCACACGCTGCCGCAATACGGCATCACCACGCGTTTCGCCGACCCGTCCGATCTGGCCGCCTTCGAGGCGCAGATCGACGACCGCACCAAGGCCATCTTCGCGGAATCGGTCGGCAATCCTCTGGGCAATATCACCGACATCGGCGCGTTGGCCGAGATCGCGCACCGGCACGGCCTGCCGCTGATCGTCGACAACACCGTGCCGTCGCCGTACCTGCTGCGTCCCATCGAGCACGGCGCCGACATCGTGGTGCAGTCGCTAACCAAGTATCTGGGCGGACACGGCACCAGCCTGGGCGGCGCCATCATCGACTCGGGCAAGTTCCCGTGGGCCGAGCACAAGGCCCGCTTCAAGCGCCTGAATGAGCCGGACGTCAGCTACCACGGCGTGGTCTATACCGAAGCCTTCGGTCCCGCCGCGTATATCGGCCGTGCCCGCGTGGTGCCGCTGCGCAACACAGGCGCGGCGATCTCGCCGTTCAATTCGTTCCAGATCCTGCAAGGCATCGAGACGCTGGCGCTGCGCGTGGACCGCATCGTGGAAAACGCAGTCAAGATCGCCAGCTACCTGCGCGAGCACCCGAAGGTGGAATGGGTGAATTACGCGGGCCTGCCGAATCATCCGGACCATGCGCTGGCCAAGAAGTACCTGGGCGGCAAGGTGCCGGGACTCTTTACGTTCGGCGTGAAGGGCGGCCGCGACGCGGGCGCGCGCTTCCAGGACGCGCTGCAGCTCTTCACGCGTCTCGTCAACATCGGCGACTCCAAGTCGTTGGCAACGCACCCGGCATCCACCACGCACCGCCAATTGAACGCCGAGGAACTGAAAAAGGCCGGCGTGCGCGAGGAAACCGTGCGCCTGTCCATCGGCATCGAGCACATCGACGACCTGATCGCCGATCTGGAGCAGGCGCTGGCACAGGTGTAAGCGCGCGGGCCGACGGCCGCACCGGGCTGGAATCCGATCAGACCGATGCGGGCCGGCGCCGTCGCAAGGCGGACGGCGCCATGCCTTCCGTGCGCTGGAACACCCGGCTGAAGGCGGCCTGGGACTGATACCCCACGCGTTCGGCGGCCTCCTGGATGCCCATGCCCTGATCCAGCAGCCGCCGCGCCACACGCATACGCAGCAACTGCAATAGCTGCGCGGGCGTGGTGCCGCTTTGCAGCGTGAAGCGGCGGTGGAAGGTGGCCTTGGACATGTGGACGCGGTCCGCCATGTCCTGCATGCTCCAGGGCGCGGCGGGCTCGGCCAGTATCGCCTGCAGCAGTCCGGCCATTGCCGGATCGCGCGCCAGCACGAAAAGGCCGTGCGCCTGGCGGTCCTGAATCGCCAGGTGGCGCAGCATGAAGAAGATCAGCAGGTCCGTCAGCCGTTCCAGCACGACGGGCGAGGCGGATGGCTCCCTTGCGGTTTCGTCCAGGATCAGGTCGAACACACCGCGTGCGGCGCGAAAGCGGTCGTCGTCCGCGCGCAGCAGCAGATAGTCGGGCAGGGTGTCGGCCAGCAAATCGGCGAGCCCCGGGCGAAACTGGAAGAACCCGCAGGCAAGGCCCGTGCCGTCGGACTGACGCGGCGATAGCGGTTGCATCGGGCCGCACACGGCGCCGATGCTGGCGGACGGCTGCAGGGGCGTCAACACATGAGCGATGTCTCGCAGGAAGAAGATGCCGTCGCCCGCCGCCAATGTGTGCGATTCCTGGCGCGATGCAATGTCCGCGCGGCAACGGCCGTGCAGGATCAGGTGAAAACTGGCGCGGGCGCGCCCGCTGGTGCTGGCGGTCCAGTTGCCGCAGTATTGGCCCAGGTGATAAAGACTGGATTGCACCTCCAGGCTGGAGAGCAGCACGGCGTCCACGGCGGCTTGATCGGTGAGGGCGGAATCGAGGGTCAAGGTGGCGTTCGGTTATAAGCGCATAGCTGAAAGTCGATAAGATCTAGCATCAAGTTGCGATCCTCGTGCATTGTCGCTTGCGGGGCGCTGCACGCAAAATGGTGTTTTCAATCGATAGTCCAATGGAGATCTTCATGGCCCGTCTGACCGTGCACACCGCGCAAAGCGCGCCCGAACCCACCCAGGCGGCGTTGGCCGCAGCCGAGAAGGGTGCAGGGTATCTGTCCAACCTGCTGGGCGTGCTGGCCAGCGCGCCCGCCGCGCTCGAGGCCTACCAGACGCTGTCGCAGATCAACGCGCGCGCCGGCTTGACGCTGCAGGAGCGCGAGGTCGTGCAACTGGTTGCCGGCACGCTGCACGGCTGCACCTTCTGCGTGGCGGGCCACACCGCGCTGGCGCGCAACAAGGCCAAGCTGTCTCCCGAAGTCGTGGACGCGCTGCGCGCGCAGGGCACGCTGCCCGACGCGCGCTTGCAGGCGCTGGCGGCATTTACGCAAGCGGTGATCCGCACGCGCGGCCGGGTCGACGACGCGGAACTCGAGGCCTTGCGCGATGCGGGCTTCACCGAGGGCAATGCGCTCGAGGTGATTCTGGGCGTAGGCCTGGCCACGATCTGCAACTTTGCCAACAACCTGGCGCAGACCCCCTTGAACGAACAACTGAGCGAATACGCCTGGAGCGGCGCGCAATGACGGCGCAGACCGCGACCCGGCATCCTGACGCGACCGACCTGGCCGGCGGCGCGATCCTGCCGCAGGACCTGCAAGATTGGCTTACGCAACATGCCGAGGCGCTGGACGACGGCAGCCTTGACGCCGCCACGGTGCTGCCGCGGCTGGCGTCGGCGGGACTGTTCCGCATCGGCGTGCCCGAGGCGCAGGGCGGCCTGGCCGGCACCGATATCGGCGATGCGATCGAGGCGGTGTCGCAGGTAGCTGAACGCTCGGTCGCCAGCGCGTTCGTCGCGTGGGGCCAGCGCGTCTTCATCGAGTATCTGCTGACCAGCCCCAACGCGGCGCTGGCCGAGCGCTGGCTCGCGCCGTTGCTTGCCGGTGAACTGGCGGGCGCCACCGCGCTGTCCAACGCCATGAAGTTCCTGAGCGGCATCGAGTCGCTGCAGATCACGGCACGCGATGTCGACGGACAGTGGACGCTGGACGGCCGCATGCCCTGGGTGACGAATCTGCGGCCGCAGGGCTTTCTCGTCGCGGCGGCCGTCACTGCGCCCGACGGCACGCCCGCGGTCGTCGCGCTGCCGCACGATATTGCCGGACTGGAACGCAGCGTGGACCTGTCGCTGCTGGCGCTGCAGTCCAGCAACACCGCTGCGCTGGATGTGCGCGGCGTGCGCATCGGTCCTGAATGGCTGATCCACGCCGACGCGCGGCAGTATCTGCCGGGCGCGCGTCCGGCGTTCGCCGGCCTGCAATGCGGCCTGTCAATTGGCCTGGCCCGCAGGGCCTTGCAGGCGGCCGGGCAAGCGGGGCAGGGCCAGGCGTCGCGCGGCATCCTGGGCCAACCGTTGCAGGCGCTGTCGGCGCAACTCGAGGACCTGACGGCCGGACTGATTGCAGGCGTGCGCAGTCAGCGTTTTGTAGCCGAACCGTGGGCCTTGTTCGAAATCCGCATTGCGCTTGCAGACGTGGCGAACGCGGCGGTGCAGCTTGAACTGCAAGCCAGCGGCGGCGCGGCCTACCTGAAGCCTGGTGGCGCCGGCTTTGCGCGGCGCTGGCGCGAGGCGGCGTTCCTTCCCATCGTCACGCCGAGCCTGGTGCAGTTGAAGACCGAACTGGCCAAGCGCCAGGCCCGGCTCGCCGCGCAGGCCGCCTCATGACGGCGGTGCCGCTGCCGGTGTTGCAGGCCCGGGGCCTGGCGTTGCGCTACCCCGGCGCGGACGGCGCCGTCTTTGACGGCGTCGACCTGGATCTAGCGCGCGGCGAAGTGGTCGCGGTGCTGGGCGCCAGCGGTGCGGGCAAATCCAGCCTGTTGCGCGTCCTGGCCGGCCTGCAGCCCGCCACCGCGGGGACGCTGCTGATGGAAGGCGCGCCGCTCACCGGCGTGCACCCGCGCGTGGCGGTGGCGTTTCAGGATCCGAGCCTGTTGCCCTGGCTGTCGCTGGAACGCAATGTTTCCTTCGGACTGGACTTCAAGCATCAGCCGGCGCTGACGGATGCGCAGCGCCGCGCGCGCGTGGCGCAGGCCATCGACGAAGTGGGACTGGCCCATGCGCGGCATCTGCGTCCGGCGCAATTGTCGGGCGGCATGGCGCAGCGCACGGCGCTGGCGCGGTGCCTGGCGCGTCAGCCGTCGGTGCTGCTGCTGGACGAACCCTTTGGCGCGCTGGACGAGGTCACGCGCGGCGAAATGCAGGAGCTGCTGCGCAAGGTGGTGGCCGACTTCCAGACGGCGGCCGTCCTGATCACGCATGACATCGACGAAGCGCTGCTGCTGGCCGACCGCATCGTGCTGCTGGGCGGCGCGCCCGGCCGCATCTTGGGTGTGTGGCAGGTGGACCTGCCGCAGCCGCGCGCCGACCTGCTGCCGGAAATGGGCGCGCTGCGCCTGGAGATCCTTACCCGCCTGCGCGCCGCGCTGCGGACCTCGCGCGGCGCTGCCGTGCCTGCCTGACCCACCTCGCTAGGAGCTTTCTGATGTGCCTTGAACACATGTCGCGTCGCGACTGGTTGAAACTCTCGGCCCTGCTGACCGCCGGCGGCGCCGCATCTGTGCTGTCGGCCTTCAATGCCCGTGCGCAGTCCGAGCCGGACGCGCCCGTGCGCATCGGCTACCTGCCCATCACCGACGCTGCGCCGCTGCTTGTGGCGCACAACAATGGCTTGTTCGACAAGGCGGGCGTCAAAGCCGAAAAGCCCGTGCTGCTGCGCAGTTGGGCGCAGGTGATCGAAGCCTTCATCTCGGGCCAGGTGAACGTGGTGCATCTGCTGTCGCCGATGACGGTGTGGGCCCGCTTTGGCAGCAAGGTGCCTGCCAAGGTGGTGGCCTGGAATCACGTTGGCGGCTCCGGCCTGACCGTCGCGCCCGCCGTCAACAGCGTGAAGGAACTGGGCGGCAAGACGGTGGCAATCCCGTTCTGGTATTCCATCCACAACGTCATGCTGCAGTACCTGCTGCGCGAAAACGGCCTGACGCCGGTGGCGCGCAAGGACGGCGCGCCGGCCGCCAATGAAGTGAACCTGGTCGTCATGGCGCCCGCGGACATGCCGCCCGCTTTGGCGCAGCAGCGCATTGCGGGCTACATCGTGGCCGAGCCGTTCAACGCGGCGGCTGAAACCCTGGGCGTGGGCAAGGTGCTGCGCTTCACCGGCGACATCTGGCGCAACCATGCTTGCTGCGTCGTCTTCATGCACGAGCGGGACCTGACGCAGCGGCCGGAATGGTCGCAGAAGGTGGTGGATGCCATCGTGCAGGCGCAGCTCTGGATCCGCGACAACCGGGCCGAGACGGCGCGGCTGCTCTCCAAGGAGGGCATCAACCGCTACACCCCGCACACGCTGCCGGCGTTGTCCAAGGTGCTGGCGCCGCCGCCCGAGGACCGCGAGCAGTACCTGGCCAGCGGCGCGATCCGGCATGCCGATTGGGACGAACGCCGCATCGACTTCCAGCCGTATCCGTTTCCCAGCTACACCGAGGAACTGGTGCGGCGGCTGCGCGACACGCTGATCGAGGCGGACCGCGGATTCCTGGCCGACCTGGATCCGGCGCGTGCGGCGGCCGAACTGGTGGACGATCGCTATGTCCGGCGGGCAATCGAATCGGCCGGTGGCCTGACGCGTTTCGGCTTTCCCGACGCGTACAGCCGGACCGAGCTGGTGCAGGCGTGACGGGGCGCGAGTCCGTGGCACAGGCACCGCCCGACGTGCAGCGGCAGGCGGCGGTGCCTTCCCGACGCACAAGGGCGGCTGGCCTGGGTCTGGGCGCGCGCTACGCGCTCGGCCTGGGCGGGTTGGGGCTCCTGCTGGCGCTGTGGTGGCTGGGCACGGAAGTCCTGGCGCCGGCGGGCGGCATGGCCCGGCGCTTTGCGCCCGGACCCACCTTCGTCAGCCTGGGCGAATTGCTGTCCGGCTCGGACCTGCCGCACCACATCCTGGTCAGCCTGCGGCGCATCGCGGTGGGCTTGGGGCTGGCCTTGGCGATCGGCGTGCCGCTGGGCCTGGCGATCGGCAGCTGGCGCCGGCTGGAGGCGGCCGCATCGCCCGCCATGCAATTCCTGCGCATGATCTCGCCGCTGTCGTGGATGCCGATCGCGGTCATGGTGTTTGGCGTCGGGGACGATCCCGTTTACTTCCTGCTGGCCTTCGCGGCGGTCTGGCCGATCGTGCTGAACACGGGTGCCGGCGTGCAGCAGCTTGATCCGCGCTGGCTGCAATTGGCGCAGAGCGTGGCAGCGACCCGCTGGGAGACGCTGCGCAGCGTCATCCTGCCCGGCGTGATGGGCCACATCCTGACCGGCGTGCGGTTGGCGATCGGCATCCTGTGGATCGTGCTGGTCCCGTGCGAAATGCTGGGCGTGTCGGCCGGCATGGGGTATTTCATCCTGGACACGCGCGACCGGCTGGCGTATTCGGAACTGATGGCGATGGTGCTGATGATCGGCGTGCTGGGGTTCCTGCTGGACGCCGGCGCCCGGGCGTTGTACCGCTACTGGCGCGGCCAGTAGCGACCCGGGGTGGCTACCCCTTTGCCACCCGCTACTTGCGCGCGCTTTTGCCGTTTGCCGCGCACACCAGGTCCCGCAGGCGCCGCTGCACGGGGTCGCGGGTGACGGGCGCGTTGCGGATGCCCGCCACCGGGATGGACTCCACGATCGCCCCGGTGGCGTCGTTGCCCGCGTGGTGAAGAACCTGGGTGACGGTATAGGTGTCGGCGGCGCAGTTCAGCGTCACCGGCTGGGTCACCGAGCCGTAGGGTTGGCCATTGGCCTCGGAGATGCGCGGCTGCGCGTAGAACCAGGCCACCGTCACGGCGCGTACCGTTGGACTTTCGGACACGGTGCGGATGGAATTGCTGTCGTAGAACACGCCCGGCATCGTCTGCGGGTCGACCGGCACCCAGGCCGGATCGTTGGCGGCGGCGCCATGCGCCATCGGGCCCCCGCTCGCCCCGACAAACAGGGCCAGGGCGAGGAGGGCAGAAGGGGGCCTTGCGGTCATGGGCGATTCCGTGGTGTCGGGGCAGGGGCGCGCGTCCGGTAAGACGTGAGCATGCGTTACGCCAGTATAGAGAACCGGGCGCAACGCGCTATAGTTCCGTCCGTTCGATAAATGTGGCTGGCGGCGTGGGGGGCTGGCATTATGCCCGGCATGCCTGGACCCAAGACCATCAGACTCGTGGCCGCTGGCTTGGCGGTCATCACCGCCGCCGTGCTGGCGCGCGGCATCTACCAGATCATCCCGATGGGCGATCCGCTGCCGCGCAGCGAGGTCGTGGGTGAACTCAATGGCCCGGCGCTGGCGTCTTACTCGCGCGTTGCCATCCAGCGTTACGGCGAACGCCAATTGCTGACCGGCCAGCTTCTGGTCACCGCCAAGGACATTGACGGCTTGGCGCAGGCGCCCGTGCTGGACACGCAGATCCCGGCGCTGAAAGACAGGCTGCAAAAGCAGCGGATCCAGCTCGCCCAGACCGGCGCCATCACCGCCATGGCGCATGGCCACGGCGATCTGGCCCTGACCATGCTGCAGACCGGCCGGTCCACCACCGATGCGCGCAACCTGATCTACGGAGGACGGGGCACTGGCGTATTCGAGCTGCTGGGCTCCATCAGCGGCGATACCGGCGTAACGTTGATCGGTGCGCCCGGCGGTGAGCCGCTGTACCTGATCACCAGCACCCTGCGCAGTCCGGGCGAAGGCGATCAGCCCGCGGCCTGGGATGCGCTGCGTTCCGACGACCTGGGCGTCACGTGGACGTACGATCCCGACGTGACGCTGGGCGTGCCGCAGCTGCACACGGCCTTTCTCACCGACCGGCTGGCGATTGCCCTGGAAAACCACGAGACCGGCGTGCGCCTGCTGCATAGCTGCGACGGCGCCAAGCACTGGTCGGCGACGCGGCTGAAAGAACAGGTGTGGCCGGATTCGGCCGCGTTCGAGCGCAAGTTCGCCGAGATAGCGGAGCGGGATCGCAAGGCGTACGGCACGGAGCAATTGGGCTATGGCTGGTCGCTCTACCCGCTGGACGACACGCGCGCGGTGGGCTGGAGCTGGCGCACCCGCGTGCGGCCTGAAGGGCAGGACGCGCCCGAATTGATCGAGACGCGCCGCTTTGAAGTGCAATTCCAGGAAGGCGCGTCGCCCGCGTTCCGCATTACGCCGGACGTTGCCCGGGTGCCCGCCCAGGACGCCCATGCGCTGCTGACGCGCGATCAGCCCGTCTTCGAAACCGAAGGCGACACCATCTACCAACTGGACAAGACCGGCATGGCCTGGGTGAAGCGATCACGCTCGCCGAACGTGCGCGGCGCGGCGTCGTGGATCGGGCAGGCGTGGTTCGGGCGCAATGCGTGGGTCATCAAGACCTACGCCGAACAGCTGTTCTCGGGCAACGAATACACGAAAACCTACTTCTACAGCCGCGACAAGGGCAGGTCCTGGCGGCCATTCCAGTTGTCGCACGAGCAGGAGCGCGGGCTGCTGGGCCTGGACCAGACCGGCGACGCCTTGCTGTCGCTTGCGGAACGCAACGGCAAGACCGTCATTCAGCGGTATCCGCTGGATTGAGTCCGCGATAGCGGCACGCCGCCCCATTCGCCAGCAGGCGTCCGCCAATCGGCCGTCGGTTCATCCTTCAGCCGCAGCGCGCCCCTCGGCTAATCGGTCACCACATATTCCGGATAACGCTTGCAGATTTCAGCCACCTGGCTGAGCGTGCCCGACAGATGCTCGCGCAGCACCTGTTGCGCCCGGGCAGGATCCTGCGCGGCGATGGCGTCCACCAGCCGCTGATGATCGTCCAGGATGCGTTCCGCCTTGCCGGCTTCCGGCAGATGCAACCGCCGCAGCCGATCCAGGTGGCCGCTGTAGCGCTGCGCCATTTCCCACAAGCTGGCCACGCCGGCGGCTTCGTGCATGTCGCGGTGAAACGCCTGGTCCGCGTTGATGAATTGCTGGTATTCGCCGGTGGCGTGGGCGGCGCGCTGCAGGTCGATGGAGGCCTGCAGACGCTGGAGCAGCATCGGGTCAGGCCGCTGCGCGAGCAGATGGACGATTTCCAGTTCCAGCGAGCGGCGCAGGAAATGCGCCTGCCGGGCGGCCGCGATGTCGACGCGGCTGACCACCGTGGTGTGCTGCGGATAGATTTCGACCAGGGCTTCCTCGGCCAGCCGCATGAGCGCATCGCGGATGGGCGTCTGGCTCAGACCGTAGCATTCGGCCAGGGTGACGCGCGATAGCGGTGCGCCAGGTACGAGTTCGAGCGAAATGATCTGGCGCCGCAGGTGTTCGAAAACCTGTGGGGCCGCGTGGCGGGAGCGATCCAGTCTGAGCTTCTGGCTTTGCATCGAGTAAACATGTCGAGGTTCCGCGCAGGAATGGGCGGATGGCGAATGCCGCAGTGTAGCGGGTTTTCACCTAGCTGACGCACTAATGTATTAGTGTTTAAATGCTGTGACTCTTACTCCGCATCCCTCGTATCCCCATGAAACGCACCTACGAAAGCTTGCGCAGCGCTGCCTGGATGGCCAAGGACGATCTGCGCTCCTTCGGCCACCGTTCCCGCATGATGCAGATGGGCTACGGCCCCGACGATTGGGCCGGCCGCCCCGTCATTGCCATCATCAACACCTGGTCCGACCTGAACCCCTGTCACAGCCATTTCAAGCAGCGCGTCGAAGACGTGAAGCGCGGTGTGTTCCAGGCGGGCGGTTTTCCGGTGGAGCTGCCCGCGATCTCCGTGTCGGAGTCTTTCGTCAAACCGACCACCATGCTGTACCGCAACTTTTTGGCCATGGAGACCGAGGAGCTGTTGCGCAGCCACCCGGTGGACGGGGCCGTCCTGATGGGCGGCTGCGACAAGACCACGCCCGGGCTCATCATGGGCGCCATCAGCGCCGGCCTGCCGTGCGTCTACGTGCCCGCCGGCCCCATGTTGCGCGGCAACTGGAAGGGCAAGATCCTGGGTTCCGGGTCGGACGCCTGGAAGCTCTGGGACGAACGCCGCGCCGGCAAGATCACGCAGGAACAGTGGACGGAAGTGGAGGGCGGCATCGCCCGCAGCTACGGCACCTGCATGACGATGGGCACCGCCAGCACCATGACCGCCATCGCCGAGGCCATTGGCATGACGCTGCCCGGCGCCTCGTCCATCCCTGCTGCGGATGTGAACCACATGCGCATGTCGGCCGAGTGCGGCCGGCGTGTGGTCGAGATGGTCTGGGACGACCTGACACCGCAGCGCATCCTGAGCGTGGCGTCGTTCAAGAACGCCATCAACGTCGCCATGGCGATGGGCTGTTCCACCAACGCCATCATCCACCTGGTCGCCATGTCGCGCCGGGCGGGCTGCGCGGTGGGCCTGGACGATTTCGACGCGGCCAGCCGCAAGGTGCCCGTCATCGCCAACATCCGGCCCAGCGGCGACACCTACCTTATGGAAGACTTCTACTACGCGGGCGGCCTGCCGGCGCTGATGTCGCGGTTGCAGGATGCCCACCTCGACCTGTCCGCCATGACGGTTACCGGCAAGACGCTGGGCGAGAACATTGCGGGCGCCGAGGTCTACAACGACGACGTCATCCGCAAGCTTGACGAGGCGATCTACGACGAAGGTGCGTTGGCCGTGCTGCGCGGCAACATCGCGCCGGACGGCTGCGTCATCAAGCCCAGCGCGTGCGCCCCGCAGTACCTGCGGCACACCGGCCCTGCGCTGGTCTTTGACGACTATCCCAGCATGAAGGCCGCCGTCGAGGACGAGAACCTGGACGTCACCGCCGACCACATCATGATCCTGCGCAATGCCGGTCCGCAGGGCGGTCCCGGCATGCCGGAGTGGGGCATGCTGCCGATCCCGACCAAGCTGGTCAAGCAGGGCGTGCGCGACATGCTGCGCCTGTCGGATGCCCGCATGAGCGGCACGAGCTACGGCGCCTGCATCCTGCACGTCGCGCCCGAAAGCTACATCGGCGGCCCGCTGGCGCTGGTCAAGACTGGCGACACGATCACCGTGGACGTGCCCGCCCGCACCATCAACCTGAACATCAGCGACGAGGAAATGGCCGCGCGCCGCGCCGCCTGGACGCCGCCGCCCAAGCGCTACGAGCGTGGTTACGGCTGGATGTATTCCAAGCACATCCTGCAGGCCAACGACGGCTGCGACCTGGACTTTCTGGAAACGGAATTCGGCGCGCCCGTGCCCGAGCCCGCCATTTTCTGAATCCGCCATTTTTAGATCCCCGATCCAATACCCGGAGCCATCGTGTCCCAAATGAATCCCGAAACCCGCGCCCGGCTGGCCGGCGTCAGCACCGCCACCCTGTGCACGGCCCTGTTCAAACGCGGCCTGCGCAACCAGTTCATCCAGGACGTGCGCCCGTTGAACGCCAACCTGCCCAACATGGTCGGCCCGGCCTTCACGCTGCGGTACATCCCCGCGCGCGAAGACCTGAACACGATCAAGGTGTTCGAAGACCGCGCGCATCCGCAACGCGCCGCGGTTGAGACCTGCCCGGAAGGCGCGGTCTTCGTCATCGACAGCCGCAAGGATGCGCGCGCCGCGTCCGCAGGCTCCATTCTGGTCACCCGCCTGATGAAGCGTGGCGTGGCGGGCGTGGTCACCGACGGGGGTTTTCGCGATTCCCCCGAAATTGCCGAGATGGGCTTTCCCGCCTATCACCAGCGTCCGTCCGCACCCACCAACCTGACGTTGCATCAGGCGCTGGACATCAATGCGCCCATCGGCTGCGGCGACGTGGCCGTGTGGCCGGGCGACATCGTCGTGGGCGACCGGGAAGGCGTGGTGGTGATTCCGGCGCACCTGGCTGACGAGATCGCGCTGGAAGCCGTCGAGATGACCGCCTTCGAGGATTTCGTGACCAGCCAGGTGCAAGGCGGCGCGTCCATCCTGGGCCTGTACCCGCCGACCGATCCGGGCACGAAGGACAAATTCGCCGCCTGGCGCAAAGAACAGGGCCGCTGAGCCTTGCCGCCGGCACGACCGGCACCCCACACATACCTATAAAACAAGGCAGGAGACAACTCATGAACACGCAACGACGTGGCGCGCTTGCCGCGCTTCTGGCCGGCGCGGTCTTCGGGACGCTGGCGTTGCCCGCCAGCGCGGCCGACTGGCCCACGCAAAAGCCGATTTCCTATGTGGTGCCGTTCACCGTGGGCGGTTCGACCGACGTGGTGGGCCGGGTGCTGGCCCAGAAGTTGGGCGACCGCCTGAAACAGAACGTCGTCGTGGAAAACAAGCCGGGCGCCGCCGGCGGCATCGGCGCCACCTACGTCGCCAAGGCGCCGCCCGATGGCTACACCTTGTTCGGTGGCACGATCAGCACCCATGCCATCAACGCCAGCTTGTACAAGAACCTGAAGTACGACCCGGTAAAAGACTTCGAGCCGGTGTCGCTGATCGCCTTCCTGCCCAACGTGCTGCTGGTGGATCCGAATCTGGGCGTGAACTCGGTGGCCGACCTGATCGCGCTGCTCAAGCGCGACCCCACCAAGCGCACGTTCGCGTCCTCCGGGGCCGGAACCTCGACGCACCTGGCCGGTGAGCTGTTCGCCGGCATGATCGGCGTGCCGCTCACCCACGTGCCGTACAAGGGCACGCCGCCCGCCATGGTGGATGTCTCGTCCGGCGCGGTGACGTTCATGTTCGACCAGATGACGGCGGCGCTGCCGCTGCTGCAGACCGGCAAGCTCAAGCTGCTGGCCGTCACCACCAAGGACCGCATCGCCCTCGCGCCCGAGGTCCCGACCATGCAGGAAGCAGGCGTGCCGGGCTTCCAGATGGCGTCCTGGCAGGCGGTGTACGCGCCCAAGGGCACGCCCAGGCCCATTCTGGACAAGCTGGCCGCCGAGATCGCCCTGATCCTGAAAGAGCCCGACGTGCAGGAAAAGCTGGGCAAGACCATGGGCATGGAACTGGTCGGCAGCACACCGGACGAGCTTCGGGAGCTGATGGCGACCGAGATTCCGCGCTGGGCGGAAGTGGTGAAGAAGTCGGGGGCATCGGTGGAATAGCAGGACGTCTTGCGAACGCGCGCCGCGTTCAGGCGGCGCGCGTTGGCGATTGGATCATCTTCCACCCATTGCCCGACGGGTCCCGAAAGCCCGCGTCGACGCTTCCGTACCTGTCCACGGGCTCCTGGGTGAACTCCACGCCAAGCGCCTTCAGGCGGGCATGGCTGGCGCGGCAATCGGCCACCGACAACACCAAGGGCGGCATCGCGCCCTTGGCAACCATGGCGCGCAAGGTCTGCGCGGTGGCTTCGTCGTGGATGGGCGGACCCGACCGGAACAGGCCAAGCTGGAACGACGGCTGCTCGGGATGCTGGATCGTGAGCCAGCGGTAGGATCCGTTGCGCACGTCCGTATGTACGCGAAACCCCAGTTTGTCCACGTAAAAGGCCAGCGCTTCGTCCTGGTCTTCCACGTATATGCCTGCGACATTGACGCCTTCGGTCATGATTTCTCCTTGGTGGGTGGCCGCACTGTAGCGTTGCCGGCGAGGCGGCGCTTCTCCAAAACTGCGGTGGCCAGATTAGGACGCTGGACGGCTTGCAGCACACAGACGGGAATGGCGGGACACCGTGCGGCACGCTGCTGGTCGCCCCGCATGGCGCCGGGGCTGCATCCGGTGATGTCGTGGAAGGTGCGGCCGAACGTGCCCAGGCTTTCCCAGCCGGTCGCAAAGGCGATGTCCGTGATGTTCATGCCGGTGTCACGCAGCAACGTGACGGCGCGTTCGATGCGACGGGTCACCAGATAACGATGAGGCGGCATCCCGAACGCCCGTTTGAATGAGCGGGCGAAATAGGCAGGCGAAACGCCGCCGACTTCGGCCAGCCGGCTGACGGGCCAGGCCTCGTGCGACGCGGCGTCCATCAGATCCTTTGCGCGCAACAGGCGGCGCAGGAGCGCAGGGTCCAGCAGGGCATCGTCCACGTGGCGGGATCTATGAGGATCGAGAGCGGGCATGATCGGCGGATGAGGGCGGATACGCGGCTAGTGTATCGAGCTCGCGCCTGAGGTTCCGACCATGGTTGTCCATGCGGACATCTGGCGGCGTGGGGGGGGTTACGGCGGTAGTGTGGGCGGGGCCGCTCAGCGCTAAGCTATGTATTTGGGTCAGGTTGACCGCCAGACCCGAAGCGGAGCTGCCGTTCATGACCGATCTCCTCGCCCTGGAAGGGGCCACCATCGCTTTCGACCTCGACGGAACGCTGGTCGAGTCTGCCCCCGACCTGATCGGATCGGTAAATGCCGTGCTGATCGCGCACGGCTATCAGCCCTTGCCCTACGAGCGGGGCCGGCCATTTGTCAGCCGAGGCGCCCGGTGGTTGTTGGAGTTCGGGCTGACAAGCGCTGGCGAGCCCGAACCGGCGGCGCGCGCGGCCGCGCTATTTGGCGGCTTCATCGCCTACTACAGTGACCATATTGCAGACGAGACTCGGCCGTTCCCCGGGGCGATAGACGCCCTGAAAACGCTCCGCTCGGCGGGCGCCACATTGGTCGTGTGCACCAACAAGCCCACCGGTCTGTCGCGCAGCCTTCTGACCAAGCTTCATATGTCAGGTTTGTTCGACGGCGTGGTAGGCATCGACGCGGTGTCTGCGGCCAAGCCCAATCCCGCACATTTGATCGAAGCCGTGCAGGCCGTGGGTGGCAATCTGGCTCGCACCGTCATGGTGGGTGATGCCGACACCGATGCGGGCGCCGCGCGCGGGGCGGGCACGCCGCTGGTGCTGGTCGACTTTGGGTATACGGAAATCCCTGCCGCGGACCTTGCGCCGGACGTGCTCCTGCATGACTTCGGCGACCTGGCGGAAGCCTGCGCGGCGTTGCTGGACTCTCCATAGGCCGGCGCGCTGACGGCGCGCGGCGTGTTAAAGGAGTAGCACCATGACCGACTTCGACAAGGCATTCATCGGTTCGATTCCGAAGCTTTACGACTCCCTGATGGTCCCCATGATCTTCGCGCCCTATGCGGCGGGCATGGCGGAGCGGGTAGCAGGGTTTTCGCCGCGCGCGGTGCTGGAAACGGCGGCGGGCAGCGGCGCGGTCACACGGGCGCTGGCGCCGCGGCTGGGCGCCGGGACGCGCTATGTGGCCACCGACCTCAATCAGCCTATGCTCGATTACGCAGCCGCCCGCCAGGCAGACGGCGACCGTATCGAATGGCGGCAGGCGGATGCCATGCACCTGCCGTTCGAGGACGAAACCTTTGACGTCGTGTGCTGCCAGTTTGGCGCGATGTTTTTTCCTGACCGAGTAGGCGCTTATGCCGAGGCGCGCCGGGTCCTGCAGCCCGGCGGGCGCTTTGTCTTCAGCGTGTGGGACAGCGTTCAAGAGAATGAATTTGCCGCCGTTGTCGCACAGGCGGTCGCCGAGATGTTTCCGGAGAACCCCCCGGTCTTCATCGCTCGCACGCCTCATGGTTACTACGACAAGGCGCGAATCCAGGATGACCTGCGCCGGGCGGGCTTTGAAGACGTGCAAATCGAGACGCACGAGGAAGTCAGCCGTGCGCAATCCGCGCAGGAAGCGGCAACCGCCTACTGTCAGGGCACACCCCTGCGCAACGAAATCGAAGCGCGCGACGCGAGTCTGCTGATGCCCACCACGGAGCGAGCGGCGCAGGCTCTGGCCGACCGCTACGGCGCCGGTCCGATCACAGGAAAGATCCAGGCGCACGTGGTCACCGCAACAAAATAGGGCAGTCCAAACCCTATTTGTCCGGGGCGTGCCCGTGTTTCACCATGTTCACGATGATCCGGAACAACTCGTCCCGCGCGGCTTGCTGCGTGATCTCGCCTGCGACCGCTGCCTGCGAGAGCGCGTCGGCCGCGCCCAGCATGCCCCACAGACTGGCCAAGGAAACGCCTTGGGAGCCGGCGAACGGCGCCAGGATGTCCTGGCATTTCCTGATGAACGCGTGCTGATATTGCGTCTTTACCGCGGCCAGTTCCGGCGATCCGTTCAACGCAGCCAACACGCCGGGGATTTCACGCCCCTGCGCCGACACGCATTCCACGTACCGGGTGGCGATGACGTCTGCCTTGTCGTGCAGCGTGGGTTTGCTGGCGGCGATGGCGTCGTCGATGATCGCCGTCTGGCGTTGGTCGAAATCCTGATACAGCGCCGCCAGCAGCCCGTTGCGGGTGCCGAAGTGGTCATAGACGACCGGCTTGGATACGCCGGCCTGTTCAGCCAGCCGGCCCAGCGTCAGCGCGTCCGTGCCTTCATCGCGGATCAGCGCCCAGGACACGTCGATGAGCTGGCGTTGCCGCGCGTCCTTGGACAAGCGGCGGCGGGGAGAGGGGGCGGATAGGGACGTCATCAAGGGTCTCTTCGAGGTCAAACTCACAACTGCGGGGCAAAGATCCGCTGGCCGATGGCCTGCGCGGCGGTCAGGTGCGCTTCGGGGTATCCGGCGTCGGACGCGACCAGCAGATCGGATGTTGCCACGCGCGCGCCGCAGTAGCCGAAGATGCCGTGATCAATTTGCGTCTTCATGGCGCCGAAATAGCCGTGCCGGGCATAGGTGCGCATATCGGCGCCGCCGCTGGCGACCAGATGCACCTGCAGCCGCTGCAGGCGTTTGACGACCTTGCCGTCGGGCGGGGCGTCGTAGGCCCAGCCATTGGTGAAGACGCGGTCGATCCAGCCCTTCATCAAGGCGGGAAACGACCACCAATGAACGGGGTACACCAGCACCAGCGCATCGGCGCGGTCCAGGCGCGCGTGTTCGGCGGTCACGTCCGCGGGCGGGTTGGAACGGGTCAGGTGCAGGTCGACGTCGGCCTGGGTAAAGCGCGGGTCGAAGCCTTCGGCGGCCAGATCCGCCACCTCGAAAGAATGCGGCGGCCCTGACCGCGGGCCTGCCTGCGCAACCCCTTGCGCGACATGTTGGGCGATGGCGTGCGTCAGGGACGCCGGGTCGGGATGAGCAACAACGATGAGCGCATGCATGGCGAATTCCTTTGATCGGACGATTTAACCTACTAAAAGTAGTCTACGAATCGTAGCCTACGTTTAGTAGGTAACGCCAGAAGAATCTTCCGCTCCCATAGGTGTCGTCGAACCCAGCCATGCACCGCCCGCGGATCTATACGGTTATCGTGTCGCCAGATCAGTCCCCCACGGAGGAAGCATGACCTCACGAACGGCATTGTTCGACCTGCGCTCGGAGCAGGGCGTGTTGCGGATATCCATCGCGGTCACACTGTGCATCGCCGCCATCGGTATCGGCTTTGGCGTGGCCTCGGGATCGTTTTCCATCGTCTTCGATGGTGTCTATTCGCTGGTCGACGCCAGCATGAGCGCGCTGTCGCTGGTCGTCGTGCGGCTGATCACCTCTTACGCCACGTCCCGGCAACTGCCGCGCAAGCTGCGAGAGCGCTTCACGATGGGGTTCTGGCATCTGGAACCCATGGTGCTGGCCCTGAACGGCATATTGCTCAGCGGCGTGGCGATCTACGCCCTCATCAACGCAATCAGCAGTCTGCTGAAAGGCGGGCGCAATCTGGAGTTTGGCCTGGCGCTCATCTACGCCGTGCTTACGCTGACCGCCTGCGTGGCAATCGCGCTGGCCGAGGCGCGCGCGAACCGGCGGATCCGGTCGGCATTCCTGCACATGGACCTGAAGGGCTGGATCATGTCGGCCAGCATCACGGCCGCGCTGCTGGTGGCGTTCTGCATCGGGTTTGGCGTACAGGGCACCCGCTGGGAATGGATTTCGCCCTACATCGACCCGGCCGTGCTGGCCGTGGTGTGCGCGGTGATCATCCCCTTGCCGCTGTCGGTCATCCGCCAGGCGTTGTCCGAGATGCTGCTGGTCACGCCGGCAGACCTGAAACAGCACGTGGACTCGGTGGCGCAGGCCTTCGTGCAGCGCCATGGCTTCGCGTCGTACCGCGCGTACGTGGCAAAGGTCGGCCGGTCGCAGGAAATCGAGCTGTATTTCATCGTGCCGGCCGACACGCCGGCGCGCGGCATTGAAGCGTGGGACAGCCTGCGTGATGAGATCGGGGAGGCGCTTGGCGCGGACAGCCCGGATCGCTGGCTGACGGTGGTCTTTACGGGTGACCCGGAATGGGCGGAATAGCGTCAGCGGCCGTGTGTGGTTTCAAAGACACGCCGCCATCAGGAATACCGGCAGCGTTTCCCAGACGACGGCCACGGCCGACAGCCCGCACAGCGCGGCACAAAGCCAGGCATGAAATGGCGGCGCATGCTGCGCCCGCACCCGCGCATGCTGGCGCCACGCGGCCAGCGCCATTCCGGCCAGTGCGGCCACGCTACCGGCCACGATGATCCACGACGACACCGGCAGTCCAAGCCACAGGCCGGTCAGCGCCGAACGCGCGCAGGCCAGCGCGTTGACGATGTAGATGAACAGAAAGTGCACCAGCCAGATCAGCGGGCCGGCGATGAGGTACAGCAGTTCTACCGAGAAGCGCGTCTGCATGCCTTACCCCGTCAGCCGCGGAAAGGCGTGCAGCAGCGCCAGCGCGATCAGCCCCTGCGCCACGGTGTAGAACAACATCGCCCGGGTGGTGTCGAACGCCGCGCGGCGCGTGGGGCTGAGCCGTCCGGCCAGCGACCGCGCCACCGTAAAGATGGACATCACGGCCGAAATTCCGCCAAAGAGCGCCTGCAGGCCCGCGACGGCGTAGGTCGCCGCCGTGTAGGCGGAGGTTTGGGGGCGGAGCCCCGCCTGCCATTGCGCGGTCAGGTCAAGCGCGGGCGCTGCCGTCAGCAACAGCGCCGCGCCTGCGACGCACCAACGCAGCGCGGCTTGCCGGTCCTGCGTCATCAACCGTCCGGCGGCCGCTGCAACGGCGCCGGCCGTCAACAGCATGACGGTCGACAGCATCGGCCACCCGGCCGAGGGCAGCGCGCGGGCAGAGGGCCAAGCCTGCGGATTCGTGGTCCACAGGAACAGATAGCTGAACAGCAACGAGCCGAAGATGCTGGCGCAAACGATCAGCAGCAGCACCATCGCCCACGACGCATGCGACGCGCTGCCCGAGCACATCATGGGCAGCCGCAGGCCGCCGCCGATCTCAACCGGGGGGTAATCCGGCCCGGTATCCGCGTCCCACAGCCAGCGCCACAGCGAGACGACGGCCAGCACACCAAAGGCGGCCGCCAGCGGCATCAACTTGAAGGTCAGCAGCAGGAAGAATCCCGCAGTGCCCACGGCCGCCAGCAGCGGCGACCACGCGGGGCCAGGCAGCGGCAGCACGTAGTCGGGCCGGGCGTCCAGCGCGCTGGTCACCAGTGTGGTGCGCAGGCCAGCCGGCGAATTGGGCAGGTAATGCTGGCCATCGGTGACCTGCCGCGCGAGGCCGGGCTGGTCCCACAACGGCTCGCGGCTGGTGACCGTAGGCACGCTGCGCAGCCCGTAGCTGCCGCTGGGCAGCCACTCCAGCGTGCCGGCGTCCCAGACGTTGCCCGCATTGTTGTCGATGGTCGGCCGGAAGTTGCGCGCCAGATCGATCAGGAAGACGAGCACCCCGGCGGCGATCAGGTAGGCGCCCACGGTCGAAAGCAGGTTCAGCGGACCGAGGCCCTGGCTTTCGGCATAGGTGTAGACGCGGCGCGGCATGCCGGCCAGCCCGGTGAAGTGCATCGGAAAGAACGCGACGTTAAAGCCCACGAACATCAGCCAGAAGGCCCAGCGGCCCAGCCGTTCCGACAGCCGCCGCGCGCTGATGAAGGGCGTCCAGTAGTAGAACGCCGCGAATAGCGGGAACACCATCCCGCCGAATAGTACGTAATGCAGGTGCGCAACGACGAAGTAGGTATCGTGCGCCTGCAGGTCGAACGGAATCACGGCCACCATTACACCCGTCAGCCCGCCGATCACGAACACGAAGAAGAATCCCAGGATGAACAGCGTCGGCGTCCTGAGCGGGCGCAGCCGGGCGGCGGCGGCAAGGGTGGCGATCCACGCGAAGATCTGGATGGCGGTCGGGACCGACACCGCCATGCTGGCGGCCGACGCGAAGCTGAGCGACAGCTGCGGAATGCCGGTCGCGAACATGTGGTGCACCCACAGGCCGAAGCTGAGGAACCCCGTGGACACGACCGCCAGCACCACCAGGCGATAGCCGACCAGCGGTGTGCCGGTCATCGCGGGAATCATCATCGACACCATGCCGGCGGCGGGCAGGAAGATGATGTAGACCTCCGGGTGGCCAAAGAACCAGAACAGGTGCTGCCAAAGCAGCGGATCGCCGCCGCGCGCCGCAATGAAGAACGGCATGTCGAAGGCGCGCTCCAGCTCAAGCAGGGCCGTGGCGACGATGACCGCAGGAAACGCAATGATCACCATGCCGCAGAACACCAGCATTACCCAGGCGAACACGGGGATCTTATCGAGCGTCATGCCGGGCGCGCGCGTGCGCAGGATGCCGACGGCCAGCTCGATGGCGCCCGCAATTGCCGAGATCTCAATGAAGCCGATGCCCAGCAGCCACAGGTCGGCGTTCACCGCGGGCGAGTATTGGGTGCTGGTCAGCGGCGGATACATGAACCAACCGCCATCGGGCGCCAACCCCACGAAGATGCTGCAGAAGAACACCAGCCCGCCGATCGCATAGGCCCAGTAAGCGTATGCCGACAACCGTGGAAACGGCAGGTCGCGCGCGCCCAGCATGTTGGGCAGCAGCAGCACGGCCACGGCTTCGACGGCCGGCACTGCGAAGAGGAACATCATCACCGTGCCGTGCATGGTGAAGAGCTGGTTATAGAGTTCGTGGCCGATCAGGTTGCTGTCCGGCGCGGCCAGCTGCGTGCGCATCATCAGCCCCAGCACGCCGGCCAGGATGAAAAACAGCAGCGCGGTGGCGATGTACAGCAGGCCGATGGACGTGTTGTTCACGACCGTGAGTGCGCGCCATCCCGTGGGACGCTTCCAGGCGCGTTCAAGCTGCTCGAGCTCGCCTTCGGGCCGCGGCAACGCGTTGGGAAGCTCGGTCGGGGATGTCGGGCGCGTCACTTCAGGCCTTCCAGGTAGCGGGCCACGGCGCGCAAGTCCTCGCCCGGCCATCGGTCAAAGGACGGCATGCCATTGCCGGGCTTGATCTGCTGGCTGCCGGCGATCCACCCGCCCAGCGCGCCCACGTTGTTCGGCAATATGCCCGCCGCAAGGGACGGGCGGCTGCCCACATGGGTGAGGTCCGGTCCCAGCGTGCCGCGTGCCTCTGTTCCGCGCACCGTGTGGCATTGCGCACAGGCCTGATTGAATAGCTCGGCCGCCGGTTCCAGCGCGGCGTCGGGCGCGGCTGCCGGCTGCCGTTGCGCCTGCACCCAGGCGTCGAAGGCCTCGGCGTCCACCGCCTGCACGTCGAACAGCATCTGCGCGTGTTGCGCGCCGCAATATTCGGCGCAGTGGCCGCGAAACGTGCCCGGGGTCCGAGCCAGCGTGCGCATCCGGTTCACGCGGCCGGGGATCATGTCGAGCTTGCCGCCCAGTTCGGGAATCCAGAAGCTGTGGATCACGTTGTCGGACTTGAGCAGGAATTGCACGGGCTTGCCCGTGGGGATGCGGATCTCGTTGGCAGTCTCGAAGATCACGCCGCCGGACGCATCCAGATAGCGCACGCGCCACCACCACAATTTGCCGGTGACTTCGATGCGCGCGGCAAACGATGCAGCGTCCCGGGCCGCCGATGGGGAAGGCGTCAGCACGTAGACGAGCAGGGCGGTCAACGCCACGACGGGAAACGCGATGCCCGCACCGACGATGAGTCCGGGCCGGGAAAGCCGGCGGCGCAGCGTCACCGGACCGAACATCGCGAGCGCCAGCAGCGCGGCCACTACGACGAAGATCGCCGCCGCACCCACGTAAAGGACCCAGCCGATCTCGGCGATGCGCGCGGCGTCCTCGCCGCTGGGTTGAGCCGATGCGGCAAAGGGCAACGCGGCGGCGAGCACGATAAGAAGGATTTTCGCCATGTTCTTGTAGTGGATGACCCGGCGCGCGTCGGCCGACAAGGCCCACGGGCCGCCGGCCCGCGAGAGGCATCGTCAGCATCTTTCGTGCCCGCGTCCGCAGCCGAAGCGCAGGCACAGGAGTTGCTGGCGAGTCCAGGTTCTGCGCCAAACCGCGCGATTCAGGAGACGGCATTGCGCCGGCTAGCCCGACCCAACCGCCTGCTACCGGCCCTGGCTGCGATGTTGCTGCTGGGCGCGTGTCAGGAAGACTTGCCGCCGCTCTTTCCTGCGGACGCGGCGGGCGGATTGCGCGAACGGGCTGACCCCGACCGAGGCCGCCGGTTGATTGCCGAGCACGGCTGCACCGCGTGTCATACCGTGCCCGGCGTCAGCGGTCCGGCGTCCCGCGTCGGGCCGCCGCTGGGCAACATGGCGCGGCAGGCGTACGTTGCCGGTCTGTTGTCCAACACCCCTGAAAATCTGGTGCGCTGGCTGATGGATCCCCCTGCCGTGAATCCCCGTACGGCCATGCCCGACACCGGCCTGCATCAGGCCGACGCCGAGGACATTGCCGCCTATCTGATGCAGCGCGCGGACCGCAAGGCGAGGGCGCCATGAAGCGTTGGAAGCGCACCGCCGCCCTCACGCTCGTTGCCGCTGCCGCCACCGCAGGCGCGGTTGGCGGCGGTGTGGTGTATTTCGGCATGTACGACGTGACGGCGACGTCGCCGCACACCACGCCGGTGCACCACCTGCTGGATGTCGCGTTGACGCGGGCCGTGAAGATGCGGTCAGCGGATATCGTGCCGCCTGAGCTGGACGCCGCCGAGCGCATCCAGAACGGTTCACGTTTGTACCGCGCCCACTGCGCCCAGTGCCACGGCGGGCCGGGGGTGGCGCCGCAGCCGTACGCGCTGGGGCTGAATCCGGCGCCCGCCGCGCTCGTCGCCACCGCACGCACGCGCACGGCGGCCGAAATTTTCTGGGTCACGCGACAGGGCATCAAGATGACCGGCATGCCAGCGTGGCAGTATCGGCTGACCGACGACGAGATCTGGGACGTGGTGGCGTTTCTGCGCGTGTTGCCGGGCCTGTCCGCCGACGATTATCGGCGTGGCGATGATGGACAACCGGCGGAAAAGCCGCAGGCAAACGCCCAGCCGGCGGCCCGCGTGGGAGACGCGCGGGCCGGGCGCGATGCGCTGCAACAGTATCTTTGCGTGACGTGCCATGCAATCCCGGGCGTGCCCGGCGCGTGGAACTACGTGGGCCCGGCGCTGGATCAGATGGGCGAGCGGCCGTACATCGCGGGCGTCATGCCAAATACGCCCGCCAACATGGAGCGATGGTTGCGCAACCCGCCGGCCGTCAAACCGGGCACGGCCATGCCCGACCTGGGCGTCAGCGAACAGGATGCAAGGGATATCGCCGCGTTCCTGCGCACATTGAACGAGGGGCCGTGAAGCGTTTGCCCCCGTCATGGGGCGCCGCATGCAGGAACGGCACTTGCTCGCCTGCCAATCACCTTGATGCACCGGAGCTTTTCCATGACGCAACCGAAATCCGACAACGTCCGAGAATCCATTCCCGGCCAGCCCGACGTCAACAAAGGCGCGTTGCGCCCGTCCGGCCATGCCACGACGCCGGAGCGGGTGCCCGACGTTGATCACCCGCCACGCGCGCGCAGCCATGACCAGCCGGGCTTCGATCAGGCCGTGGCGCAGGAGGAAGCCGAGGCGCGAAGCGGCACGCTGCCTGGCAGCAACGACACGCGTCCCGCGCCGGACCGCGACGAGGAAGAGAAATGATCGTTGAAGTCTTTCAACGCGCGGATGGCCACTGGGGCTTTCGCGGCATCGCCTTGCTGGGCGTCCAGGAGGATGCCGGCTCCTATCCGACGCGCGACGACGCCGCGGCAGCCGCCCGCGTCGCCTACCCGGGCGAGACCGTCTCCGAGGTAGATGCCTCGATGGACACCCCGCCGCAGCCGCACTCGGATTGACGCCGCGCCAATAACGTGGGGCCCGCGTCCGTACCGCGCGCCCCGCGTCAATATCGCCCGGCGGCCAGCACGTCGTGCAGATATCCGTCCGCGTCTGGCCGTTCGGTAAGCATGTGCCGCACCCACGCGTCGCGTTCATG
The DNA here is from genome assembly GCF_002388205.1 of Achromobacter sp. UBA4530. NCBI lineage: Bacteria > Pseudomonadati > Pseudomonadota > Betaproteobacteria > Burkholderiales > Alcaligenaceae > Achromobacter > Achromobacter sp. UBA4530. The sequence continues at coordinate 60,048 of NZ_DGMA01000008.1, read as the reverse complement.
CGCGATCACGGCCAGTTCCCACACACAAGCCAGCGCGGGCGCGTTGACCGGCGCAAACGCGTCCGGCCGGGCCAACGGTGCGGAGAGCATGCGCTGGCACACGATGCCGCCGGAGATCCACCAGTCCACGAGCAGCCACACGGCCTCCTCGCCTACGTGCGCAATGCAGTAGCCAAGACCATGGGTGCGCGGACCGCCAGCGTGTTCGTCCAGGACGTCGCGCACGGCGGCGCGGACTGACGCGTTGACGGGATCGGACAGGATCGGACCCGCAGCGTTCGGGTCTCGATGGATGCCGTACGCCTTGATCGAATGACCTGCCTCGCGCCACACGCCCAGCGTGGCAATGCGGCGGGGGGAATAGGGTTCTGGAGAAAGCGTCATCTCGTGCGTTGCGGTCGGAAGATTGCGCAATTCTACTGGCGCCCGCGCGACCAGCCCAACCGCCGCGCGCCCAGCACGATGCCCGTGGCGGACACCGCCAGGCCGCCGAGGCTCAGCAGGATAAGCGCCAGGTCCCGGCCCGCACCGGCATTCAGCAGGGCGGGGGTGTCCCAGCTATGCAGGAAGTAAAAGAGCCAGCGCCCGACCCGTTGCGCGCGGGACAGGCTCAGCGCCACCTCGCCCGTGCGCAGGTCCACGTAGACGCGGTCACCGGCCGGGGTGTCGAAATCGATTCGCAGGACTGGCAGGCCCCGTGGTGCACCGCCGTTCATCGCTTCGGCGTGGCGTGCGTAGTAATAGGCGTCGTAGTGATCGAGCAACGTCGCCTGAACGGTCGCGCCGGGAAACAGGGCGCGCGCGGCGTCAAGGACCGCATCAGGCTGCCACATCGACTGCACCTGCAATGCACCATCCTCCCGGCGAACGATGCGGCTGCCGGCCGTCGCGTCGCGGGCCAGCACGTACGGCTGGCCTGCCATCCGCCGCCATTCGAGCTGAACCGGTTCAAAGCCCGCGGCGTGCAACGCCTGTAATACCGGCTGCGGGTCTGCAATCGGCGCGGCGATTGGCGCGCCCGCCATGGCTTGCCGATCAGGTCCCGGATCGGAGCCGGCGAATAGCCCGCCCGGGTTCATCGACATCAGCCCGCTGAAGATCCACGTGCAGACAAACGCGCTGAAGGCGAGACCAATGATGTGGTGCCAGCGCATCCAGGCCTCACGGTAGGGCGTGCGCGCGCCCGTCTTGTAGCGGCCGCGAAAACGCCAGCGCCAGACGCCGACGACCGTGCCGCTGACAGCCACCACGGTGCAGACGGCCGACAGTGCGATCACCATCCAGCTCCACACCGGATCGACGGAGCGGTCGCGCGCCATGTATAGCCAGTGCAGCCACGCGCCGACGTAGTTCCAGCGCTGTTGCGCGATCGGCGCGTCCAGCACGACTTCGCCCGTCGCCGAAGACACATACAGCGTGCCCGGCGCGTCGCCCTCCATGTTCACCTTGTGCAGGGGGCGATGGCGGTCCAGCCCGCGCGAATGCGTCCAGCGGTCCTCGTCGATCAGGCCCGCATACCGGGCCGTGCCCGCAGGCCAGAACGCGTGCGCCGCGGCCACGCCCATGTCCGCTGTCACCACGCCGTCAGGCCGGCCGGTGCGCGCGGACCAGGCGCGCGGGCCGTCCGGGGTTGGGACGATGTAGGTCGGCTCGCCGCGCACCGACGTCAGGACGGCAAGCGCGCCGCCTGGCCGCGCTGCGTCCAGCGGCAGATACGCGTCTGCAGCCAGCACAGGCAGGCCGGCAAACCGCTCTTCGGGCGTCAGCTTCGGGTAGCCGACATACAGCATGACGATGCCGCTGAGAAACCACACCAGCATCAGCAGGCAGCCGCCAACCCCCAGCCAGCGATGGGCCAGGTAGGTCAGCCTGCGCAGGCGCGCCTTGGCGTCCATGGTCGCGCCCGCCTCAGAAGCGGTGGTTCAACGTCAGTTCGAACCGGCGGCTCGGCCCATACATCCATTGCGTGTTGGTGTAGTAGGCCGTGGTGAAGTACGCGCGGTCAAAAACGTTGAAACCCCGGGCCGTGATGGCGGTGTCCTTGTTCACGTCCCAGCGCAGCGCCAGGTCGGTCGTGGTGTAGGACGGCAGTTCGATGGTGTTGGCGCTGTCCGCATAGCGCTTGCCCACGTAGCGCATCCCGCCCATCGCGGTCCAGCCCGGCTGGAAGTTCCAGCTTAGCCACAGATTCGCCAGGCGTTGCGGCACGTTGGGCGGGACATTGCCCGCGCGCGAGACGGCCGCCCCGCCCACCGATTCGGAGAAATCGTCGTACTTTGCCCGCAGCACGGTGGCATTGGCGTCGATCGTCCAGCCGGGCGCAACCGCCAGCGACAGCGACGTTTCCAGGCCGCGCGACGATTGCTCGCCGACCTGCACCCGCAGGCTCGGGTCGTCGGCGTCGCGCGACAGCAGATTGGTCTTGCGGATTTCGTACGCCGCCAGCGTCCACTCGCCGCGTCCATCCATGAAGTTCTGCTTCAGGCCGACCTCGATCTGCTTGCCGCGCGACAGGTCGAACGACGCGTTGGACGGGCTGATCATCAGCAGCCCGCTGACCGGATCGGCGGCTTGCGCGTACTGCGCGTAGACGGCCAGATCCGGCGTCACGTCGTACACGGTGCCGATGCGCCAACCCACGTCGGAAAACGTCTTGGACAAGGCGCGCTGATCGGTGACCAGGTCGTCGCGCGTGACCTTCGCGTGGTCGTAGCGCAGGCCGCCGATGATCGACCACTTGCTGGTCAGCGCCAGGCGGTCTTCCATGAACAGGGCAAACTGATCCGCCTTGTTGCGGTAACGCGGAATGAACGGCACGTCGCTCTGGTATTGGCCGTGATCCGGGTCATACGGATCCACCGGCCCCGAACTGCCCGTGTAGGTGTTGTTGATGTGCTTGAACGTGGCGTGGTTGACGTCGAAGCCCACCGATACCGTGTTGTCCAGGCCGGCCAGCGTGCCCTTGAAGACGGCGCTCGTGGTCAGGCCGGTCTGGGTCTGGTCATGCGTGATCTGCGTGTTGTCGGATCGGTCGATCAGGCTGGTTGCGGGGTTGTATACGTAGCGCTCGGCGTTGCGCCAGTCGCGGTCGCTCTGCACGTGATAAAGGCGTGCCCGCACGGTGGTGGCGTCGTTCGGCGTCCAGACGGTGTCCAGCTGGGTCCACTGGTCGCGAAAGCGCATGAAGCTGTCGGCGACGTTGTAGTTCTGCTTGCGCACGGCGTCATCCTGCTCGCCGTTGATCATCGGGGTGCCGAAGTACCGCATCGGGCGCTGGTAGCCGTAGGCGTAACTCAACGTCATGTTCAGGTCCGGCGTGGCGTCCCAGCGCAACGCGCCCGAAAACGTCGCATCGCCCGACTGGCCGCGGTCGACATAACCATCCGTGTAGTTGCCGCTGACATCCAGGCGATACGACAAGGTGTCGCTCAGCGCGCCGCCGCTGCCCAGTCCCAGCCGCGCCGTATCCTGCGTGCCGATCGTGGCCTGCACTTCGTTCTGGATCGGCCCGCGGGTGGGACGCTTGGGGATCACGTTGACGACGCCGCCGATCGCGCCGTCGCCGTAGATGACGGACGCGGGTCCGCGCAGCACCTCGATGCGCTCGACCGACCAGGTGTCGAACGGAAACGTCAGGCCGACGCCGCCATACTGGCGCAGTCCGTCGTACAAGCGCATGACCGACGTGCTGTCGGTGAAGCCGCGCACCGACAGGGCGCTATTGCCGTTGCCAGGGTGGGGCGCGGCCGAGAAACCGGGCGCGCGGGTAATCGCTTCGATCACGCTGGCGTCGCCGCGGGACTCGATCTGTTCCCGCGAAATGATGTCGACGCTGGCGGGCGTCTGCATGGGCGTGAGGCCAAGGTTGGAGCCGGTGGACGCCTCGGTAGTCAGCGCCGTCTCGGATCCGCCGACCACGGTGATGGGGGCGAGTGTGGCGGGAGCGGTTTGGGCGGCGGCGTTGAAAGCGGCCAGGATCAGCGTCGTGCCGAGGCACGCGTGCGTACGAACGATGGTCAAGATGACCCCTCTTCTTTTGTCTTCGACTGAATCTGCCGCCGGCCTGAAGGCCGGTCGGCAAAACGCGGGCGAAGAGGGGATGGCCGTGCAGGCAGCGCCGATGCGATGGCGCCATGAAGCTGTTCTACGGGGTTCCCGCTCTTCGCTGCCGTGCGCGGCGTCAGGCGCGCGCGCGGCGGATCAGGAAGACAGGGAAGGCGGGGCGCGTGACCCTAGCGGCGGCCCAAGAGCCGGCAGCGGCGGCGTGGCGCGGTGGACGGGAATCTCGGGCGCGGCGTAGGCGGCGCGCGCCGACAACACAGGTGCGAGCCCGGTGTCCGGCAGAATTGCGTGCGCGGCGAGGGCGCCGAAGGCGCAGGCATCTGCGGCACCATGCTTGGCGTCCGGCTCGGCCGGCAGGTCGAACGTCACGTTCATCGTGCCGCCGGCTTCGCACAGCGTCAGCATCAGCGAGGTCGTGGACGGCCCCGCCATGTAGCCGGTCGGGATGAAAGCGCGCAGCACAAAGGCGGCCATTGCCAGGCAGACGAGCAAACGCCAAGGCAGGCCGCGGGGCTGAAACGCAGAGTCCCGATGAGTCGACATGGGCGGGATTCTATTACAGAACCTCACGCATTCTGTCCGAATGGAAACGCATGCGGCGTTCGGTCGCAGGGCGCTTACTATCGATCGGGTGTGTGCATTGGAAACCCGACAGGAGTTCGCCAGGATGATGCCCCCATCGAACGACAGCCCGACCGGCACGCCGGATGGCAGGACGCAGTCAGGCTTCCCGTCTCCTTATCCGCAGGCCCCCTGGAAACTGCACGGCCATGCACTCCTGAGTGCATGGCGGGTGCCGCTGGCCGATCTGCCGCAGCAGGCGCCCGGTGATGCCCGTGTGGTCACGTTGGGACGCCATGCCATCTGCACCACGGTCTGGACCGCTTACGAGCCGGGCGGCACGCTCGCCTACAACGAGCTGCTCTTTGCGACGGCGGTGCGTCACGCGGGATTGCTGGCGCCCGCGTGCACGGTTGGGCCGATCTGGGTGGACGACGAGGCGGCCGCAGAAGGTGGCCGCAAGCTGTGGGGCATCCCGAAGCGCATCGGCGATTTCGAGCCGCTGCCCGCCTTGGGCGGACCAGGCGAGCCGGCCGCGTTGGCGCAAGCGTCGCTCGTCGCGGAAGGCCGGCCCGCCGCCAGCGTGCAATTCCGACCCGGCCTGCGCGTTGCGTTACCGCTACGATTCGTGGTCTGGACGGTTCAGGACGGGCCGGCAGGGCTGATCCGCACGCGCTGCACGCTGCGAGGAACGCTGCGTTTCGGGATCGCGCACTGGCGCATGGCCGAAGCGGGTCCGCTGGGATTTCTGGCACGGCGTCAACCGGTGGCCAGCGCATGGTTGGAACGGGTGTCGGTGTCGTTCGGGGTGTAGCCGTGCGCTATGCACGCCGGTCGAACACCACGCACGTGGTGGTGGCGTGCGCATACAGCTTGCCGTTCTCGTCCTCCACCCGCGCCTGCGCCGTGGCGATCTGCTTGCCGCTATGTATCAGCGTGGCGGCGGCGCGAAGCGGGCCACTGGATGGCGCCGCCGCACGCACGATGTTGACACTGAGTTCGACCGTCGTGTAGCGCCTGCCTTCCGGAAGCGCACTTTGGATCGCGCAACCCAATGCCGAATCCAGCAGCGTCGAGAACCAGCCGCCGTGGACGGTGCCGAACGGATTGCAATGCCGCAGTTCGGGGATGCCAAGGAACACGGCCCAGCCCGAGTCCGCTTCCACCAACGTCATGTTCGCGGTGTCGTTCATGGGCGGGTAGGGCAGCTCGCCGGCCATCATTGCGTGCAGGATCTGCAAGCCTGTCATGCCGGCGATCTGATCCGGACTGGCGATATCGGGCTTGCCCCCGCCCGTGCGCAGCCTCGCGAGTGCAGCCTGGTGCTGGGCCGTCCAGCACGTCTGTTGATTTCTGTACATACGACCCCTCGTTGTGAAGCCCCGGCGGGCGAGTGCCACGCCGCAGGCGGCGTGAATCAACCCGTCGTTACCCGGGCCGCAACAGGTTGGGAAGCGTCCTGCGCGACGTCTGGCCGGATCTTGAACCAGATGGCGTACATGGCGGGCAGGAAGACCAGCGTGATGATCGTGCCGGCGAACGTGCCGCCGATCAGGGTGTAGGCCAGCGTTCCCCAGAACACCGAGTGCGTCAACGGGATGAAAGCCAGTATCGCGGCCAGCGCAGTCAGAATCACCGGTCGCGCCCGCTGCACCGTCGCCTCGACCACCGCGTCATAGGGCGCCAGGCCTTCCTGTTCGTTGTGGTGGATCTGGCCGATCAGAATCAGCGTATTGCGCATCAGGATGCCGGACAGGGCAATCAGCCCGACCAGCGCGTTGATGCCGAACGGCTGCTGGAACAGGAGCAGTGTCGGCACAACACCGATCAGGCCGAGCGGGCTGGTCGCAAAAACCATCACCATGGCGGCGATGGATCGCACCTGCAGGATGATGATCAGCAGGGTGATGGCAATCATGATCGGAAACAGCGGCAGCATGGCAGTGCTTGCCTTCTCAGATTCCTCGATGGAGCCGGCCTGTTCGATGCGGTATCCCGCTGGCAGGTCGTTGATGACAGGTTGCAGTTGCTTGAAGATCGCGGCGGAAACGTCAGGCGGCTGAAGGCCTTCCGCGATGTCGCCGCGAACCGTAATGGTCGGCGTGCGGTCACGGCGCCGCAGGATCGGATCCTCCATTTGCACATCCACCGTGCCAACCTGCGACAGCGGCACGCGTTGGCCGTCGGCCCCCACCAGCGTCAGGCCGGCGATCTTGGCTGGATCCAGGCGGACATCACCGGCCGCTCGGCCGACCACTTCAACCGAGCGGATGTCCTCGCGAACGTTGGTGAGGGGTACGCCACTCAACAGGAACTGCAACTGTAGGGCGACCGAGCTGGAGGTCAGTCCCACCGCCTGAAGCCGGTCCTGGTCCAGCGTAAAGTGCAGAGCGGGAACCCGCGCGCCCCAATCGGTGTTTACGGTGCGCATCATGGGATCGGCGTGCATGATCGACTGGACGCGCGCGGCAATCGCGCGCAACTGGCCGGCATCAGGCCCCATGACGCGATAGGCCACCGGGAACGGCGAGGGCGGGCCGAACACGATCTGGGTGACGCGGACCTGCGCCTGCGGCGCCAGGCCGTCGGCGATGGCCTGGCGAAGCCGGAACTTGAGCGCTTCGCGTTCCTTGTCGTTGCCCGTCAGCACGACGATCTTGGCGAATGACGGGTCCGGCAGCTCGGGCGCCATGGCCAGAAAGAAGCGCGGCGCGCCTTGTCCGATGTACGCGGTGACGATCCTGGCTTCCGCCTGCTTGGCCAGCCACGCTTCGACTGTCGCAGCGGCCTCGCTGGTTTGTTCAATGGACGTGCCGTACGGCATCTGCACTTCAACGAGCACCTCGGGCCGATCCGAAGTGGGAAAGAACTGTTTGTTGACCAGACCCATGCCAACCACGGCCAGCGCAAAGACGGCGACCACCGTGCCCGCCACCAGCCATTTGCGGCCGATGACGTGCCCCAGCAGACGCCGGAACCGGTTGTAGTGGCGGGTGTCGTAGATGGCGTGGTGTCCGCCTTCGACCTTCTTGATGTCCGGCAGCATCTTCACGCCCAGATACGGCGTGAAGAACACCGCCACCACCCAGGACGCGATCAGCGCAATGCCGACGATCCAGAACATGTTGCTGGTGTACTCGCCCGCGGTGGAACGCGCGAAACCGTTCGGCATGAAGCCAACTGCGGTGACGAGCGTGCCGGACAGCATGGGGGCGGCCGTGTGGCTCCACGCATACGCCGACGCTGCGATCCGGCTGTAGCCTTCTTCCATCTTGACCACCATCATTTCGATGGCAATGATGGCGTCGTCCACCAGCAGGCCGAGCGCCAGGATCAACGAGCCAAGCGTGATGCGGTCGAAATTCTTGCCCGAGGCCGCCATGATCACGAACACCGCCGCAAGGGTCAGGGGCACGGCGGCGGCCACCACGATCCCGACGCGCCACCCCATGCTGACAAAGCACACCAGCATCACGACAAGCAGTGCGACGAAGAACTTGACCATGAACTCGTCCACCGCCGCGCTGATGTTCACGGCCTGGTCGGTGACCTTGGTCAGGCTCATCCCGAGCGGCAATGCGGTGTTGATCTTGCCGACCTCCTTCTCGAGCGCGCTGCCCAGATCCAGCCCATTCCATTCGTCGCGCATGACCACGCCCAAAAGCAGCGCGGGCTCGCCGTTATTTCGCACCAGAAACGTGGCCGGGTCTTCATACCCGCGTTCCACGGTCGCCACGTCGGCAAGCTTCAGCGTGCGTCCCCGGGCGGTGATGGGCGTCTGGCGAATCTTGTCCAGGCTGTCGAACGCGCCGTCCACGCGCAGGAACACCCGGGGACCCTTGGTCTCGATCGACCCGGCAGGCGTCAGGACGTTCTGCGCGTTGAGTGCGGCAAAAATGGCCTGTGGATCGACGCCGAGCGTAGCCAGGCGGTCATGGGAGAACGACACGAAGATGCGCTCGGGCTGCTCGCCGATGATGTTCACTTTCTTGACGCCCGGCACGTGCAGCAGTTGCTGGCGCAGCGCTTCGGCGTCGCGGGCGAGCAGACGCTGAGGCTCGCCTTTTGCCTTGAGCGCGTACAGGGCAAACGTGACGTCCGCGTACTCGTCATTGACCATGGGCCCGACTACGCCGGGAGGCAGACGTCCGGCTTCGTCGGCAAGCTTCTTGCGCGCCTGATAGAACTCTTCCTGCACCGCCTGGGGCGGTGTGCTGTCCAGCAGCGACACCATGGTGAATGCCAGGCCGGGCCGCGTGAAGGTTTCGGTCCGGTCGTACCACCGCAACTCCTGCAGCCGCTTCTCCAGCGGTTCGGCGACCTGGTCCTGCATCTCCTGTGCGGTCGCCCCGGGCCATGCGGTGACGACGGTCATCTGCTTGATGGTGAAGGGCGGATCTTCAGCACGGCCCAATTGGAAGAACGCGAGGATTCCGGCGACAGAGACGAGAAGAATAAGGAACAGCGTGATCGAGCGCTCGCGCACGGCGAGCGCAGACAGATTGAAGCGGCCTTCGCTCATCAACGCGCTCCCACGAGGTCGGCAGCCTTCTGCTCCCCGAGCCTGACCGGCTCGCCTTCATGCAGCAGATGCGCGCCCAGGGACACGACACGTTCGCCGGCCTTGAGGTCGCCGGCGACACGCGCTACATCGTCGCTCAGGCCGTGGATCTGGACGTGCCGCCGCGCCACCTGGGCCGGGGCGCCATCCACCACCACCCAGACGCCCGGGCCGGCGCCGGTGTCGAAGACCGCGCCTATCGGCACCTGCAGCAGGGGCGTGCCGTCCGGCGACTGCGGAATGTCGATCGTGACGGTGGCCCCCAACGGGGCGCGGGCCAGCGGGCCTTCCAGCACATACCTGGCCTCGAACGTCCGCGTGACCCGATCCGCCGCATCCGACAGTTGCCGCAGCGTGGCCGGGGCGGGGGACTGGCGGTCCCCGTACAGCATTGCCCGGGCGGCGGAGCCCACGGATGGCCGTAGTGTTTCGGGAAGGTGGACGATGGCTTCGCGCTGGCCGGCGCGCGCCAGCCGCACGACGGATTGCCCGGCGGCAACGACCTGTCCGGGTTCGGCCAGCGTGTCCACGACGACGCCGTCCGCGTCCGCCACCAGCACCGCATAGCTCGACGCGTTTTTCGCGACGTCGGCCCGCGCTTCGGCCGCCTTCAGGTCGGCACGCGCCGTGTCGGCCGCGGCCTTGATCTGCGCATAGGCCGACGCGGACACGGCGCCTTCTGCCACCAGGCCGCGATAGCGGGCATCGTCGTCGACCGCCTGTTTTGCGCGCGCACGCGCCGCGGCCACGGCTTCAATCTGCGCACGGGCCTGCAGGCCCAGATCTTCCGGATCCAGCCGCATGAGCGGCTGGCCGCGGGTCACCGATTGACCGGTGTCGACCAGTCGCTCCAGCACCTTCCCGGACACGCGGAATCCCAGGTCGCTTTGAACGCGCGCCGCCACCACCCCCGAAAAGGAGCGTGCGGGCGCGGATGCGGTTTGCGCCACGCCGACTCTGACAAGCGGTGGGTCGACGCGGGGATCTGACGGGGGGCTATCGCCGCATGCCGCAAGGGCGACAGGCAACAGGCAGAGGGCAAATGGGGCAAGCGGACGCCGAAGCATGGGAGACCATCCTCACAAAGAAGGTCCCCATTCTATACAAGTGACCAATAAGGTCAATGGTCACAAAAGAAAATTTACGGCGCCAGACTACGCAGGATCAGGTTCGACAACTGCACCGTGGCTTCCGCGCCATTGGCCAGGTTGTGCTGCAGGAGCAAAGGATTGATGTACGGCCGCATGACGAGATAGATGGCGTCGGCCGTTTCATCGAGGGGCGTCTTGCGTTCGAAGTCGCCGGCTTCCCGACCTTCGCGGATTACCTGCAGGATGAGGCCCTTGATGTGCGCCTCATAGGCTTGCGCGGAAGGCCACGACTCGCTGGCCGAGGTTCGCGCAATGTCGTACAGCTTGCTGTCGTGGAAGAAGAGCTGGCTGCCGGCTTCCACCAGGGCCTTGAACATGCGCCGCAGCCGGTCCGGCGCGGACCGCGCGTCGGCGACGGCCGCGTCGACGGCCACCATGATCGTGTTCAGGCGGTTGGCGCAGATGACCTCGCCGATCGCCTGCTTGGAGTCGAAGAACTTGTAGATATAGGCCTTGGAGAATCCAATGGCCTTGGCCAGGTCCGAGACGGTGGTCTTGTCGAAACCGTACAGGCCGAAGTATTCGGTGGCGGCTTCGACGATCTGATCGCGGACGTCGTGATCGGAGGGGCCTCGCGGCTGAAGGGCGGGGGATGTTGCTTTCGTCATGGGTGCAGCTTAACCCGGCGCACTTTTGTTGACAACGAGTGACCAAAACGTATTATAGTCACCCAAAATTAATAGCCTGAAGGATTCCCATGCTCGCCCGTCATTCCTTTGTCTTGCTCTGCGCCGGCGTGCTGGCCGGGTGCGCGGCAGGCCCTGATTACCACCGGCCGGAGGCGCCGCTTCCCAGCCACTACTCGCAGGCCCCCGGCCGGCAAGCCGGATCCGGGGCCGTGCAAGGCCTCGATACGTGGTGGCGCCAGTTTGACGACCCGATGCTGGCGCGATACGTGTCGTTGGCAATCGCGCAGAACCTGGACCTGGCGCAGGCGGCGGCGCGCGTGACGCAGGCGCGTGCGGGGCTGGGCGCGGCCAACGCGGCCTTGCTGCCGTCGGCTTCGGTGCGCGGCCTGGCTGCGCGGTCGCATCAGTCGCGTGAGACGCCACTGGGGCAAGTGGCCAGCACGATGCCTGGTTACGACCGCTGGGGCAACCAGTACGAAGCCAATCTTGAGGCCAGCTGGGAAGTCGATCTGTTCGGCGGCCTGCGGCGTGGCCGTGAGGCGGCCATCGCCGATTTTCAGGCCTCGGAAGCGGCAGCGATGGCCACGCAGCTCGCGGTGGCCGCGCAAACCGCGGACACATACATTGTGATCCGCAGCCTCCAGGCGCGTTTGGACATCGCACAGCGGCAGGTCAGGACGCAGCAGGATCTTGTCGCCAAGGTCGCGCTGCTGCACGAACGCGGGCTGGCTGCGCAATACCAGGTGCGTCAGGCGGATGGCGCGCTGTCGCAAGTACAGGCGACCGTTCCGGTGTTGCAGAGTGGGCTTGATGCGGCCATGAACGCCTTGGACGTCATGCTGGGGGCAGCGCCCGGCACGCATCGCGCCGAATTGGCGGCGCACGCGCCGATACCCGCCGCGCCTCGGATCGAGGAAATGGGCGCTCCCGCGGATCTGCTCCAGCGGCGGCCCGATCTGATCGCGGCCGAACGCCGGCTGGCGGCCGCCAACGCCCGTATTGGCGAGGCCATCTCCGAGTTCTACCCGAAGTTCTCGTTGAGCGGCTTGCTGGGCAGCGCCACGGCCGTGTCCAGCGGCAATCTGTTCTCCGCCGGTGCAAGCCAGTCCACGGGCGTGTTGGGACTGCGTTGGCGGCTGTTCGACTTTGGCCGCATCAACGCGCAGATCGACGGGGCAAAGGGCCAAGAGGCCGAGGCGCTGGCGGCGTATCGCCTGGCGGTACTGCATGCCACGGAAGATGTCGAGAACGCGTTTTCCGCACTGATCCACCGTGCCGAACAGTCGGCGGTGCTGACCCGCGGCGAAGACGCGCTGACGCAGGCGCGAGCGTCGTCGTTCGCGGCCTACAAGCGCGGCGCCGCCAGTCTGGTCGACGTGCTGTATGCGGACGCCTCGCTCTTGCAGGCTTCTGACGACCGGGCGCAGGCCCAAGCGGAAACCGCTCGCGCAGCGGTGGCGGCATACAAGGCGCTGGGCGGAGGCTGGCGCCCGGACGCACCAGCGCAGATCGCCACGCGCTGAACCGAAGCGCGCGGGCCTCGGCACGGACACAGGAACACGACTTGCTGCGCTGCGCTTCTCGGGCATCTGCTCGGGCCCGCAACTCACGAGGCGATCCAGTGACCCAACTCATCGAAAATCGGTACGCCCTTACCGTGCGCCCCATGCCGGCGGTATTCCTGGCCGGGATGTTTCCCTTGTTTCTCGGCGCGGCACTCGCGGATGCTGCCTATGCGCAGACTTTTCACATCCAATGGAACAATTTCGCGTCCTGGCTGCTGGTCGGCGGACTGCTGTTTGGCGCGATCGCGCTGCTGTTTGCCATCGTGGACCTGTTCAGGGCCACGCAGCGCGCGCGCGGGATCGTTCCTTATGCCGTCGTGCTGCTGGCAGCCTGGCTGGTAGGCCTGTTCAATGCGTTTCTGCACGCCCGCGACGCTTGGGCGAGCATGCCCACCGCACTGATTCTGTCTGCAGTCGGCACCGTGCTGGCGCTTGTGGCGCTCTGGCTGGGCTTCCGCACCCCGCACATCAGGGGGCCGCTATGAATCACCTACGACTGATTGCCGGAATTCCGTTGCTGGTGATGGCAGGGGTGTGCAGCGCGCAGGCCGGCGGCCAATATGGACCTTCGCCTGATCTGCCCAAACCCGAACGCGGCCTGCTGCCCGATATGGTCATTGCCAAGCCTGCCCCGTGGGGCGACAAGGTGCCGACCGTGCCCGAGGGCTACAAGATTTCGGCCATCGCCACGGATCTGAAAATTCCGCGGCAGACGCTCGTGCTGCCCAATGGCGACATCCTGGTGGCTGAGGGACGCGGCGGCAGCGCGCCCGACCTCAAGCCCAAAGACGTGATCGCGGCCGTCATCAAGGCCCGCGGCACCAGCCCGGTCAAGGGCGGCAACCGCCTGACGCTGCTGCGCGACCCGGAAGGCGATGGCACCTACGAGGCCTCCGTCTTTGCGGAGAATCTCAACGCGCCGTATGGGCTGGCGCTGGTCGGGAACCAACTGTATGTCGCCAATCAGGACGCATTGGTGCGGTTCGACTATCAGCCTGGGCAGACCAAGGCAAGCGGGCCGCCCGAAGTCGTCACGCCGCTGCCGTCGGAGATCAACCATCACTGGACGAAGGCGCTGACCGCCAGCGCCGATGGGCAGTATCTGTACGTGGGCATCGGCTCGAACAGCAACATCACCGAACGCGGTATGACGGCTGAAGCCGATCGCGCGCGGATCTGGCGCGTGAATGCCAGCACGGGTGAATACAAGACGTATGCGACCGGGCTGCGCAACCCGACCGCGCTCACGATTCAGCCCGACACCGGGCAACTGTGGGCCGTGGTCAACGAGCGCGACGAAATCGGTCCGGACCTGGTGCCCGACTATCTGACCACGGTCAAGGAAGGCGCCTTCTACGGCTGGCCTTATAGCTATTGGGGCAAGAACGTGGATGATCGCGTCCGGCCGCAGGATCCCGCGAAGGTCGCGTCGGCCATCGCGCCGGATTACGCGTTGGGCTCGCACGTCGCGGCGCTTGGCGTCGATTTCTCAGACGCTTCGATGGGGGATCGTTTTGCCAACGGCGTCTTCGTCGGCGAGCACGGAAGCTGGAACCGCAAGGACCCCGTTGGCTACAAGGTGGTCTTCGTGCCGTTCACGGACGGCCGGCCTTCGGGTCCGCCTGTGGATTTCGTCGCGGGCTTTCGCGACAGCGACGGCACGACGCGCGGCCGTCCGGTTGGCGTGACCGTAGATCCGAAGGGCGCGCTCATCGTGGCCGACGACCTGTCGAACACGATCTGGCGAGTCACCCCGGCGCAGCCGGCGCAGCCGCCCAAGCCGGTCGCTGCGGCGCGGCCCTGACAAGTCATCCCCCAGGCCTCCCGCGCGACGCATCGCATCGTCGGGAGGCCACGCAACAGGAGCACACATGGCAACACTTCAAGACGTCAACATCGCCATTCTGGCTGTCGATGGGTTCGAGCAGGTCGAACTCACCAGCCCTCGTCATCGTCTGCACGAGGAGGGCGCGCGCACAGTGCTGGTGTCCGCCCGCACCGATCCGATCCAGGGCTTTCATCACGACAAGCCGGGCGACCGGTTTCCGGTGGATCTGACCTTTCTGCAGGCCGCCTCCGAGCCGGAGGTCTTTGACGCCTTGCTGTTGCCCGGCGGCGTGGTCAATGCCGATGAAATCCGTATGCAGCCCAAGGCGCAGGAGCTGGTGCGCGCATGCTTTGACGCGGGCAAGCCCGTCGCCGTCATTTGCCACGGCGCCTGGCTGCTGATTTCCGCCGGCGTGGTGAAGGGTCGCAAGATGACCAGTTGGCCGTCGCTGCAGGACGACCTGCGCAATGCGGGCGTTGAGTGGGTGGATGAAGAGGCCGTCGTCGACGGCGTATTGGTGTCCAGCCGCAAGCCGGATGATATTCCGGCGTTCAATGAGGCCTTCATCGGCGTGCTGCGCAAAGCGGTCGAAGGGCGTGATCGCAAATAGGCTGGCCGGTGGCGAGCGCGGGGGGTTAACAGAAGACGCATCGGGAGGCGCCGCGAAGGGGCCCTCGAAGCCGCCCCGTAAGCTGCCGCGGCGGATGTGGCTACGTACGCTTCAACGCAACGGTCACCAGTACCGACGCGTTCTCCAGCGCAAAAAGCGAATGCGGCGCTCGGCCGGGCAGGTACATCAGGCGGCCGGCATCCAGGATATGCGTGGCGCCGCCGGTCGAGACCTCGACGCTGCCCTCCAGGCATTGAAGGGTGATTTCGCCCTCGACGTCATGCGAGGGCATTGTCTTGCCCGCCAGCAGCACCAGCCGCATGACCTCCAGATCCTCGGACTTGAAAAGCGCGACCGACTGCTTCTGCGCAAGCGCCGCGCCATAGGGCTTCAGATCGATGACCTGTCCGGGATCCGCGTGTTTCAGGGCCATGATGACTTCCTTCGCTGGGAGATGGATGGACCAACGATACCCCAGGCTAGCGCAGCGCGGCCGATCAGTTGATCTTGATGCCGCGTTCCTTGACCAGGTCCTTCCATTGCGCCGTTTCCTTGGCCAGGTGGTCGCGCAGTGCGTCGGGCGTGCTGCCGATGGACTCGGCCCCGATCGAATCGAGCGTCGCCTTCACTTTGGCATCCGCCAACGCCGTGCGCATGGCATCGTTCAGCTTGGCCACCACATCCGGTGGCGTGCCCGCAGGCGCGAAGGCGGCGAACCAGGGCATCAGTTCATAGCCTGGCACGCCCGCTTCCTGCAGGGTCGGCACGTCGGGCAGGGCGGCCGAGCGCTTGGTGGTGGTGACGCCCAACGCACGCAGCTTGCCGGTCGCGATGTGGGGCTTGGCGGACGTGATGCTGTCGAACATGTAGTCAACCTGCCCGCCCAACAGGTCCGCGACGGCCGGGCCGCTGCCCTTGTACGGCACGTGCAGCATGTCCACGCCCGTCATTGACACGAACATTTCACCGGCCAGGTGGATCGACGTGCCGACCCCGGCGGACGCGTACGTGTAGTGCTTGGGCTGGGCCTTTGCCTTGGCGATCACGTCCTGCACGCTCGTCGCGCCGGTGCGTTCAGGATTGGTGACCAGCACGTTCGGCACCACGGCCAGCAGCGAGATCGGCGCGAAGTCCTTGATGGGGTTGTAATTCAGGTCCTGGTACAGCGCGGGATTCACGGCCATGCCGTTGGCCACGATCAGGATGGTGTAGCCGTCCGGCTTGGCGCGCGCGACGGCAGCCGCGCCGATATTGCCGCCCGCGCCCGCGCGGTTTTCCACGATGAACGACGTATTCAGCTGCTTGCCCATGGATTCGCCAAGCGTGCGCGCGATGCTGTCCATGGCGCCGCCCGGCGGGAAGGGCACGATCCACTTCACCGGGTGGTCGGGATAGGCATCGGCGTGCGCCGCCGCCGCGCCAGCCAGTAGCGACGCGGCCAGCAAGGCGCGGGCGAAGGGTTTGAAGGCGGGGCGCAGGCGCATGAAAGTCTCCGTGTTCTTGAATTATGGGCGGCGATGCGGAACCGATTCATACTCTGGCTGGCCGCGCTTGAACGATGGAGGCAGTATCGCTTGCCTTTTTCCAAGGCGTCCAAGACTATATGGGTTTTAATTGATACCTTCAGGGTCTTAATCGTCATGGAACTCAGGCACTTGCGCTATTTCCAGGCCGTGGCCGAGGCCGGCAGTTTCACGCAGGCGGCCGCGCGGCTGCACATCGCGCAGCCGCCGCTCAGCCGCCAGATCAAGCAACTGGAGGAAGAATTGGGCGTGCTCCTGTTCGAACGCACCACGCGCGCCCTACGCCTGACCGAGGCGGGCCGCTTTCTGCTCGAGCAATCGCGCCTGTTGACCGCGCGGCTGGACGAAGTGCTGGAAGGCACGCGCCGGTTGGGTCAAACGGAGCGCCGCTGGTTCGGCATCGGCTTCGTGCCGTCCACGCTGTACGGCTTCGTGCCGGAACTGATCCGGTTGCTGCGCAGCGCGGACGAACGGGTCGAAGTGGGCCTGATGGAAATGAACACGTTGCCGCAGCTCGAAGCGCTGAAGGCAGGCCGCATCGACCTGGGCATCGGCCGCATCCTGCTGGATGACCCGGCGATCGAACGCCGCGTGCTCATGACCGAACCCTTGATGGCCGCCGTGCCGCTGCATCACCCGCTGGCGGGCCAGGGCAGCGTCTCGGTCGACCGGCTGGCGCGCGAGCCCTTCGTCCTGTATCCGGCGCGGCCGCGGCCCAACTACGCGGATCACGTGCTGGGACTCTTTCGCGCCGCCGGCCATTCGCTGCAGGTCGCGCAAGAGGCCAACGAGCTGCAGACCGCCATCGGGCTGGTTGCGGCGGGGCTGGGCGTCACGGTCGTCCCCGCGTCGGTGCAGCGCCTGCAACGCCAGGACGTGGCGCATGTGCGGATCGAAGCCGACGCGTTTGTGTCGCCCGTGATCGTCAGTTATCGCAAGGATGATGCGTCGGTGTTCCTGGCGCGGGCGCTGGAACTGGCGGGGGAGCTTGCAAAGGGGTAGGGGCGGCAGGGATGACCTGCCGCGCTATCGTCCGCCCGCAGGCGAATACGCGCCCACCAGTTCGATGATCCAGTCGATAAAGGCGCGCAGTTTGGCGCTGACGTGGCGGTTGGGCGGGAACGCCACGTACATCGGCATCGGGTCCATCCGCCAGTCTTCGAACACCGGAACCAATTCGCCTTGTGCAAGATGCGGCGCGGACATGTAATCCGGCAGCCACATCACGCCCATGCCGGCCAGACCGGCCGCCAGGTAGGCATTGCCGTCGTCCACGGCCAGCACGTAACGGCCGTGCACGTTGACGACTTCGTTGCCGCGGCGCATGGCATAGGGCAGCGCGCGGCCCGTGCGTTGCCACAGAAAACCGACGATGCGATGGTGCGTGTCCTCAAGCTCGCGCGGGTGTGCAGGCTTGCCGGCCAGTTTCAGATAAGAGGGCGCGGCATAGACGCCCAATCGTAGATCACCGACACGGCGGGCCATCAAGGATTGATCGGTCAGCTCCCCGCCGCGCACCACGCAGTCGACGTTTTCGCCGATCAGGTCGACGATGCGGTCGCTGACGCCCATGTCGAGCTGGATGTCGGGATAGCGCGCGTGAAAGGCCGGCAATGCCGGCACCAGCACCATGCGCGCCAGCGGGCTGGGCACGTCCACGCGCAGGCGGCCACGCGGCGCTTCGGCGGCGCTGGACAGGCTGGTCTCGGCGTCGTCCATGTCGGCCAACAGCTTGATCACACGCTCGTAGTACGCCGCGCCGTCGGCCGTGACGTTGACCTTGCGCGTGGTGCGGTTCAAGAGGCGCACGCGCAGCCGCGCCTCGAGCTGCTGCACAAGCTGCGTGACGCTGGTCTTGCTCATGTGCAGGGTTTCGGCCGCCTTGGTGAAGCTGCCGGTCTCCACCACGCGCGCAAACGCGGTCATTGCGTCAAATCGGTCCATGGCTGCTCCGGTTGGGATCGGGATTGTTTGGATTCTACAAATAGTGATGGATGAAGTTGGCCGTTTATCCGCGCGGCGGGCGCTTTTACAGTTCGCCTATGTCAACGCGGGCGGTCCGAAGCCCCTTCATTTGGAGAATCCCATGAACAACCGTGACGTCGTGTTTCCTCCTCATCGCCACGCGCTTTACGAGCGCAACCGTTATTCGCCGGCCGTGCGTTCCAACGGCTTTCTGTTCGTGTCCGGCCAGGTCGGCAGCCGCGACGACGGCTCGCCCGAGCCCGATCTGCGGCAGCAGGTGCGGCTGGCTTTCCAGAACCTGAACGCCATTCTGCACGCGGCGGGCGCGTCGTTCGACGACGTGGTCGACGTGACGGTCTTCATGATCGATCCGCAGTCGCAGTTCGAGACCATGTGGGAAGTGGTGCCCGAGTTCTGGGGCGAGGCGCCGTTTCCGAACATCACGGCGGTGGGGGTGACCTGGCTTTATGGATTCCAGTTCGAGATCAAGGTCATCGCCAAACTGCCGGAGGGCGCGACGGCTTGAGCGTGCGGCCGGCCGGCGGCCGGACCGCTGGCCGGATCATGACCGGCCCATGATGGGATCATGACCGCCGGAAGACGACGACCTTGCTGGTCAGCTTCTGCAGCGGTTCATCCCGCTGGTTCGACGTGACGGATTCCACGACCACGATGGCGCGATCGGGTTTGGAACGGGACGGCGTGATGCTCAGCACCGTGCTCGTCACCTTCACTACGTCGTCGGGGCGGGTGGGCTGCGGCCAGACCACTTCGGCCCCAGCGCCAATCACGCCGCGCGCCACGGGAAAGCTTTCGACCAGCAGCTTCATGGTCAGCGCCGCCGTGTGCCAGCCGCTGGCCGCCAGGCCCTGGAATAGCGTGTCACGCGCGGCGTCCGGATCCAGGTGAAAGGGCTGCGGGTCGAATTGCGAGGCAAAGGCAATGATCTGCGCCGCGTCCAGGGCGTGGCTCTTGCTGACGAAGATGTCTCCGACGGACAAGTCTTCAAGATAGATCAGCGGCGGCTTGCGGGTATCGGTCATTAACGGCTCCGGCGGTCGACAGGTGGGTGGGGCATTATGGGCGCGCGCCCGCCACTCCCGCAATGCCGCGGGCGATGACCGTTGCCAAAATCGGGTCCATAATCGGCATGTCCCGTTTTATGGATGTCGCACCATGGCAGAAACCCCCACGTCGTCGCAAGAAATCCGTCCGCTGGAGATCGGCGACATCACCGTCATCGACAACACCAAGCTCAAGAAGGCCGTGACCGCCGCGGCGCTTGGCAATGCGATGGAATGGTTTGACTTCGGCGTCTACGGCTTTGTCGCCTTCGCGCTGGGCAAGGTGTTCTTTCCCGACGCTTCGCCCGCCGTGCAGACCATTGCCGCGCTGGGCACGTTTTCCGTGCCGTTCCTGGTCCGGCCGCTGGGCGGCGTCTTCTTCGGCATCATGGGTGATCGCTTCGGGCGCCAGAAGGTGCTGTCGCTCACCATCATCATCATGGCCATCAGCACGTTCTGCATCGGCCTGATTCCCGCCTATGCCACGATCGGCATCTGGGCGCCGATTCTTCTCTTGGCGTGCAAACTGGCGCAGGGCTTCTCCGTGGGGGGCGAATACACCGGCGCGGCCGTGTTCGTGGCCGAATATGCGCCAGACAGGCAGCGCGGCTTCCTGGGAAGCTGGCTGGACTTCGGCTCGATCGCCGGATTCGTCGTAGGGGCGGGCATGGTCGTGCTGCTGCAGACCATGCTGGGCGAGCAGACCTTCCTTGATTGGGGCTGGCGCATCCCGTTCTTCGTGGCCGGACCGCTTGGCCTGCTGGGCTTGTATCTGCGCCACGCGGCCGAGGAAACGCCGGCCTTCACGCAACAGCTTGAACGGATGGAAAAGGAAGACCGCGACGCCGTGCAGGAAAAGCCGACGGTGTCATTCCGCGAGATCTTCAGCAAGTACCGCCGTGCATTGCTGGTCAGCATCGGCATGGTGCTCGTGACCAATGTCACCTACTACATGCTGCTTACCTACATGCCCACGTATCTGTCGGGCAGCCTGGGCTATACCGAAGGGCATGGCGTGCTCATCATCGTCGTCGTGATGGTGGGCATGCTGTTCGTGCAGCCGGTGGTGGGGTTCATCAGCGACAAGATCGGACGCAAGCCGTTCCTGCTGGCCGGCAGCCTGGGCCTGCTGGTCACGGCGATCCCCTCGTTCTTTCTCATCGGCAGCGATAACACCGCGCTGATCTTTTTAGGACTGTTGCTGATCGCCGTGTTCCTGAACTGCCTGATCGGCATCATGGCGTCGACGCTGCCCGCGCTGTTTCCCACGCGCATCCGCTACAGCGCGCTGGCCAGTTCGTTCAACGTGGCCATCATCTTTGCCGGCCTGACCCCCACGGTTGCTGCATGGCTGGTCGAAGAGACCGAGAACCTGATGATGCCCGCGTACTACCTGATGGCGGCGTCGGTCATCGGGCTTATCACGTCGTTCTTCCTGCCCGAAACGGCCAACCGGCCGCTGCGCGGGGAAACGCCCACGGCGTCCAGCCGCAAGGAGGCCAAGGTGCTCCTGCAGCAGGCGTACGAACACATCGAGCAAAGCGTGCAGGACGTCGATGCCGAGATCGCGGCGCTCGAGGAAAAGCTCGACGCGCTGCGCGTGCGGCGCCAACGGTTGGCCGACAGGCATCCGGATATTGAATAGAGGAGCGGGACATGAGCGTGCCATTCAAGCAGGTGGATGTGTTCACCAACGAACCCTATCGCGGCAATCCCGTCGCGGTGGTGCTGCAAGGGCAGGGGCTGTCGGACGAGCAGATGCGGCGCATCGCCAACTGGACGAACCTGTCGGAGACCACCTTCGTGCTGCCGCCCACGCAGCCTGGCGCGGATTACCTGGTGCGCATCTTCACGCCCCAGGCCGAGCTGCCCTTTGCGGGGCATCCCACGCTGGGCACCGCCCATGCGCTGCTCGAGGCGGGCATCGTCGCGGCGCGTGACGGCCGGCTCGTGCAGGAATGTGCTGCCGGCCTGATCGAACTGTCGGTCACGGACGCGGCGGGTGGCAGCCCGCTTATCGCCTTCACGCTGCCGGAACCCAGGCTGGCCGACCTTGGAGCCGATCTCGTCGACGAAATGGAAGCCATCCTGGGCTCGGCGGTGCTGCACGATCCTGCGCCCAAGTTCGTCAACGTGGGCCCGGTATGGACGATTGCCCAACTGCCCAGCGCACAGGCGGTGCTGACGTTGGGACCGGACTTCGCACGCATGGCCGACTTCGACCGCCGCAACAATGCCGCGGGCATCGTCGTGTACGGCGCCTACGGCGAAGGCGCGGAAGCGGCCATCGAGGTCCGGGCCTTTGCGCCCAGCTTGGGCGCCAACGAAGACCCGGTCTGCGGCAGCGGCAACGGCTCGGTGGCGGCGTTCATCCGCGACGCCGGACAGGTGCCGCAGTTCGGCACGGAATACCTCAGCACGCAGGGCGCCGTGGTCGGGCGGTCGGGCAGGTTGCGCATCTCGTTCGATGCGGGCGGCGCCATTCGCGTGGGCGGGCAGTCCGTGACCTGCATCGACGGGCGCATCGCCGTTTGAGACGGGGTCCGCATGACCGCGATGCGTGCCCGGTTTTCGGCAGGCGCGGCGTGGACTATGCTTGAACGTCGCGCATTGCAGCAAGGTTGAAGCGCATCACTTTCCTGCCAAGGAGGAGCACGATGGCCAGCAAAAACACCGTTTGCCTGTGGTACGACGGCGACGCCCTGGAAGCGGCGACCTTTTATGCAAAGACGTTCCCCGACAGCAAGGTGGGCACGGTCCACCGCGCACCCGGCGACTATCCCTCCGGCCAACAGGGCGACATCCTGATGGTCGACTTCACCGTGATGGGTATCCCCTGCGTCGGCCTGAATGGCGGCAACGCCTTCCAGCACAACGAATCGTTTTCCTTTCAGGTCGCGACCGACGATCAGGCAGAAACCGACCGTCTGTGGGACGCCATCGTCTCGAACGGCGGCCAGGAGAGCGACTGCGGCTGGTGCAAGGATAAATGGGGACTGTCCTGGCAGATCACGCCACGGGCGCTGCTGGCGGCGGTAACGGACCTGGATCAAGCGGCGGCCAAGCGCGCGTTCGAGGCCATGATGACGATGAAGAAGATCGACATCGCGACGATTGAAGCGGCACGGCGGGGGTGATCTCGCGGCCGGCCAACGTAGGCTGAGGCCCGTGCAAGTTCCAACGGTTGGAAGTCAGCCGGTGTGGGGGCCAGATCAAGAAATGATCTGCCCACGGGACAAATTTTTGGGGTCGGATTACACGCGCTCGGGCGCTGGCGAGCGTGATGCGAAAGCGCACCCGGAAAAGGTGAAATGACACGTTTTCACCGTAAAATCCCGCAGCCGCCGCGCGTTTTCGGCGAAATCTCCTGACTTTCGAGATGTACGTCGATCTTCTCACTCTGTACCTGCTGGCAGTTGGAACACTGCTTGTCAGCGCCGGCCTCATGTTCTGGGAACAGCGGGCCAACCCCACACGCAGCAAGGAATTACGCATCCTGGCTTCAGGCTTCGCCACGCTGGCGCTTGGCTGCGCGGCGGCGTTATATCGTCGCGACCTTCCCGGCGTCAGCGGTGCGGCGCTCAGCAACCTCGTTATCCTCGGCGGCTATCTGCTTGTGCTCAACGGCGTAGCCGCGCTGAGCGGACGGCGCTATGTGCGCACGTCGCTCTGCGTGCTGATCGGCATGGGGCTGACCTGGGTGATCGGGGGCGTGCGCTGGCTCGACGTGATGTGGACGTATGTAAGCTCGGTCCCGATTGCGCTCGTCAGCGGATTGACGGCCTGGGAGGTGTACCGTTGCCAGGCGCTCAAGCCGCGCCGGTCTCGGTACATTGTGATGGCCGTTGCGGGCGTGCATACGGCGCTCTACGCCGGCCGGGCGTTCATCCTGCCCTGGTTCGACTCGCAACCCGTCCTGGCGCTGGCCGGCAAGCTCACCATCTACGAGGGCGTGCTGTATTCCGTGGTGCTGCCGATGACGCTGCTCAAGCTCATCCGCGACGAAACGCACCGCCAGCTGCTGCTGGAGTCGCAGACCGACTACCTGACCCGGCTGGGCAACCGGCGCTGGTTCGTCGAGCAGGGCGCGCGCATGCTGAACGGCAAGGAAGGGCGCGGCGCGGTGTCGGTGCTGGCGTTCGACCTGGATCACTTCAAGTCCGTCAATGACCGCTATGGGCACGCGGCGGGCGACCAGGTGCTCAAGTCCTTTGCCGAAACTGCGCGGGAAGTGCTGGGGCACGACACCATTCTTGCGCGCATCGGCGGCGAGGAATTCGCCGCGCTGCTCTGGGGCGACGACGCAAAGGGCGCCCACACGCTGGGCAAGGCGATGGCCGAACGCTTTGCCGTGACCGTCTCCAACCGGATCGACAACATCGGCATTGCTGCGACGGTCAGCATCGGGCTTGCGCGTTTCAACGGCGACGCGCCCACCATCATGGATGCGCTGGCCATCGCAGACCAGGCGCTTTACCGCGCCAAATCGCTGGGCGGCAACCGGCTGGAAGTGGCCGGGACCAGGGAGCAAGCCGCGGCCTGAACGGCCGCGTTGCTTCGGGACGGCGATGGTATCGGCTACTGCGCAACGTACTGCTTGCGCGTGGCGTCGTAGGCGTAGATGATGGCGTCGCCGGGGCCCAGCTTGCGGGTTTTGCCGGGACCCGAGATCGTGTTGCCCGAGAACTGCACCGTCACGCGCGGCAGGTCGGCGGTCGCGTTGGCGCTGAAGACCAGTTCACCTTCGCTGCGCGTACACGGCATGACGTCGCCGTCCGCACAGGCCGGTCCGTTGTCCTCGCCTGCTATCACGTTGCCCACGTAGGACCACACATTGCCCGTTTCGTCCTGACGCTTTTCCGGGGGCGTGAAGACAAGCAGGGCGTAGCCGCTGATCGTGATGCCGTTCTCGAAGGTTTCGGTGGGCACCGCCAGCAACAGCTTGCCCGATGCCGTGCGGTACTCCAGCGGCTTGCGCTGGGTGTCGACTTCCGGCGGCCTTTCGTAGGCGCCGAATTCACCGATGGTCGGCTCCATGCCGCGGAATTTCCAGGGGCTTTCCGGGGATGCCGGGTCGCGGATGAAGGTGGCTTCGGCCAGATTTACGGTCGTCATCGGACCGACGTCGTCCTCGCCCGGCTTGCCGTAGCGCTCGGCGGTTTCCCAGATGAAGCCGGTGTAGTAAGGCGTGCCTTCGAGTTCGAACGCATGGCCGAACCAGTAGGTGGCGATGCTGCCGTTGGCGACGTCGGCGGAAGGGGCGCCCTTGCTGTCCACCTGATGGATGGCGTACAGGACCGCGGCGGCGTCGGGCGGCGCAATCCGCGCAGCGGCGTTGGCGGCGGGGGCGGGCGCGTTGGCTGCAGCCGTGGCGGGGACAGGGGTCGCAGCAGCCGTTGCTGCGGCAGCCGCAGGAACGGCTGTTGATGCTGGTGCCGGCGCCGCCGCCTTTTCCTGCGCGGCATTGCCCGGCGTGGGGCTCATCGCCGCAAACGCGGCCGTGATCGCCGCCACCAGCAGCGCGGCGGCGGCCGCGTTGCCCGTCCGCAAACCTTTTCCTTCTGACTTGCGCGTAGACGCCATGTCCTTCTTCTCTCTATGTCGCGATGTGCAGCCATCGGCGGAAGCGGCCGGCGCGTGCCAATGCCTGGGGCGCTTACCTGCGCCGCAATGCAGGCTGCATGGGAATTTCGGGTGCCAGATCGCTGGCGGCCTCGACCATAGAAGGGGGACATAAAGGGTGTCAAGGCAAGTGTGTGCGGGGCGGCGGGCGTGTAACGAAGCCATCGCCGCCCGATTTCCGGTGGAGTCTACGCCTGTGCCCAAAAACCCCCGCATTTTCCTGTAATGCGTGCCATCGGACCGGGTAACAGGGCGCTTAACGCCCTGTTACCTTGGCAATATTCGGGGTTACGCGGAGATGGGATTAGTGCTGGAACAGCGTCGTTCCCGCATGCGGCGCCCGCGCAGTCAGGATCGTCCCGCTGACGGATTCCGTGCAGAACACGCTGCGCCTGTCTTCGCCGCCAAAGGCGAGGTTGGTGGTCGACATGCCCTTCGGACTGCGCCACACCGTCATGGGCTCTGCGCGGTGATTGAGCAACCACACATAACCCAGGCCCGGATTGCACACGAGCAGGTTGCCTTCGCTATCGACAGCCAGTCCATCCGGGCCGCTGGGACCATACGACGTGAAGAACTGGCTCACCTTGCTGACGCTGCCGTCTGCCATCAGCGGCACGCGCCAGACGCAATTGCCGCGTGTCACCGCCAGGTACAGCACCTTGCCGTCGGGCGACAGTGCGACGCCGTTGGGACTGGGCACGTTGTCCAGCAGGCAATCCAGTTGCCCGTCCGGGCGCAGACGGTACAGGCGACCCGAAGGATCATGCAGGCCGCTCTGGCCCTGGTCGGTGAAATAAAGATTGCCCTGCGCGTCGAAGATCAGATCGTTCACGCCCTTGAAGCGTTCGCTGTTGCGGCGCGCCAGGTAGGGCGTGACCGCGCCGCTGGCGACGTCCAGCACCATCAGCCCGTTCTTGTAGTCGGTGATCAGCAGCCGCCCGTCTTCCACGAACTTCATGCCGTTGGGTTCGCCGTCGTATTCCGCCACCAAAGACCATTCGCGGTCCGGGCCGATGCGAAAGACGCGGCCCCACGGAATGTCGGTCACGTAGAGATTGCCGCTGCGGTCGAACACCGGGCCTTCCAGGAACGAGTCGGCAATGGCGCCGCCGCGGTTGGCATCGGCCCAGTCGCTGCGCTCGGCGCGGCGAAAGCGGTCGGGCATGGGCGACCAGACCTCGAACGACTCGACCTGTGGCGCTTGCAGAAAAAACATGGTGTCTCCCTGTTCTTATTTCGCGTCGTAGCCGATGTTGCGCGCTACGTTGCCCCACATCACGCCGCTGTCGGCCAGGATGCGGCTGAACTCGGCGGCATCGGCCACGCGCGGGTCGGCGCCCATCATGGTGGCGAACGTCTGCATTTCTTCCGACGCCATGGCGCGGGCGACCTCGCGTTGCAGCCGCTCGGTGACCGCCGGCGGCGTGCCCTTGGGCACCCACAGGCCGGTCCAGTTGACCACGCCAAAATCCTTCACGCCAGCTTCCGTGAAGGTCGGCACATTGGGCAGCACCGCCAGCCGCTTGTCGCCGCTGATTGCCAAGAGGCGCAACTGACCGCCTTGCACCGCGCCCATCACGCCCGTGGTGGAGGCGAACTGAAAGTCGATCACCTTGCCCAGCACCGCCTGCGTGGCCTCCGCCGCGCCCTTGAACGGCACGTGCATGAACTTGACCTTCGTCGCCAGCGCCAGGCCTTCGGCGGCAAAATGCGGCGTCGTGCCGGGACCACCGGAGCCGTAGGTGATCATGTCGGGCTTGGCGCGGGCCTGCGCGATCAGGTCATCGAGCTTGCGGTAGGGGCTGTCGTTGGACACGGCCAGCGCCATCGGCGCAAACACGAAGGCCGAGACCGGCTGCAGATCCTTGGCCGGATCAAACGGCAACTGCTTGAAGATGTGCGGCAGCAGCGAATAGGTCGTGTCATTGGCCACCAGCGTATAGCCGTCGGGCGCGGCGCGGGCCACCTGATTCACGCCGATGGTGCCCGTGGCGCCCGGCTTGTTCTCCACGATGAAACTCTGGCCGGTCTGCGTTGAAAGCATCTGCGCCATCTTGCGCGTCGCCACGTCGACCGCGCCGCCGGGGCCGTAGGGCACGACGACGCGCACCGGACGGCTGGGCCACGTGTCGGCGGCGTCCGCAGCTTGGGCGAGACCGCTGGCCAGCAGCGGCAGGGCGGCGGCAAGCGTGGTGACCGCGCGGCGCAGGCGGAAACGGGTTTGAATCTGGCTGGTCATTTGTCTTCCTCTCTTGTTTTGTATGGATTATTCCGCTTTCATGCCCAGGTTCTCCGTCGTTGCGGCCCGGGCGCCTACTCAGGCAGCCGACCCGGCGCGGGCCAGCACGTCCAGCACGTTGCGCGCGGCGGCCACGCCCATGTTGACGTAGGCCGCGCTGGTCACGCCACCGATGTGCGGGCTCAGGATGATGCGGGGCTCCGTCTGGAAAGGGTGGCCTGCCGACATGGGTTCGACCGCAAAGCTGTCCAGGCCCGCGGCCCGCACCTGGCCCGAACGCACGGCGGCCAACAGCGCGTCCTCGTCCACCAGACCGCCGCGCGCCGTGTTCACCACGATCACGCCGGGCTTGCACTGTGCCAGCGTTTCTGCGTTGACCATGCCGCGGTTCTCGTCGGTCAGCGGGCAGTGCAGCGACACCACGTCGGCCTCGCGCCAGATTGCATCGAGTTCCACGGTACGGATGTAGTCCGGCAGGTCCTTGGCGTACGGGTCGAAGCCGATCACCTGCATGTCCATCCCGTGCGCCATGGCCGCCATGCGCCGGCCGATGGCGCCCAGGCCGATCAGGCCGATGGTCTTGCCGCCCAGTTCCAGGCTCTTGTGTGTGGACTTGTCCCAGTGGCCGGCGCGCATGCGTTCGTCCAGGCCAACCACCGACTTGGCGCAGGCCAGCAGCAGGGCCAGCGCCTGCTCGGCGACGGCGGCGGCGTTTACGCCCACCGCGGCCACGACCTGGATGCCGCGTTCGGCGGCGGCGGTCTTGTCGATGGTGTCGGTGCCGCTGCCGTGTTTGGAGATGACGCGCAGCGCGGGGGCGGCGTCCATGGCCGCGGCGCCCACCTTGCTGTAGCGCACGATGATGGCGACCGGGTTGTGCTCGCGGCACAGCGCCACGATGTCGTCTTCAGTGGGCGTCTTGCCGGCGAAGATCAGTGAGAAGTCCTGCAGCAGCGCCAGCGCCTCCGGCGCCAGATCCGCCGCGGTCACGACCAGCGCGGGCTTGCCCGTGGCAGCGGTGTTCACAGCGACTCTCCTTCCTTCAGGACGCCCGCGGCGCGCAGCGCGGCGGTCAGCCACTTCGCTTCCGTGTCGCCCGCCTGGATCGCGGCGATGCGCGCGGCTTCGTCGCGCACCTTCTTTTCGGCGGCGGGCAGCAGGCCTTCGATCTTTTCGCGCTCCACCACCACCACGCCGTCGGCGTCGCCGATGATGAAGTCGCCCGGATTGACCGTCACGCCGCCCACGGATATCGGGTGCCCGATGCGGCCGGGCACGTTCTTGGTCGGGCCGTTGGGGTTGGTGCCGGCGGCAAACACCGGGTAGTCCATGTCGATGATCTCGACGGTGTCGCGCGCGGCGCCGTCCATCACCACGCCGGCGATGCCCAGCTTGCGGCAGGCGTTCATCATGATGGTGCCCATCAGTGCCGAACTGAGGTCGCCCTTGCCGTCGATGACCAACACGTCACCGGGCTTGGCCAGCGAAATCGCGGCGTGGATCATGAGGTTGTCGCCGGGGCGCACCTCGACCGTCATTGCGGTGCCGGCGACTTTCATGCCGGGATGCAGCGGACGGATGCGTCCGTTCAGGGCGCCGCGCCGTCCGGCGACGTCGGCCAGGATGGCGGGTTGCAGTTCGGCGGCGCGGCGCACGATGTCGGCGTTGACGCGGGGGAAGTCCTTGATGATGTCCGGGGTGCTCATGCGTGTTCCTGTCAAAGGTAGAAGAGGGATGCGGGGGCGGTCAGGCGGGCTTGATGCCGGCGTCGCGGATGACCTTGCCCCATTTGTCGAAGTCCGCTTTGCGTGTCTGGTCCAGGGCCTGCGGCGTGCCGCCGGCCAGCGTGATGCCGAGCTGTTCGGCCAGCGCAACCAGCGCGGGGCTTTGCAGCGCGCGGCCGATGTCGGCGTTAAGCCGCGCGATCACCGGCGCCGGGGTTGCAGCCGGCGCGAAGACCGCCTGCCATTGCTCGACTACGAAATCGTCGAACCCGGCTTGCGCCATGGTGGGCACGTCGGCAAGCGCGGGCAGGCGCTGCGCGGACGTGACGGCCAGGGCGCGCAGCGCGCCGGTCTGCACGTGCGGCAACGCGGCGGCGGCCGGAATGAAGGCGAACTGCACCTGGCCGGCCAACGTGTCCTGCAAGGCGGGGGTGTCGCCCTTGTAGGGCACGTGCAGAAAGCGGGCGCCGGTCTTTTGCTGCAGCAGTTCGCCCTGCATGTGCAGGATGGTCCCGGTGCCGCCCGATGCATAGGCCAGGCTTTCCGGCGCCTTCTTCGCCGCGGCGATCAGCTCGGCCACGGTCTTGAAGGGCTGCGCCTTGCCCACGACCAGCAGATGGGGAATGGTGCCGATCATGATGACCGGCGCGAAGTCGGCGACGGGGTCATACGTGAGCTTGCCCATGACGTGGGGGGCGATTGCCTGCGGGCCGATCGACGTGCCCAGCAAGGTCAGGCCGTCGGCTTCGGCGCGTGCCACGCGGGCCGCGCCGATGGTGCCGGTGGCGCCGGGGCGGTTGTCGACGATGACACGCGTTGAAAGCAGCGCATCGAGCTGCTGCGCGATGGCGCGGCCCAGCACGTCGGTGCTGCCGCCTGCCGGATACGGCACGACCCAGGTGATGGTCTTGCCGCCAGGCCATTCCTGCGCGGCGCGGAGGCCGAAGGCGGCGGTGGCCGTCAGCGCCGCGGTGGCGGCGAGGAAGTTGCGGCGGGTAAGGGTGTGAGGGTCTTGCATGGGTTGTCTCCGATGATGCTTTTTGTTCATGCCGGAAAGCCGTACAGGGCCGCCGGGTTGTGGACGAGGACCTGGTCCAGTTGGTCGCGGCCGGTCCATTCGCCCAGGCGCTCGAACTGGCGCGCGTCGTCGGGCATGGCTTGCATGCCGGCCGACGCCGACGCATGCGGCCAGTCGCTGCCCCAGACGACACGCTCGGGATTGGCGTCCAGATAACTGCGGGCCAGCGCATCCAGCGCCCGGTCTTCAATGGAATGCCGCGGGCTGACGATGTAGCCGCCGGACAGCTTGATCCACGCGCGGCCGCGCTCGAGCAGCCGCAGCACCAGGGCGTGGGCCGGATGCACGCCGGCGTCTGGCGGCGCAAGCCGCGCCATGTGGTCGAACACGATGGGCGCGGGCAGGTCTTGCAGCGCTGGCGCCAGCTCGGCTAGCTGCTCGCGCGCCATCAGCAGTTGCAGGTGCCAGCCCAACGGTGCGACGCGCTGCGCCAGCGGCACGATCTGATCCGCGGAACTGGTCACGCCCAAGGACAGATTGAGACGGATGCCGCGAACGCCTGCGTCGTGCATGGCTTGAAGCTGCGCATCGGTCTCGCTGCCATCGATCACCGCCACGCCGCGCGCCTGCCCACCCAACTGCGCCAGCGCGTCCAGCATGGGACGGTTGTCCGCACCGTAGGTGGAAGGCGTGACCAGCACGGCCCGCTGCGTTCCCAACCGGGCCTGGATCTCGCGGTACTGCGACATCGTGGCGTCCGGCGGCGACAGTTTTGCGCCGGGCGCAGCGGGGTAGCGCGCGTCATAGGCGTGGATGTGGCAGTCGCACGCGCCGGCCGGCGCGGCAATGGCGGGGCGCGACGTGCCGCTGGAATACGGGTAGCGGGCTTGCATGGCGGATCACTCGACCTTCGCGCCCGAGTCCTTGACGATCTTGCCCCAGCGGATGCGGTCGTCGTGGATCAGCTTGGCGAACGCGTCCGGAGAACTGGTCAGCACTCGCGCGCCTTGCTCCTGGTACTTCAAGCTCAGGTCCTTGGCCTGCAGCGCCTTGTTGAACTCGGCGTTCAGGCGCTGCACGATGTCGGCCGGCGTGCCGGCGGGCGCGGCCAGTCCGAACCAGGTCACCGCTTCAAAGCCGGGAAAACCGCGTTCGGCGACGGTGGGCACGTCGGGCATGTCAGGCACGCGTTGCGACGACGTCACCGCCAGCGCCCGCATCTTGCCGTTGCGCACGTGGCCGATCAGCGTGGGCACCGACGACAGGTACATGTCGATCTGGCCGCCGATCAGGTCATTGGAGGCCTGCGCCGCGCCCTTGTACGGAATGTGGGTGAGCTTGATGCCGGCCGCGTTCTGCAACTGCACGGCCGCCAGATGCGCGACGGTTCCGTTGCCCGAGCTTGCGAAGTTCAACGCGCCGGGTTTGGCTTTGGCGGCGGCAATCATGTCCTCGAACGACTTGAGCGGCGAGGTGGCCGGCACGACGATCACCAGCGGGGCGTCCGCGACCAGACCGATGGCGGAGAGATCCTTTTCGGGGTCGTAAGGCAGCTTGGCGTAGAGCGTCGGGTTGATCGCCAGGTTGCTGGTCTGGCCCAGCACCAGCGTGTAACCGTCCGGCGCCGCCTTGGCGACCGTGTCGACCCCGATGTTGCCGCCCGAGCCCGGCCGGTTCTCCGTGACGATGTTCCAACCGGTGTTGGCGCCGACCTTTATCGCCGCCTCCCGGGCCAGCACGTCGGTGCCGCCGCCTGGCGGGAAGGGAACGATCAGGCGGATGGGCTTGTTGGGATAGTCCTGAGCGGCGCTCAGGCTGGTCATGCACACCAGGGCCAGGCCCGACAGCACGCGCGCGATCTGCTTCATCGTTGTCTCCGAATAGTTGTTTTGGTGAAGGCATTGTGAATCCGTGTTCCACTCAATACAATGCAGGTTCGTATAGCGGAACATGTTGCGTACCATGAACGATGAGCTGAACCCCGATCGGGACGAAACCCCAGCCGAAGAAGGCGTGGTGGCGGTGCGCCGCGCAATGAGCATCCTTGCCGCGTTCGGCGTGGACGACACGCACCTGTCGCTGGCGGAGCTCAGCCGGCGGACCGGCTGCCATCGCTCAACCGTGTTGCGTCTGGCGCGCACCCTGGCCATGGACGACTACCTGGCGCAACGGGAGGACGGCACATGGCGTCTGGCGCGCGCGGCCGGATGGCTGGGCGCCTGCTACCAGGCCACGTTCAACATTGCGGAAGTGGTGCAGCCGGTGCTGCGTGAGCTGTCGGCTGCTACGGGTGAAAGCGCCACGTTCTATGTGCGCGAAGGCAAGCAGCGCATCTGCATGGCGCGGGTTGAAGGCCCCAAGTCCATCCGGCATCACGTGCGGGTGGGGGCGGCGCTGCCGCTTGAGCTGGGCAGTCCGGGGCGTGTGCTGCTGGCGTTTGCCGGCGAACCGGGCGAACCCTATGAATCCGTGCGCCGCGCGGGCTACATGATTTCGCTCGGCGAGCGCGATGCCGAAGTCTCCAGCATTTCGGCGCCGGTCTACGGCATCAACTGGACACTGCAGGGCGCAATCTGCATCTCGGGGCCGATCTCGCGCCTGACCGAAAGCGTGCTGCTCGACCTCAAGGAGCCCGTGCTTGCGGCGGCGAGCCGGCTGTCGCGGTCGCTGATGGGATTGCGGCGGACGGCGTAGTTCGTGCGAGGGCTTTCTGCGCCAGCCTCAAAAACAAAAAAGAAAGGACGCGATCCGGGCTCCATCGGACCGCGTCCCTGCGCGCGCAAAGGGCGAAGGCCTAGCCGCGCCCGTTTGCATGCGTGGCGAACATCACTCCGCCTCGATCTTCGCTTCCTTCACCACCTTGCCCCACTTGTCCAGGTCCGACTGGATCACCGCCGCGTACTCCTGCGGCGTGCCGCCCTGGACCTCGATGCCCGCGGCTTCCAGCTTGGCGCGCACGGCGGGTTGCTTGAGGACCGCGTTGATCTCGGTGTTGAGCTTGGCGATGATCTCCTTCGGCGTGCCCGCCGGCGCCAGGAAGCCGCCGTTGGTGTTGGCGTCGTAGCCCTTCAGGCCTTGCTCCTGCGCGGTCGGCACGTCGGGCAGGGCCTTGGTGCGATTGGCGGTCGACACCGCGACGGCGCGCACGTTGCCGGCCTTGACTTGTTCCTGCATGGCGCTCAGGGTGTCGATGTAGAGCACCGTGCGGCCCGCGAGCAGGTCGGGGTGCGCGGCGGACGAACCCTTGTACGGGATCAACAGCATGGGCGCGCCGCTGACCATGCGGAACATCTCGGCGGCCATTTCCTGCGCGCTGCCTCGGCCCGACGTGGCGACTTTGGCGTCGTCGGGATGCGCCTTCATCCAGTCCACCAATTCCGGCAGCGTCTTGGGCGGGATCTTCGGATAGACCGAGAACACCAGCGGAATTTCATGCGTGTAGATGATGGGCTCGAAACTCTTCTGCGGGTCCCAGCCCAGGTTCTTGAACAGGTATTTGTTGATGTTGTGGCTGCCGCCCACGATGCCGATGGTGTAGCCGTCGGGCTTGGCGTTGGCGAGCAGTGCGGTGCCCAGGTTGTTGGAGGCGCCCGGCCGGTTGTCGACGATGACGGGCTGGCCCAGCGATTGCGAGAGCTTTTCGCCGACGACGCGCGCAATCATGTCGATGCCGCCGCCCGGCGGGGCCGGCACGATGATGCTGATGGGGCGGGTGGGGTAATTCTGCGCCGCGGCCAGGCCGGGCACGGCGGCAAGGACTGCCGAAAAGGCCAGGGTCTTGGCCAGCGTGGTGAAGGTCATGCTTGTCTCCTCGGGGTGGTCAACTTCAGTCAACTCTGTGGGGCGCCCCGGGTGTGCTGCACCCCGGGTCGCGGATAAGGCCTTAGCCGCGCCCCGCAAAGGGCATGGCGCTGGCCATGACGGTCATGGTCAGGACGTTGGCGTCCAGGGGCAGCGACGCCATGTGGCGCACCGCTTTCGCGACGTGGACGGCATCCATCATGGGCTCCGGTGCAACCGTGCCATTGGCCTGCAGCACGCCGCGTGTCATGCGTTCGGACAGCTCCGTCATCGCGTTGCCGATGTCGATCTGTCCCGCCACGATGTTGTAGGCGCGGCCGTCCAGCGCCAGCGACTTGGTCAGGCCGGTCACCGCGTGCTTGCTGGCGGTGTAGGGCGCGGTAAAGGGGCGGGGCGTGTGCGCGGAGATGGAACCGTTATTGATGATGCGGCCGCCCTGCGGCGTCTGGCGTCGCATCAGCCCGAAGGCGGCGCGCGCGCACAGATAGACGCCCGTCACATTGGTGTTGATGGCGTTGAACCACTTTTCCAGCGGCAGTTCGTCCATCGGCACAGCGGGCGCGTTGACGCCCGCGTTGTTGAACAGCAGGTCCAGCCGGCCGAACCGGCTTTCGATGGTGTTGAACAGCGCTTCGACGCTTTCCGGGCTGGTGACGTCAGTGGGCACGGCCAACGCGGTCTGACCGCGCGCGGCAGCCTCGGCTTGCAGCGACTGCAAGGGATCGGCGCGGCGGCCGGCCAGCACGACGGTCCAGCCGTCGTTCAGCAAGGCGATGGCGGTGACGCGGCCGACGCCGCTGCCTGCGCCGGTGACCAGGGCAATTTTCTGGGTGGTGCTGTCGTTCAAGGGATGGCTCCTCGGGCGGATTGGATGGTTATTGATGTTGAAAGAATCGGCGCGGCGTCAGGCGGCGCGGGGCGCGCCAACGGTCATGGTCAGGTCCCCGATGCCGGCCACGCCCGCGTTGACGACATCGCCAGGGCCCAAGGGACCAACGCCGGCGGGCGTGCCGGTAAAGACGAGATCGCCGGGCGCCAGGGTCACGGATCGCGAGAGCATCGCCACCAGCTCGGGTACGGACCACAGCAGGCCGGATACGTCGCCGCGTTGGCGGTCTTCTCCATTGACGGACAACCACAGCGCGCCTTCGCGCGGATGGCCGCAGGCGTCAGCAGGCACGATGGCGGTGCACGGCGCGGAATGATCGAAGGCCTTGGCGGGCTCCCAGGGACCGCCCGCGCGCTTGGCCTGTTGCTGCAGATCGCGCCGGGTCATGTCCAGCCCCGCGGCGTAACCCCAGATATGGCGGGCTTCGACGTCATCTGCAGCGATGTCCTTGCCGCCGAGACCAATCGCCACGACCAGCTCGATCTCATGGCAGTAGTCCGCCGTGTCCGCGGGATAGGGCAGCGCGCCGGCGGCCGGGAACACGGCGCTGGCGGGCTTCATGAACCACGCCGGCATCTCGGCCGGACGCGCTTCGTCGGGCAGCCAGCGATAGTTGCGGCCGATGCAGAACACGCGCGCGACGGGAAAACGGGCCGCGCTGCCGGCGATCGGCAACGTGGTTGGTGCAAGGGCGGGAAAGACGAGGTCAGTCATGGCAGTCGTCGAAGATGTGCCTTGCGGCTCAGGTCGTCAGGCTCAACGCCGGACGCTCGCCGGCCAGCGCCTGCGCGATGCTGTCCAGCACCATCTGGCCCATCGCCGCCCGCGTCTCCCACGTGGCGCTGGCGCGATGCGCCTGCAGGGTGGTGCGATCCGACTGGCGCAGCGCCTGCGGCACGCGGGGCTCATCCACAAAAACGTCCAGTCCCGCGCCCGCGATGCGGCCGGCGACCAGCGCCTCGGTAAGGTCGGCCTCGTTGACCAGCCGGCCGCGCGCCACGTTGACCAGGAAGCCCTGCGGGCCCAGCGCGTCCAGCACGGCAGCATTGACGATGCCCTCGGCCTTGTCGGCGGCGGCGCAGAGCACCAGCGCGTCGGACGCCCGGGCCAGCGCGACCAGGTCCGGCACGAATTCATGCGGCACGTCGTCCATGGCGCGCAGGTCGGTGTAGCGGATCTGGCAGCCAAAGGCCGCCGCCCGCGTGGCGACGGCGCGGCCCACGCGGCCCATGCCCACGATGCCCACGCGCATGCCGCTGAAGCGGCGCGCCAGCGGAATGGCGCTGGGCGACGGAAACTGCTCCCACAGGCCTTCCCGCACGAAGCGGTCGCCCGCGCAGAGGTTGCGGCAGGCTGCGATCAGCAGGCCGATCGCCAGGTCGGCGACATCTTCGGTCAACGCGCCCAGCGTGGCGGTGACCGGCAGGCCGCGGCCGCGGCAATACGCCAGGTCCACCGCGTCGGTGCCCACGCCATTGACCGCCACCACCTTCACCCCGGGCAGCTGTTCCAGCATCTCACGCGAGATGCCGGTGTGGCCGCCGGTGATGACGGCTTCGATGCGAGCGCCGTGCTCGCGCAGCCAGGCCGCCTGATCAGAGATCTCGAAGAACTTGTGCACCTGGTACAGCGAGGCAAGCTCGTCGTTGACCGCCGGGATCAGGATGGGATTGAGTTGCAGGACCTGAGGCTTCATGTCGGTTCGGCTCTGGTGGGGGGACCGGCTGCGGGTCCGCGTTGAACATGGATTCCATGGTATTTAATGATTGATTTGTAAAGCAATATTGATCTATAAAATCAACATATAAACTTTGCTACAGAAGATCATGGGTACCTGGATTTCAATGGCCGAAGCGTGCAGCCAGCTAGGCGTGCGGCCGCAGACCATCTACGCCTACGTCAGCCGCGGCAAGCTGGAGGTCATGCCCGACCCGGCCGACACGCGCCGCAGTCTTTACCGCGCCGAAGACGTCGCGGGGCTGGCCAAGCGCAAGCAGGCGGGTCGCAAGCACGAAACCCTGGCCACCAACACGCTGTTCGGCGCCGAGCCCAGCATCCCCACGGCCATCTCCACCTTTCATCGCCAACGCCTGTACTACCGCGGCCAGGACGCGGTTACGCTGGCCGGATCGGCCAGCCTGGAAGAGGCCGCGCAATTGCTGTGGAACTCGGACCAGCAAGCGGACTTCTCTTGCACTGCGCGCGTGGCATCGCCGGGCCGCGTCGCGGCGTTCACGTCATTGGCGGCGCTGGCCGCCACCGGGCACTCCACGCATGGCCGCATGACGCGCGTCCTCCACACCGAATGCCAGAGCCTGGTCGGCCAACTGGCCAACGCGTTTGGCGCGCAGCCCGGCAAGCGGCCGCTGCATCTGCGGTTTGCGCAAGCCTGGAAGCTGTCGCCGCAAGCCGCCGAGTTGGTGCGCAGCGCCATGGTCCTGCTCGTCGACCACGAACTGACCAGTTCGGCATTTGCCGCGCGCATTGCGGCCTCGACCGGCGCGTCGCTGCCGGCATGCCTGCTGTCGGGACTGACCACCTTGTCCGGGCCTTTGCATGGCGACGCATCAGGCCGCGTCCGCGCGTTGTTCGACGATGTGGCGCGTCAAGGCGAAGATCAGGTCATCGCGCACTACCTTTCCACGGGCCTGCCGCTGGCGGGCTTCGGCCATCATCTGTATCCCGATGGCGATCCGCGCGCGGCGGCGCTGCTGGCGCAGTTTGAGCCGGCCGAGGTCATCACGCGCTTCATCGACAAGGCCACGCAACTGACCGGCCTGCATCCCAACATCGACGTGGCGCTGGCCGCGCTGTCGGCGCACTGCAAGCTGCCGGACGATGCGGCCTTCGGACTGTTTGCCACGGCGCGCAGTATCGGCCTGCTGGCGCATTGCCTGGAGCAGCTCAGCGTCGCGCAAGTCATCCGGCCGCGCGGACGCTATGTGGGCGTCGTGCCGCAAGCGGCCTAGTCCGGCAATCTTCGGTATGCTGGCTGATCCGGACAGGAGATCAGCCATGACACGTACGCAGAAGCAGAGGATGCT
Source organism: Achromobacter sp. UBA4530 (assembly GCF_002388205.1). Classification (NCBI taxonomy): domain Bacteria; kingdom Pseudomonadati; phylum Pseudomonadota; class Betaproteobacteria; order Burkholderiales; family Alcaligenaceae; genus Achromobacter; species Achromobacter sp. UBA4530. The sequence goes on along the minus strand of NZ_DGMA01000008.1, from coordinate 22,189 downwards.
CGCAGGAGAGCTCTACACGGCCGCCGACGACGAGATCCAGGCGGACCAGCTTGCCGCCAGCGCCTGGATGAAGCTGTACAACGCCTTGCTGGGCGAGCCGCCCGAACAATGGCACGCGCTCCTGCGCGAGCGACTTGCCAGCGTGGGCGAGGGCGCACTGATCCGCCCGCCGTTTCATTGCGACTACGGCTACAACATCTCGCTGGGCGCGAACGTGTTCATGAATTTCAACTGCGTGATCCTTGACGTCGTGCAAGTCACGATCGGCGACGGCACGCAGATCGGCCCGGCCGTGCAGATCTATACGGCGGACCATCCGCACGATCCCGAGCAGCGCCGCGCGATGCTGGAATTCGGCCGTCCCGTGCACATCGGCAAGCAGGTGTGGATCGGCGGTGGCGCGATCATCCTGCCGGGTGTCACGGTGGGGGATGACGCGATCATCGGCGCGGGCAGCGTGGTCACGCGGGACGTGCCGGCAGGGGCGAAGGTGGTGGGGAATCCGGCGCGGGTGCGTGGCTAAGCAATTGGCCGAACCGCTGCCCGCCGGATTACCCCGCGCAGTCTAGGCGCCTGCGCGTTCGGGCTGCGCGTCGTCAGCGAAACCCGGCGGCGCCTGGAATCCCCCTTGCTGCGCCGTGAACAGGGCGGCGAAGCGGATGGGCGTCAGGTCTTCCAGATAAGGCCCGACGGCCTGGGCGCCGATGGGCAGGTTGTCGTCGTCCAGGCCCAGCGGAAAGCTGGTGGCCGGCAAGCCGGGCAGGACCGGCAGACCGGCCCAGTTGAACAGATCCGCAAAGCGAAGCTGCGTCACACCCTCGTCGAACGCGACCGGAAACCTGCGCGCATCCTTGGGTTCTGAATGGTCGTGCGCAAAGGCTGTGGCCGGCAATACCGGACTCAGCACCACATCGAAGTGCTCGAAGAACGCCTCCCATTGCTGGCGCAATCGCAGCCGTTGTTCGTGCTTGTCCAGCCACTCCGCGTGCGAGAGATACGGGCCGCGCTTCCATGCGGTCTCGGCAGTCTCTTCGCTTTCCGGGTCAGCCGGCTGCGCGGCCGCACCCGTTGGCCGTGGCAGCGACGCGCCCAGCAGACTGCGGTACACGACATGCGCGGCATTCAGATCGGGCAGTAACCCAGCGGCCTCTTCAGGAAGCGTCACGGTCACGCCCGCGGCTTCCAATCCCTGTCGCAGCCGCGTTTCGACCAGTCGTTCGGACCGGGACTGAGGCTGCCCGGGCCAGGCCGTCAACAGCAGCACCCGGAACTTGCGCAGGTCGTCGTGCCGCGCGGCAGGCAACGTCGCCCGCCATGCCTTGCTTGCCAGGGGATCCCGGTTAAGCAGCAGTTGCAGCGCCAGTTCAAGGTCTTCGGCGCTGCGCGCCAGCGGCCCGGCCACGGTCAAATCGCGCAACGTCTGCTTGCCGGAGGGCGCGCCGGTGCCGCCGTTGTAGACCAGGCCGAATGTCGGCTTGTGGCCGAAGACGCCCGTGAAATGGGCTGGCACGCGAATCGACCCGCCAATGTCAGTGCCTAGCTCCAATGCGCCGAATCCGGCCGCGATGGCAGCGGCGGACCCGCCTGACGAGCCGCCTGGCGAGCGGTGCAGATTCCAGGGATTGCGGGTGACGCCATAGACCGCGTTGTAGGTCTGCAGATCGGCAAGCGAGAGCGGAACGTTTGTTTTGCCGATCAGCACGGCGCCGGCTTCGCGCAGCGCGATGACGGCCGGCGCGTCGACGGCGTCGACGTTGTGCGCGTAGTCAGGATTGCCCACGCACGTCGCGAGGCCAGCGATGTGGAAGTTTTCCTTCACTGTGATCGGCACGCCCAGCAATGGCTTGCGCTCGCCGCGAGCCAGGGCCGCGTCGGCCGCGCGTGCGGCCTGGCGCGCTCCTTCATCGTCGCGTGCGATGACCGCGTTCAGTCGGGGGTTGTACCGGTCGATGCGCGCAAGCACATGGTCCAGCAATTCGATGGCGGTGACCTCGCCCGTTGCGAGGGCGCGCGCCTGCGCGTGCGCAGGCGCGAACGCCAGCGCTTCCAGGTAGGCGAAAGAGGGGCGTTGCTGTTGGCTCACGGTTCGGCTCCTCTCAATGTTCCAGCCACGTGTCGGAAAAGTCTCCGGCGGTCAGGTCCACGCTGTTGTTCAGGTTGTGGACACGCTTCTGATAGACCTGCAGGGTTGACGGCACGGTCACCAGCGGAAGCGTGGGAAGGTCCTTGCCGACGATGCCCTGGATCTCCTTGAAGGTTGCGGCGCGGCGCGTATCGTCGGTTTCGACGGCCGCGGCCCGGAACAGGTCGTCCACACGCGGGTTGTTGTAGTGCGCCGCGTTGACGAAGGGCAAGGGATTCTTGATGCCGTCGGACCAGTAGAAGCGCTGCACGCCTACCGTGGGATCGAACAGGCGTCCCAGGCCATTCACACTCAGATCGAAACTGCGTTCCTTGTAGAGCCGGTTGATGAATGTGGGCAGGTCGCCATCGACAATCTCCACCTTTACGCCCACGCGGTTCAACGCCGCGCGGATGTACTCGGACGTGCGCTTGAAGTCGGCCGACGGCATGAACGCCAGGCGCAGGGAGAAGCGGCCATCACTTCCCTTGCGCGGGTAGCCGGCTTCATCGAGCAGGGTGTTGGCGCGCGCAAGGTCAACGGGATAGTTGAAGGCGCTGTCGTCGTAATACTGGGCAAGAATGGACGGAATCGGCGAATTCACGACGCGGGCGCGCTTGTAGTAGACCGTGTTGGCAATGAAATTCCGGTCGATGGCATGCGCCAGCGCGTGACGCACCTTCGGATTCGCCAGGATCGGATTGTCCAGGTTGAACTCCAGAAACAACACGTTGCTCAGGAACTCGTCGTAGGTGTCGTCGATGGCAAGCTTGGGGTTGCCCGACAGGCGATCCAGGTCAGACACGGCCACGTTCAACGCCGCGTTGGCTTCGCCGGTTTCGATGGCCGCCGATATCGATGCCGTGTTTTTGATGAAGCGATAGATCACGCGGTCGAGGTAGGGATGCCCTTTGCGCCAGTAATCGGGGTTCTTTTCCAGCACGACATAGCTGCCCTTGGACCATTCCTTGAACCTGAACGGACCTGTGCCGATCGGGTGGTTGTTGTTGTCGTGCACCAGCGGATCCGCCGCGCCATAGCGCTGCTGCGAGACGATGGGCGTCTCCGCGGACGACAGCGCCTTCAGCAAATAGGGCGCAGGCTTGCTCAGCACGATGATCGCCGTGTGCGGGTCGGGGGTTTCAACATCCTGGACGTTGGCGAACGTGATTCGGCCGCGCGGGCCGATCTCGCGCTGCTTCAGGATCGAGTATTTGACGTCGGCCGAGGTGAAGTCCGTTCCGTTGTGAAACTTGACGCCGGTGCGCAGCTTGAACGTGTAACGCAGGCCGTCGTCGGTGATGTTCCATTCGGTGGCCAGGAGCGGTTGGGGCTTGAACTGCAGGTCATAGCGCAGCAGACCTTCCGTGATCTTTGCGCTGATGTTGCGGTTCTCGACCTTCGGATTGACCAGCGACACCAGCGCGGTGGGTTCCTGCGCCATCAGGAAGGTGAGCGTGCCTCCAGGCTGCGGCTGCTGTGCGTTTTGCGCGTGCACCGCCACGCTTGCCGCGGCGGGAATCCACGCCAGCATCATCGCCAACCGGCGCATTGTCTTCGACTGCATATCTGCCCTTTTTACGAATGCCGCGCTTGCGCCGGCGCTCGATATTTGAAGAATTGAGAGGGCGAAATGTTGAACCGCTTTGCCTCGCACAACAACGATTGGCGTCTTATTTACTTATCCCGATAGTCGGCCGCCGCGTTTGCTAATTCGATATTCTTCGTTGCCAGCGTTGCAAGCCGATCGCGACAATGCCGAGCTTGACGATTATTCGGAATCAACAGACATGTTTGCGGCAGGCGGCTGCGAACCTGTGCATCGCTATGAGCAACTTCAACGGCGCCCAGCTGTCCAGACTGCTGGCCGTGTTTCGCAGGAATGCCCTCCAGGCCATTCCGACCGTGCTGGGCATCATCATTCTTAACTTCCTGTTGCTGGAATGGGTGCCGGGCAACGCCGCGGACGTCGTGGCGGCGGAATCCGGCGGGGCCACGGCCGAGAGTCTGGCGCAACTGCAACGCCACTTCGGCCTGGATCTGTCGATGGGTGAGCGGTTGAGCAACTATCTGTCGCACCTCGCTCATTTCGATCTGGGCATGTCGGCCCGCCACAACCTGCCCGTCACCACACTCATTCTCGATCGTCTCGGCAATACCTTGCTGCTGATGGGGGCGGCGCTGTTGCTGGCTACGTTAACCGGCGTGGTGCTGGGCGTGCTGATGTCGCTGTACGCCGGGCGCTGGCAGGACAAACTGATCTCCGTGCTGGTCCTGCTGTTGTATTCCACGCCGACGTTCTGGCTGGGCTTGATGGCGATCGTGCTGTTCGCGGTCACGCTGGGTTGGCTGCCGACCAGTGGCAGCCACACCATCGGAGCGGGGCTGTCGGGTTGGGACGCGGTGGCCGACAAGGCGCGGCATCTGTTGCTACCGATGCTGACGACAGCAGGTCTCTATCTAGCGGTGTTTTCGCGGCTGACCCGTGCAGCGATGCTGGAAGTCAGCAAGCAGGATTTCGTGCGCACGGCCAGGTCCAAAGGCTTGTCGCCGGCGGTCATCACGGTGCGCCATGTGCTGCGCAATGCATTGATTCCGGTCACGACGCTGATCGGCATGCACTTCGGCGCATTGCTGGGCGGCGCGACGGTGATCGAGACCGTATTCAATTGGCCGGGCCTGGGCAGCTTGGTGCTGGAATCTATTCTTGCGCGCGACTATCCGGTGCTGTTGGGCATCCTGTTCTGCTCCTCCTTGCTGGTGATCGTGGTCAACATGGTGGTGGACTTGCTGCAGGCCGCGCTGGACCCGCGAATCCAGGTTCGCTGACACGGGCCATGAGCCTGCATTTTCTCGAAACGACACGATGAACGACGCTATCAAACAATCTCGCACTGGCCCTATGCGCCAGAACACCCACCTCTCCGCATCTGCTCGCGATCCGGGCAGATGGCGCGCCGCCTGGGGGGGATTTCTGCGCGATCCCGCAGCATTGGCCGGCCTCACTATCCTGCTTTCCGCGGTGCTGGTGGCCGTGTTCGCGCCGGTGTTGTTTCCCGGTGATCCGCAGGACATGGTCGGGCCGGCCCTGGCGTGGCCCGGCCAGGACGCCGCCTTTCTGCTTGGCACGGATTCGCTGGGGCGTGACGTTGCTGCGGGTCTGGCACATGGCGCGCGCGTCTCGCTGTCGGTTGGCGCCGTGGCGGCTGTCATCAGCCTGACGATCGGCATTCTGGTCGGCGCCATTTCGGGCTATTACGGCGGCTGGGTCGACGACGTGTTGGTTCGCTTTACAGAGTTGGTGCAGACCGTGCCGACGTTCCTGTTCGTCATCGTCATCGTGACGATAGGCCAGCCGTCTGTCTGGCTCATCCTGCTGGCGATTGGATCGGCATGCTGGCCCGTGACCGCGCGGCTGGTGCGCGCCGAGTTCCGCACGCTGCGCGAATCCGAATTCGTACTGGCGGCGCGCAGCCAGGGGTTCGGCAACGCCTGGGTCATTTTCCGCGAGATCCTGCCCAATGCGTTGCCGCCGGTCATCGTGACGACGTCCGTGCTCGTGGCCACTGCAATCCTCATGGAATCGGCGCTGTCGTTCCTGGGGCTGGGCGATCCCAACGCCGTGTCGTGGGGCAGCATGATCGGAGAGGGGCGCGAAATGCTGCGCACCGCGTGGTACCTGTCCGCGGTGCCAGGCGTGGCCATCGTGCTGACGGTGCTGGCGCTGAATTTGGTGGGCGATGCGATCAACGACGCATTCAATCCCAGACTGGCGGCACGCGCATGATTTCCACACTTCGAACTGCCACGCCCCGCGACGCCGCCGCACTGCTGGAAGTGCGCGGGCTTGATGTTCGTTTCCGCGGTCGCCGCGGCAGCCATCACGCCGTCAAGCAACTGTCCTTTTCGGTCGCGCAGGGGGAAACGCTGGCGATCGTCGGCGAATCCGGCTGCGGGAAGTCCACCACCGCGCTAGCGTTGTCGGGATTGCTTGCCCCGCAGGCGTCGGTAAGCGGAGATATCGTGCTGCAAGGGCGCAACCTGGCCGGCTTGCCCGAAGCGTCGCTACGCACGATCCGTGGGCGCGACCTGTCGATGATTTTCCAAGAGCCGATGACCTCGTTGAATCCGGTGCACACGGTGGGCGCACAGATTGGCGAGACCCTGCGCCGCCATCACGGGCTGTCCGCGGCGGCGGCGCGTGCCCGTGCCATCGAGTTGCTGGATCTGGTAAGAATTCCGGAACCCGGCCGGCGGCACGACGATTATCCGCACAACCTGTCCGGCGGGCAGCGCCAGCGCGTCATGATCGCCATGGCGGTTGCCTGCTCGCCCAAACTGCTCATTGCCGACGAACCCACCACCGCGCTGGACGTGACCGTGCAGGCGCACATTCTGGAGCTGCTGGACACGCTGCGTCGCGATCTGTCGATGGCGCTGATTCTCATCACGCACGATCTGGGCCTGGTGTCCCGATGGGCAGACCGGGTGTTGGTGATGCTCGATGGAGAAAAGGTGGAGGAGGGGCGCGCCGGCGCGATATTCGAGCTGCCCAAACATCCCTACACGGCGGGGCTGGTTGGCGCATCGCTGCATGCGGGCAAGGACGTCCACTACCGTCAGACGCGGCTGCCGGAGATCCGCCACGGCATCGACGCGGACACCGGTGCGCGTGCGATCACGTTGGTCACGCCTGCGCTGTCCGCATGCGGCGGGCATCGTGACGTTGCACTTGCGCCCTTGTTGAAGGTCGAGTCCCTGCGCACGTCATACCGCAAACGCGATGGCAGCATGTTCCATGCGGTCGAAGACGTGTCATTCGAGCTGCGCCGGGGCGAGACGATAGGGCTGGTGGGAGAGTCGGGGTGCGGCAAGTCAACGTTGTCGCGCACGTTGCTGCGGCTGATTCCTCAGTCGGCCGGCCGCATAGTGTTTGATGGTGCGGACCTTACCGTGATGTCGGAAAGGCAGGTCAAGCCGTGGCGCAGCCGGATGCAGATGGTGTTTCAGGATCCCTACGGCTCGCTTAACCCACGGCGGACTGTCTTTGACATCCTGGATGCGGTGCTGTCGCTGCACGGCGTGTCGCGCAAGGCAGAACGCGCCGCGCGCATTGCCGAGACGCTTGACCGTGTTGGCCTGCCTGCGTCCGCCAGCCATCGCTACCCGCACGAATTCTCGGGTGGACAGCGTCAGCGCATCGGCATCGCGCGCGCCTTGATCCTGCGACCATCGTTCCTGATTCTGGACGAACCCGTGTCAGCCCTGGATGTGTCCATCCAATCGCAGATTCTGAATCTGCTGGCGGAACTGAAAGAAGCCTTTGGGCTGTCCTATCTGTTCATCTCGCATGACTTGGCGGTAATCCGCTACATCGCGGATCGAATCCTGGTCATGCGTGAAGGCAGAATCGTGGAAGCGGGCGCGCGGAAGCAGGTTTGGGATAGCCCGAGCCATCCGTACACTAAATCACTGCTCCAAGCTGCCTGAACACTGCGGCCACGATGGCTTCGGGCCGGTCTTCCTGCACAAGGTGACCGGCATTCGGCACGGATATCAGTGGCCGGTCCGATATCAGTGCCGCCAGCGTCGCACCGCGCTCGTGCGGGATCCACGCGTCCTGTTCGCCCCACAGCACTTGCACCGGGCAATCCATGCGACCGTACAAGCCCTGCACCTCGTCCGTGTACTTCTGATCCATTTGCGCGATCTGTCGGTAGAACGCCGGCTGTCCGACGGGGCCCAGCCACGGGCGGCTGTACACGTCCAGCGCCTCTTCCGATAACGGATTGTGCGCGGCGGTCTGCAGATAGGCTTTCAACAGTGCGCGGTGCATGTAGTCCGGCATGCCCGAGAACGCGGCCTCGTGCTGGCGGACATGCTTCACGAAGGGCGAACCCCACGGCGCCAGCGCCACCGCATCGAAGATCGTCAGCGATGCGTAGCGCAGTCCGTTCAGGTAATACGCGCGCAGCGCCGTCGCACCGCCGAAATCGTGGGCCAGGACATCGGGGCGATCCAGGTCCCATTCCTTGAACAGCGCCGCCAGTATCCGGTTCTGCACACCCAGCGACACGTCTTGGCCGTCCCGCATCTCGGAGGCGCCGTAGCCCGCCAAATCAAAGTAATAGACGGTTCTGCGGTCGGCGAGCAGCGGGATGATCCTGCGCCACACCTGCGATGAAAACGGCGTGCCATGGATGGCGGCCAGCGCTGGGCCCTTGCCGAGCTTTCCCCAGCGGATGGCGTTGCCTTCGATCAGGGCGGTGTGGGGGAGTTCGAGCATGGCGGCTACTGGGGAGGGTCGTCAGGAATGGGCTTTCGGGGCCTGCGCGGCATGTCGTCGGGGCCGGCGGCGTGTTCCGCTGCGCTTCGTGCCTTGGCGGCCGCGGCAACCGGCGCGACTGTCAGCGGCGGCGCGCCCGTCACGGCCGGCAGCGCGGGCGCATGCACGGCTGGGATTCCGGCGGCATTCCGATATGACTGGAGCAGCAGCAGCGCGTCGATCGTGCCCAGATTGTGCTCGGCCTCAGCGCGCGCTTCAAGGCGGGTCTGTTCGTCTTTCACGGCTTGATTCGCCGCAGCCGTCCGTGCGTCCAACCGTGCAAGCTGCGCGTGAAACGCCTGGACGGCTAGCTTCAGGCAGTGCGCCGTGTAATCGTCGTGCAGCAGGTCCGCGGGCGGCGTCAGGTTGTGATCCGCGGGCACCCGGGGGCGCTGCGCCGCATCGGCCGCCAGGGGCAATGCTCGCCCGACGTAAAGGCGTTGGAACGGCGTCGGCGGCGTGCGCGCGACGCGATCTGCGCCCAACTGGGCGCCCACGCGTTCAGTGCGGTATGCATCCCTGGCATCGTCGGTTCTGACCGCGCCGGGCGAGGCGATTGGGGAAGGGAGCATGGGCGTCTGGGTGGGCTGAGCGATGGGCCAATCTACTAGTTGGTCGGTAGCGTGTCAAGGGTGGATCAGACCGGGGCGGACGGGTAATGCTGAACGGGTTGCGCAGCGCCTGCGGTCGCACGGCGACCGGACAGGCATGCATTTGCGCAGTGTTAAAACCTTCGGGACGGGCGCCGCGCGCCAGCCACGTCAAAGGAGAAGACCATGCCCATGTTCATCACGATCGGTTATGGCGATCAGCAGGGCTATGACCGCACGGACAAAGCCATACGCGATTCTGCGCATGCGCATGATGCCGCGTTGCAGCACGCGGGCGTGCTGATGGGCGTCGCGGGAACACCGGTGCAGGTGCGCAATCCGGACGCGGCAGGTGTCGAAACGGTGCAGGGGCCGTACCTGAACGCGCCGCTGCCGCTCGCGGGCTTTGCCGTCATCGAGGCAGCTGATTTGGCCGAGGCCATCGAAAAGGTGTCCCGCACGCCGTGTGCCGTGGCGCACGGCGTCGTGGAAGTGTGGCCGCTGGAACAGCCGTAGCGCGCGCTATTGGTCGACCGACCGCATGTCGCAAGTCGTCTCGGACGACGCGCACGCGCCGCGAAACCAGGCGCGTCCGCGCGTGCGGTCCTTCTCGGCCAGCAGTTCAAATGTTGCGCTGTGGCGCATTTCGTAATCCAAAAGCAGCCATTCGCCGTCGCACGCGACGATGCCGCGCAAGGTGGCGCGCTCGGTCAACCAGTCGCTGTCCAGGTCCAGCAACCGTTCGCTACCGGCGTCCGGGCGGGCATATCCCCGCGCCGACTGGATGCCGACTTGCGCATCCCCGGCGGCGATCCAGCCTTCACCCTGATAGACGGGCCGCGGCGGGCTGCGGTCGCTGCCGCTCATGGCGTCGCTGGCGTTCCTGATCTTCAGCCAGCCGTCGCGCGCCTCCGTCACGTCGAAGGTCACGCTGTAGAGGTCGACTTCGGGATCCGGGCTGTCGCCGCGCGTGGTCGGCAGCGCGCCGAGCTGCTTGGCGCTGGCAGATGCCGACGCGCGCACGGGGATGGCGGGCTTGGCATTGGTCGTCCAGCCCGAAAAGCGGCATGCCGTGGGGCCGGCGGGCGTCCAGGCTGCTGCGTGAGACGCGGTCTGAGCGTGGAGACCAGGCGACAGGGCAAGCGCGGCAAACAGCAATGCAAGCGGTCGGAGCGTCATGGAGGATTCGTCGGCGGAGTGATTGAGGCCGGAAGATCGGCCGGCGAAAAGCCTAACATGGCCGCCTTCGGCGCCCTGATGGGCGCAGTGACACCGGGCAGCGCAAGGCTGCCCGGCGGTCTTCCTGTGATGGTTTGCGGGCCGGCTACTGCGCGCCGGTGGCGCCCGACACATACTGCGCCAATGCCTGCACCTCCGCGTCACTTAACGCCTCGAATGCCGGCATGACGCCGATCCCGTTGCGCACGGCCTGCGTGACGCGGTTGGCGTCGGGTTTCAGTTCATCGAGGTTGGGCCCGATGGTCCCGGCCGCGCCGGCGTCGGCCAGCGTGTGACAGACGGCACAGGCCGGCGTTGTCGACTTCAGGAACAGGGCGCGGCCCGCCTCGGCATTGGGCGGTTCCGCCGCCCACGCCGTGGCGCCCGCAATCAACGACAGGCCCGCCGCGCAGAGGTTGCGCGTCCGCCGCCCGATCAGGCGGCGGGATGCGGGGTTCGGCTTGAAGAAACGGCTTTGCATCGATTCCGCCATCCTCAAGACACGTTGATGGCCAGACCGTGGTCGCGCCAACTGCTGTTGATGTAGCCCGGCGCGTTCTCGAACCGGTTCTCCACCTGCACGTTGCCCTGCGTGTCTTCGACGCGGCTGACCAGCATGTGCTGGCCCGCTGTCAGTTCCACCGGCAGCGCGAACTGACGCCATGCATATTTGCCAAGATCCGGTCCGATCAGCGCGGCCTGCTTCCAGGTCTTGCCGCCATCGATGGACACGTCCACGCGCTTGACCGCATGCATGCCCCCAAAGGCAACACCCCGCACCACCACGCGTCCGGCCTTCACGGCCTGACCATTTGCGCCCGGTGCGTTGATCCACGACTTGGGTTCCATCGCCCAGACCGAGGGTTGGTCGGGGCTGGGCTTGGCGTCCATCGGCGTCAGGCGATAGCCGGTCTGCTGGATCTTTGCAGGGCTTTGTTCGGCGGTGAACGCCAGCCGCTTGATGTACTTGACGTTGTTCACGCCGGTATAGCCCGGCACGATCAGCCGCAACGGGCCGCCGTGGGCCAGTGACAGCGGCTCGCCGTTCATCTCCCAGGCCAGCATGGCGTCCTGCATGGCTTCGCGCGGCACCGAGCGTTCCACCAGCAGGGATTTCGGATCCAGGCCTTCCGGAAGCACTTCGCCACCGGTGCCGGTCATGAAGGCGGGTGTGCCATCCAGGCCGCCCAGGTATTCCACGAGCGTGCGCACCGGCACGCCCGTCCACATCACGCAGCCTGCCGCACCCACTTCCCACGGCGTGCCGCTGGGCTTGTGGGGAAAGAAGCCCCGGCCGTTGCCCGAACACTGCAGCACCGTCGCGATCGATTCCACGCCCAGCGTCTTCAGGTCGCCCACGGTCAGCGTGCGCGGCTGCTTGACGCCCTGGATCTCGACCTTCCAGCCGTCCCGATCGTCCAGGATGGCCGCGTCCGGCGGCGGCAGGTTGTTGCGGACGTAGAGCTGGCGCGACGGCGTGATGATGCCGTCGCCAAACGCGCTGCGGCGCGTTTCGATGGTGTTGGCGCTGTGCACGATGACGCTGTCGGCGTCTTTCCAGGCCGCGTAAGGCGGCAGGGGTTTGGCCGTGGATGCGGCGGCCGGTTTCGCTGCGGGCGCCGCGGCGGCGGGTTTGGCGGGCGCATCGCTGGCGCGCGCGATGCCGCTGGCGCCCAGACCGGCCGCGGCCAGGGCGCTGGCGCTGCCGGCCAACAGGCGGCGCCGTGCGGGGTTGCGTGGGGTTGTCTCCATGGCTTGCCTCTCTGGTTGCCGCGTCCCGCAGCGCGAGCGCGGTGTTGTGCTTATGGCGGCCCAGCGCTTGCGGCCTTCCGCATCATCGGCAATGCCCCTCTTTATGTCAACGGGTTCTAAAGAACTATAGGTTTACGGTCATTTCAGATATAAGACTTTCGGATATTGGGTTCAGGGCCGCAAAGAACGGAATCTGTCCTGGTGCAAATGAAGCCATTGTTCGGCAGTGCAAACGGCAATGCCGCGCTGGGCATTGAAGGTCTGTGCTTTGTCCCACGCCACGCCACGGCCCTGCGCGAACACTGCGCGATACTTGCGCATCGCATCGCCAGGTTCGGCCGCCAGTGCGCGCAGCAGCGCCGGCACCGGCCATTCTCGCCGCGTGACCTTGCGCTCCAGCAAGCGGTCCAAGGCATCCGCGACCGCCCGGTACGTGACGGTGTCGCCCGCGACATGCACGACCTGGTTGGCGATGCGGGGCTTTGTGAACAGGATCTCGGCGGTCAGCGCGCCAATGTCTTCGGCCGTGGTCAGCGTGACCGCATTGTCCAGGCTTCCCAGCGCGTTCACCGTGTTGGCGGCCAGATCCACCACACCGAACGCGGGTTCGAACAGAAAGCTCGTGAACATGCCCGTCGAAACGATGATCCATTCGGTGTTGCGCTGTGCGCGCAGCATGTCGCGCACATCAAGCTGCTCATCGAACAGGTCCTGCGGACTGCCCCGGCCGATGACGTCGTAGTCCACGCCAAACTGCCACGGCACAAAGCGCTTGACGCGCGCGTCCAGCGCAGCGCGGGCGATCTTGCGCTGAACGCCGGGTCCGCCGACAAAGCCCGTGCATGAGACGACCGTATCGTAGCGGCGGAAGGTGGCGGCGAGCGCCTCCGTGGATTGCTGGGCAAGATCGCCTTCGATGATGCCGACGCCCAGCCCACGCAGCTCGGCAAGATCGCGCTGCTTGGCGGGATCGTTGGAAGCGACGGTCGACGCGCGCAACAGGACCGACAACTGGCCTTTGACGACGCGCGGCGCCAGGTTGCGCAGCACGGCCATGCCGAGCTGGCCCGCGCCCAAAACGAGGACAGCGTTGTGTTGAATCATGGGATGCCTCAAGCAGAAAAAGTGGCTTGCAGTGTAGGAGCGGGCAGGGCATCCATTGTTCGCCGTGACGGAATTCACAACGCGCCGCAGCGCGCATTCGCGGCCGATATGCGTTGGTAATATCGGGACCTTCCCGCCGCATGCGGCGCACGTTCTATCGTCGGGATCGGCTCATGGACAAACTTCAAGCGATGGCGGCATTCGTCAGGGTCGTCGAGGCGCGCAGCTTCACGAAGGCCGCGCAATCGCTGGCGCTGCCTCGGTCGTCGGTCACGACGATGATCAAGAACCTGGAAACCCACCTGGGCACGCCGCTCCTGCATCGCAGCACGCGCAGCCTGAGCCTGACCGATGCCGGTGCGCGCTATCTGCAGGCGTGCCAAGCCATCCTGGCCAATATTGCCGACGCCGAGAATGACGTTACCGCCGCGATCCAGGCGCCCCGCGGCCGCGTGCGCGTCGACATGCCCGGCGTGGTTGGCCGCGCGATTGTGGTGCCAAGGCTGGTCGAGTTCGAGGCGCGTTTTCCCGACGTCGAGGTCGTGCTGGGCCTGAGCGATCGCCCGGCCGACCTGATCTATGAAGGTATCGACTGCGCCATCCGTAGCGGCGAGCTTGCCGATTCCACGCTCGTGGCGCGCAGCCTTGGTCACTTGGTATGGGTAACCTGCGCGTCGCCCCAATACCTGGGCCGCTTCGGCGAACCGAAATCAGTGGAAGCGTTGCCCGCGCATCGGGTGGTCAACTATCTGTCCAACGCCACCGGCAGGCCGCTGGACTGGCGGTTCCGAGTCGACGGTGAAAACGTGTCGATGGCCTTGCCAAGCCGCTATTCGGTCAACGAGACCGAGGCATATCTGCACTGCGGCCTGGAGGGTCTGGGCCTGATTCAACTATCTGCGCTGGCGGCGTCTCCGTATCTGCGCAGCGGCCGCCTGCGCGAAGTCTTGGCCGATGCGCGCTGCGAGCCGGTGCAGCTTTCCATTGTCTATCCCCAGGCGCGTGCGACCGCGGCGGTGAAGGCGTTCGTGCAGTGGGTGCTGGAGATCAGCCGGCCCGTGTTGGCGGAGTGATGATCGTCACGGGGCGACACTGCTCGCCATCGCGTCCTGCCGGTATTCGTGCGGCGCGACGCCGCTCGCTTTCCTGAACGCCCGGGAAAAATTAGCCGGTGTGGAATAACCAGAATCCATGGCGATCTGCGTGATGGACACGGTGCTTTCGCGTAGCAGGTCTTGAGCGCGTCGCAGGCGCGCGGTATTGGACAGCTCACGAAAGCTGACGCCGCCGTCGCGGCGCAGTACGCGTTGCAGGGTGCGCACGCTGGTGCCCATCGCCTTGGCTGTGCTGTCGATAGAGACGGCGCCGGCTTGCATCTGGATGCGGATGTGCCAGATGACGGTGGCCAGATAATCGCAGTCCGCGCTTGCGGCTGATTCCGCCGCAGGCCCCTGCACACCGGCAACCGTGCCCGGCGGGACCGGGGTTGGCGTCATATGAGTAGTGGCGTCATTCACTTGTGCTTATTCTTCGCGTGTAGTTGCGAGAATCTGCTAGCGCGCTTCCTGCCTGGCAGAAATCGGAGTGATGTGCCTTCGGATATTACCTAAGCCAACAAAGGGCGAGGCCTCTTTTTATTTGGCTTACAAACCTGACGGAGAATCGCAATGAGACTACACAAAACCATCCTGGCGCTGTGCGTCGTGCTGGCGGTTTCGGGTTGCGTGACCAAGCAGACCTACGACAAAGAGGCGCAACTGGCAGCCGAGTATTCCGCCCTCAATAAGCAGCTCTCGGCCGAACTACGCGGCGACCAAGTGCAGATTACGCAATTGCAGGACGAGTTGAAGGTCACCATGGTGAACGAGATTCTCTTTCCCGAAGGCGGGTGGAGCCTAAGTTCCAACGGCGAGAGGACGCTCGCCAAGATCGCGCCCACGCTTTCCAATCTGCAGGGCAAGCAGATCGTCGTCGAAGGGTTCACCGACAACGAGCCTATCGGGCCGGCATTGAAGCGGCAGTTTCCCTCCAATCTCGAGCTGTCATCGGCGCGGGCGGACAACGTGGCGCGTTATCTGATCGCCAAGGGCGTATCGCCAAATTCGGTGTCCGCGGAAGGGTTCGGCGAGGCGCGGCCGGTGGCCAGCAACTCGACGCCTGAGGGCAGGGCCAAGAACCGGCGAGTGGAGATCGTGATCACAGCCGCGGGGCGTCCTTAAACCGGCTCGTTTGCGGGCAGTGTCGAAGCGGCCAGGAGCGCTCCTCCTGGCCCCTCTGCATGACACTCGCCCAGTCACGCGCCGCCGACGCCGCGCACCACCTTGCCCGTTCCGCCGCACGTCGCGCAGCGGGTTTGCTCGATCCTGCCGCTGCCGTGACAAGCGGGGCAGGGCACCTGGCCCGTTCCAGGTGTACCAGGCGCGAAGTCGTCGCCGGGGTTGATGTCGCCCGGCATGGGGGCGGAAGGCTTTTCGTTCATTGCAATCTCCGGTAGGCCAGCATCTCGCAGCGTCGGCATGCCGGCCTATCCAGCACCTGGCGCTTATTCGAATTCGTGCCAGAGCGCGAGAAAGGCTTCGCCCTGCGGCACGGCCCCATTCACAACTTTTCGCCCGGCAAGTTGCTGGCTTGCCGGACCCAGTCCGAAAACTGCGCTTCGTCGAATGCACCTTCGTGGATGTCCAGGTAGCGCACCTGCGGATACTTCGATTTTCCAGCGGGGATGGGCCGCAGCGCAGCCCCCTGAAAAAACGTCACCTTGATGTACTTCGAGAAGCAGTGCAAGCTCAGGAACCAGCCTTCGCCCGGCCGTCCGTAAAAAGGCGAATTCCATTTGACCGCCTTGGCGACGCCGGGGACAGCTGCTTCCACCAAGGCGTCGATGCGTTTGCCGATGGGCGATTTCCAGCCGGGCATCGCGGCGATGTAGGCCTGCACGGGTTCGTCGCCATCTCCCTTTGGTATCTGAGGGTTGCCGCCGGAGAGCAGGACGACTTCGCCGGGCGCCGCCTGGGTTGCGGGGTTGCGCGCTCTACCGGTCTTTCGAGTCGGCGCGGAATTTGCATTTTGCGTCATGGATGGTGCTCTCTGTGGTCCGGGAACGGGTCTTCCCGCCCCAGATAATCGTCCACCGCGCTGCCGACCGTCGGGTGAAAATGGTCGTCGCTGAACAGACGGGACAGCTCAAAGCGTTTGAGCTTGTCCCGCACGGGGTCCTTCATCTCCGCGAAGTGCAACGCGATGCCTTCGCGCGCCAGCGTTTCGCACAGCTCGCGCAGCATGTCCGCGGACGTGACGTCGACGCTCGTGACGGGTTCGGCAGCCACGACCACGCGCCGCACGGGCGAGGGCGATGCCTCGACGGCTTCCAGAAGGCGCTGCTGGAAGAGCTCGGCGTTGGCAAAGAACAGGGGCGCATCCCAACGGAACAGCACCAGTCCGTCGATCAGTGCGGCATTCGGATAGCGCTTCAGGTCGTGATACCCGCGAAGGTTCGGCACGCGGCCCAGCACCGCGAAGTGCGGGCGCCAGCCGTCCCACAGGAATTCAATGACGGCGATGACGACCGCAAGGCAGATGCCGGGTATTGCCCCAAAAACGGCGACCGCGGCAAAGCACAGCATCGACAGCCAGAACTCCCATTGCTGAATGCGGTAGATGCGCCGCAGGTCCTTGAACTCGAAAAGGCCGATGGCGGCGGCGATCACGACCGCGGCCAGCGCGCTGTTGGGCAGGTGGCGCAGCAGGTTTGGCGCGGCGATCAGCAGCGCGGCCACGGCCAGCGCGCCGACGACGCCCGTCAGTTGCGTACGCGAGCCGGCTGCTTCGGCCACCGGCGTGCGCGACGCGCTGCTGCTGATCGGAAAGCCCTGGAAAAACCCCGCCGCCAGGTTCGCCACGCCCAGTCCCACCATTTCCTGGTTCGGATCCACCCGCGTGTGGGTGCGTGCGGCATAGGTGCGTGACAGCACGCTGGTGTCGGCAAACGCAATCAGCGCCACCGCGCAGCCGCCCAGCACGATCTTGACCAGATCGGCGTTGCTGAGCCACGGCCAGGCAAGGCTGGGCAGTCCCTGCGGAATCTCGCCGAGCACCTTGACGCCTTGCGCGTCCAGGCCGAAAAGCTTGACCGCCAGCGTGGCAAGGATCACCGCAATCAGAATGCCCGGCACGCGATCAAAGCGTTTGAGCAGCAGAATCACCGCCAGGCTTGCCGCGCCGACTGCGAAGCTTGGCCCATGGGTCTGCCCGTCGGCAACGGCCAGCGCCAGTTGCTGCATTTCCTGCAGAGGGCCGGCGTCGTCGATGGAGATGTCGAACAGCTTGGGCAACTGGCTGACCAGCACGGTCAGCGCGATGCCGTTCATGTACCCGTAGCGGATCGGCTTGGACAGAAGCTCGGTGATGAAGCCCAGCCGCATCAGGCCCAGCACGATGCAGAACAGCCCGGAGACGACGGCCATCATGCTGGCCGCGGCGATGGCCCGCATCGGATCCCCGTTGGAGACGCTGAGCACCACCGCCAGGATGGGCGCGGCCAATGCGGAGTCGGGCCCCAGCACCAGGATGCGGCTTGGGCCGAACAGCGCGTAGGCCAGCATGGGAATGATGGTGGCGTACAGACCGTAGACGCCCGGAACGCCAGAGGCTTCGGCATAGGCGATGCCGACTGGCACGAGCATGGTTGTCAGGACCAGACCGGCCGCGACGTCCTTGGGCAGCCAACCTGCCTGATAGGACTTGAGCATTGCCAGGCCGGGCAGCCAGCGCAACCAGTTCGGCGCGGGCTTGGCAGGGGAGCGGGGCGTCAAGGTGGACATGGAATCCCGGTGCAAACGCGTGCGCTACGGGTTAGGGACTTCTGCGCGCATCATGGCGGAGAAGGGTTGCCGGTATCTTCCAACATCTGTCGCAGGCGAGCGCGGCGGCGCTCGAGGTCGGCGATCTGGCGCTCCACGGATGCCAACCGCTGGCGCTGCACCTCGGACGTCTCCGGGCACGCCGCCGCGCCTTCGATCAGCCGCATGCAATCGGGAAATCCGCGGATCTCCGCCAACGTGAACCCCGAGGCGATCAGGCGCTGGATTTGCCGGACCTGAGTCACAGCGGCGGCGGGGAATGTGCGATACCCATTGTCCGTCCGTGCCGACGCAAGAAGACCGTGGTCGTCGTAGTGGCGCAGCGAACGCAGGCTTGCGCCGGTTTTGCGGGCGAGCTCGCCGATCGACATGGGTGTTTGAGGCGGGGGCGTTTTCATGCGGGAAAGCGTAGCAGATTGGTGCTTGACCTTGACATAGGTGTGAGGGTTGAAACTGGCGCTCCCTCCAATCTTCGGGATGCATCATCCATGCAACGCAGAACCTTTTTTCGCCATGTGGCGGCAGCAGCCTTGTTCATGGCAGTCTCCGTGGTCGCCAACGCGCAATCCCGGCATTACACCGTCACGGCGCCTGATGGCGTGGCCCTCGCCGTCCAGGAGGCCGGCAATGCCGCGGGTCCGCCGGTCGTTTTCGTACACGGATTGCTGGGTAGCCACCTGAACTGGGAGGCCCAGCTTGCCAGCCCGGCGCTGCAGCGGTATCGGCTGATCACGTACGACCTGCGGGGTCACGGTCTGTCGGGCAAACCGGTGGACGCGGCGGCGTATACCGATGGCCGGCGCTGGGCGGACGATCTGGCGGCAGTGATCACGGCGACCGGCGCGCAAAATCCCGTCGTCGTCGGCTGGTCGCTGGGCGCCGCGGTGACGACCAACTACCTTGCCGCTTACGGTGACGCGCAGATTGCGGGCGCCGTCTATGTGGGGGGTGTGATCGAGCTGGATCCCAAGCAGATCGCACCGCATCCTGCCCTATACCGGGACATGGTGTCGCCGGATCTGAAGACCCACCTGGACGCGGAGCGTGAGTTCATCGGCCTGTGCTTTGCGCAAGCGCCCGATGGCGTCACGTTCCAACGGCTCCTGGCCAATGCCGCCATGGCGTCCTTCGACATGCAGGCCGCCGTGCAATCGATGACGGTCGAGGCGGCGCGTGGCCTCGGCTCGGCGCGCAAGCCTTTGCTGCTGATCTACGGCGCGAAGGACGCCCTGGTGCAGCCGGCGCCGTCAATCGACCGGGCGAGGGCGCTGAACCCGCACGTGCGCAGCAAGATCTATGCGGCCTCCGGGCACGCGCCATTCATGGAGGAGGCGGACAGGTTCAACCGGGAGCTGGCTGCGTTTGTTGACAGCGTCGTGACACGCTGACGGGATGGATGAAGCGGGGGGCTCGCGGCAGCTGCTTTTGCCAAATGTTGCTTGTTGCGAAGCAGCATCGCCTGCTATCTTCGACCCCGAAATGCGTTTGCCCCGATTTGGACCGCTTCAATGCCCGCCCCCCAGCTTCTGATTCCCGAACCCACGCCCGCGCGGTCCACCGACACGCTGGGCTGCTCGGCCAGCAAACTGGCTGTGAATCAGGAATTCCACGGAGGCGGACTGACGTTCTACCGCAAGCGCACTGAAACCGCGCAATTCGGCAGCGTCGAAACGCCGGCGTCGCATCGCGGGTTTCTGGTGGGCGTGGCGCTGCGGGGCGGCCACCGTCGCCGCATCCTGCAGGGCAATCACGCGTCGACCCATGATTTCGACGCGGGTTCAATCTACATCCGCGACTTCACCGACGATTACCGGGCCGACCTGCAAGGCGGCTTCGATTTCATGTTGGTCGAAATGCCCCGCGCGTTCATCGAACGCATCAACGACGAGAAGGGCGGTCCGCGTGTCAGCAGCCTGCTGCCGCGCAATGGGCAGCCCGATCCGGTGCTGGGCCACCTGTCGCAGGTGCTGGCGGGCGTGGTGGCGAATCCCGCGCAGACGAGTGGACTCTTCGTGGATCATTTGAGTCTGGCCCTGGGCACCCATCTGCTGTCGCAATACGGGGCCGGGGCGACGAGCGGCTGGGCGGACTCGGGCGGGGGCCGCGTGCTGTCCCGCAAGCTGGAGGCGCGCGCCAAGGACATGCTGCTGGCGTCCCTGCGCGAGGACGCATCCGTTGCAGATATCGCCGAGGCCTGCAATCTGTCCCGCAGCTATTTCATCAAGGCGTTCCGCCAGACAGTCGGCACTACGCCGCATCGGTGGCTGCTGGAGCAGCGGGTGCAAAAGGCGCAGGAACTGCTGCGCGCACCGGGCCGGTCCATCACCGACATCGCGCTCTTGTGCGGCTTTGCCGACCAGGCGCACATGACGCGCGTGTTCACCAGTGTGGTGGGGGTGGCGCCGGGGGCGTGGCGCAGGGAACACGGAGCTTGAGATAGCGCTAAGCGGCCGGCAGCCCGGGCGGCGCGGCTTCGTTGCCGAGGACGCGCGCGTTGCTCTTTCGTGCAAAGCAGGACGCAAGTGGGCAAGACGTGCCCCCGCCATGGCGCTACCGTGATGGAATGCCTTCCCTCTGTCCCCGATGTTCCGAAAGCGTTCCATGAGTGTTCTTGCCGCCGGCCGCCCGCCGGCCAACCTGCCGCCCGATTTGGCCGCGTTGCATGCGCAGGCGTTTCCGATGCTGCCGCGCGCGCTGATCGAGCGCGCGGCCGCCTATGGCGAGGAGATGTCGGCCGAGCCGGGCCGGGTGCTGCTCAACAGCGGTGATCGCGAAGCCGCGTTCTACATCCTGCTCCAGGGCTATGCCGAAGTGCTGGAAGCCGACGCCGGCGGCGCCATGCGCAGTCTGCTTGTCCATCGTGACGGCGAATTCACGGGCAGCCTGGACCTCTTCACCGACCGGCCGAATGCGGTCACGGTGCGCGCCAATACCCCCAGCCGCCTGTTGCGGCTGAGCCGCGCAGCGCTTGAAACGCTGATTCTGGCGGAGCGGCCGCTGGCAGAAATCATCCTGCGCGCGTTCATGCTGCGCAGGATCGGGTATCTGCGGCGCCGGCCGTATGGGGGCGCCATTCTGCGCTCAGTGGCGGGAAGCGCGCAGGAAGATCCCGTCATGGACCTGGCCGTGATCGGCGGCGGGCCGGCTGGATTGGCCGCCGCCGCCTATGCCGCCTCCGAGGGGCTGCAGACATTGCTGGTGGGCGGCTCGCTCTCCTGTGGCGACGCGCCCGGACTGGACGTGCTGAAGGGCTTTCCGGGCACGATCACCGGATTATGCGAGGGCCCGCTGCTGCGCCGCGCCGAGGACCAGAGCAAGCGCTTCGGCGCGCACGTCCTGCCGCTGCGCACGGTCAGCCGCTTCGACGGCGGCTGTTATCCCTATCGGGTATGGCTGGACGACGGCCGGCTCGTCGAGGCGCGCAGCCTCATCGTTGCGACCGGCATGCGGGGCGATGCGGAAACGGTGACCGATCACGCCAACACCGCCTGGCTGGACGGGTGGCTGGACACGGATGACCAGGGCTGCATCCATACGGGTCTTGCCGCCGCGGGGTCGATGCAGGCACGCGATTATGAAAGCTCGCAGCCAGGCGTGTTCGCCGTGGGCGCGGCGCGTGCGGGGTCGGTGAAGCATGTGCTGGCGAGCATTGCCGAAGGCGCGGCTGCGGTGCGGGTGGTGCATCGGTTTTTGGATGCGTCGGCGCATTGAGGGCCGGGGCGGATGGGCAGAGGCGAGGACAAAGATGAGTCGACGACGAGATCTGCGATTCGCCTGAATGGGGATGATCGGGCCAACTTTGGCTCGCCCGGGCCAAAGTTGGCCCGATTCTTTTTTGTTTGTTTTCAAACCGTTGAAGAATGTCGGGCCACAAATGGCCCGAACTTCCGTTGAAAAAAACACTTCCGCTGCCTTTGCGCCGTTGGGATTCCCATGTTGGGCGGTGAAGCACGCGTAAGCAGTTGATAAGAAAGAACAACGGAAAGACGCTTCCAACTTGGCACAGGGTTTGCATTGAGGCGACAGGTCATCACCGACTACTGCCACACTGCGCCAAGCAAAGGAACTTATGAGCGTCAGCACGACCTTGAGTTGGGCGATCCGCCATGCTGTCCCCAATCCTACGGGCACATGTAACGCCTGCGAACGCACTGGCCTGCCAATCCTTCCGTTGCGAATGGCCTACGCGCCTAAGCCTACCGCGACATCAAAGCGGCCG
>NZ_DGMA01000007.1:549234-549387 GCF_002388205.1 Achromobacter sp. UBA4530 | reverse complement strand
CATTGGCAATTGTTACGCAACAGTGACGCGGCCACCGCTCCTCATGCACGGTGCAGCGCGCAGGCGCTACAGTGCACGCACTTCCCTCGCCCGCCACGGCCCATGCGCAACCCCCGGCTGTTGATCACCGCCATCGCCCTGCTGCTGCTCGGC
>NZ_DGMA01000007.1:438660-549078 GCF_002388205.1 Achromobacter sp. UBA4530 | reverse complement strand
TCGCCCTGCTGCTGCTCGGCCTGGTCGCCAACCATTTCCTGCAGCGGCCACCGGCACCGCAGTTCGCACAGGACCTGCAGGGCGCGGCCAACCGCAGCGCACCGGCTGTGCATGGCGGCGGCGGCGACCGCAACGACGGCCTGCCCGGCTTCCTGCCGGCCGAAGCGCGCCAGACCATCGCCCTCATCCAGCGCGGCGGCCCCTACCCGCACCGCCAGGACGGCACCACCTTCGGCAACCGCGAGCAGCGCCTGCCGCAGCGGCCGCGCGGTTACTACCGCGAGTACACGGTCGACACCCCCGGTGCCTCCAACCGCGGCACGCGCCGCATCATCACCGGCGGCGATCCGCCGCAGGCGTGGTACTACACCGACGATCACTACGATTCGTTCCGCAGCTTCACCGTACCGGCCCCGGGAGAACGCCCATGAGCCACGACGATTTCGGCCTCGGCCTGCATGACATCAACAACGCCGGCGTCTACGCCATCGACACCGGCGACATCAGCGACCTGGCTGCGGCCATGCGCGATGCTTCGCTGAAGGTGATCCGCATCGACCTGCACGGTGTAGCCGACAAGCGCACCCTGCTGGCGCGGCTGGCCGCACAGCTCGATTTCCCGGCAGGCTTCGGCGGCAACTGGGATGCGCTGGCCGACAACCTGCGCGACCTGCAGTGGCTGCCCGCACCGGGCTATGCACTGTTCCTGGCCGACGTCGATGCGCTGCGCGCTGGCGCGGCGAAGGATTTCGACACGCTGCTGGACGTGATGGATGAGGCCAGCCGCGACTGGGTCGGGCGTGACGTGCCGTTCTGGGTGTTCCTCTCGCAGAGCGAGTGAGCGGTAGCGCCGGGCCACGCCCGGCGAGCGCGCAGCGCGGCATGCGGCGTACAGTCCGCCGTTACCGGCTGCCGTTGTCTTCCTGGAGTTCTTTCTTGAACGGGATGTCCGGTGGCGGCCTTGCCACCGCCGGCTGGTCCTGCATGTTCGGGTCGGTCAGGCCGCAGCCACCACCGGCCTGCAGGATCGAGATCACGCAGGAGATCTTCGTGCTGGTACCCGGCAACGGGATCTCCATCGCCTTGACGCCCTTGCGCACCCATTCGGCCAGCAGCGATTCCTGCGGCACCCAGTACTTGTCGAACGAGGTGGGCGTGTAGTCGTACGGCGGCCGCTTCAGCCATCGGCCCGACTCGGCGATGCGCTCCTTGGTCCAGCCATCGTTGGCCCCACCCGGGGCACCACGCTCGGCCTCACCCTTGCCTTCCCCGCCCGGCACCTTGACGCTGCCATCGGCATTGAACAGCCCCTGCCCCGCACCCTGCGTGCTGGCCTGCGCTGCACCGCTGCGCGCGCCGTCATGGTTGCGGTCCGAGGCACCCCAATCATCGCCCTTTGCCGGCGTTGCCCAGTTGCCCGGGTCCGGCGCAGGACGCGCACCGGCCTGCGCGGGGGTCGCCGAACTGGCGGCCGGTCGCGCCGATGCCGTACTGGATTGGCGGGCCGCACTGCCGGCCGGGGCCGGCGTCGGTGCAGTGCTGGCGCCACTGGAAGGCGACGACGCAGCGACCGGCGCGTTGGCCACGCTGCGTTCGCGCACCTGCACCTCACGACCGGTCGGCGCACGCACGCTGGGTTCGCGGCCAGGCACGGCCGCCATGCGCACCTGCGGGTCGACCACCGCCTGCACTTCGCGCTCGCGCACCTGCACCTCGCGCTGCTGCGGCAGGCGTACCTGCACGTCGGCGCTGCGCACCGGCTGCGGCGCCACCGGAGCTTCCAGCGTGGCGACCTCACGCTCCTGCACCTGCACCTCGCGGACCGCCGGGGCAGGCACGGCCAGCGGCACCTGCCGCACCTGCATCGGTACGGCTGGCGCCTGCACGGTCTGCACGCTGCGCTCGCGCACGGCGGGCGTGGTGTCACGCGGCACGATGTTCACTTCGGTGCGCGGCACGCTGACCGGGGGCACCACGAAATCGGTGGTCGCCTCGGCCACCGCAGTGGCCTGCACCGGTGTCGGCGGAGGCGCAGCCTGCGGTGCGGGCTCGCTCTGCGCCGGCGGTGGCGGCGTCACTGCGGCACTGCTCGCCGGGGCAGGTGCGGCTGCAGCAGGCGCGGCCGGTTGCGGACGCGGCGCGCTGGCCTCGCCCGCCGGCTGGCCACTGGCCACCGCACCGGCTTCGGCAGCAGCGGCCGCCTCGGCGCCGGGCTGGTCGCCGCCGCCTTCCTGCGCGCCGCGGCCGACAAACTCAATCTGCACGCGCTCGCCTTCGGCACCGGCGTCGTCCGGCGCTGTGGTGCGGATCACCGCCACCCACAGCAGCAACAGGAAGAACAGCAGGTGCAGCAGCGCGCTGACCACCGCCGAGGTCCAGCGCATCCAGCGCTGGTCACGCGGGGCCGGTTCCCACCCCTGCCACAGCAGGCGCCGCGCCGCGCCCCACGGGCCCAAGGCCGGCAGCAGCCCGGGGCGTCCGGGCAGGGGCCGTGGCAGCAGCAGCGCGATCACGTCGCTGGCGTGGAACGGCCGCGCGATCGGCTTCAGCGAGCGCAGCCAGATCGCCCAGCCATACGGCAGGCGCGTGCGCTTTTCGAGGATGAGGGGGTGCTGCTGGCGCGCCAGCAGCAGATCGATCAGTTGCTCGGCTCTGGGCAGAGGCACGCGTTGGCGATCAGGCGGCGTTGCCGCGGGGGATGTACGGCGCGTGGCCGCTGTCATGGTCGGTCGCGTCGCGCACGGCGGTGACGCCCGGCACGCGGCCCATCAGGGTCTTCTCGATGCCCTGCTTGAGCGTGACGTCGGCCATGCCACAACCCTGGCAGCCGCCGCCGAAGCGCAGCAGCACCACGCCATCGGCCGAGACTTCCTGCACGGCGACCTTGCCGCCATGCGAAGCGAGCTGCGGGTTGACTTCGTTTTCCACCACCCAGTGCACGCGCTCGACCAGCGAGGCGGCCTCGCCGGGCGCTTCGCCCTTGATGCGCGGGGCCTTGATGGTCAGCTGCTGGGTGCCGGCGGTGCCGGGAACGATGTCGATCTCGGCACCGTCGAGCCAGCCCACGCTGAGCGCGTCGACATAGAGGGTGAAGCCATCGCAGTCCACGGCCCACTCGTCACCCAGCAGGTCGCTGGGTTCGGCGAACTCCAGGCGGGCGTCTGCGCGCGGGGTGCCGGGGTCGACGGCGCTCAGGCGCACGCCCATGCCGGGCACGCCCTCGCGTTCGATCAGCTTGCGGAAGTGGGTCTGGGCAGTGTCGGAGATCTGGATCATCAGGCTATTCTAGCCAAGTCAGCGCCGGTCGCTCATACGGTTTATACACCGCCCGGCGCATTGTTCAGTCAACACGAGGTGGAGGAACCCATGTCCGACCTGATTCCGCTGGCGCAGGCGCGTTGCGTGCCGCGCAAGGGCAGCGATCACAAGCTGGGCGAGGCCCGCCTGGCCGAACTGCTGCCGCAGGTGCCGGGCTGGGAACTGGCCGAGGCCGGCCAGGCGCTGGTGCGCACGTTCCGCTTCAAGGATTACTACGCCACCATGGCCTTCGTGAACGCGCTGGCCTGGATCGCCCACCACGAGGACCACCACCCGGACCTGGGCGTGCATTACGACCGCGCCGTCGTGCGCTACTCCACCCATGACGTGGGCGGGCTGAGCGAGAACGACTTCATCTGCGCAGCCAAGACCTCGGCCCTGACGGAGCACGTGAAATGAATGTTCGACTGCTGAGCCTGTCCCTGCTCGCCGCCAACGGCCTGGCCGGCTGTGGTTCGTCCGAGCCGCCGGCGCCGCCGGCCGCCCCGCCCACCGAGGTGGCGGCAGTGAAAACCCCGCCGCCGCAGTACCCGATGGAACTGGCCTGCACCGGCGTGGGCGGCACCAGCACCTTCAAGGTCACCATCGGCACCGATGGCCGTCCCAGCGAGGTCCTGCTGCTGACCGGCGCCGTCAACGCGCAGCTGGACGACCTGGCCAGGACCGCCGTGCAGGCCTGGGAGTTCAAGGCCGCCACCCGCAACGGCCAGGCCGTGCCCGCCACCATCCAGGTGCCGGTCAGCTTCAACCCGCCGCAGCCGAAGCCGGACCAGTGCTTCGCCATCGAAGAGCGGATGCGCCGCGGCGGCTGAAGGCCGGCGTAGCGACGAGGCCAGCCGACGCCCGCCTCGCCCCCGCCGCCCCGGCCTGCCCGGGGCGGTTGCTGAATGACCAGGAACGCGTCGGTAAATGCTGCAGATCTCCCCGGAAAATTTCTGGATCGCGCTTGCGGTCACCCTTGCTGCCGGCCTGGCGACAGCCATCGGCAGCCTGCTGGTGCTGTTCTCGCGCCGGCCCAGCCCCCGCCTGCTGGCGTTCGGCCTGGCCTTTGCCGGCGGCGCGATGGTGTATGTCTCGCTGTCGGAAATCCTGAACAAGTCCATCGCATCGTTCGCACTGGCCTATGGCGAGCGCAGCGGTTTCACCTACGGCACCATCGCCTTCCTGCTGGGCGTGCTGGCCATCGTGGCGATCGATCACCTGATCCCGAACCCGCACGAGACGCTGGATTCGAAGGAACCGGCGTTCCTCGACAACAACAAGGCCTACATCAAGCGCGTCGGCCTGCTGACCGCCGTGGCGATCACCGCGCACAACTTTCCCGAGGGCCTGGCGACCTTCTTCGCGACCGTGGAAAGCCCGTCAGTGGGCATGCCGCTCGCCTTCGCCATCGCCATCCACAACATTCCCGAAGGCATCGCCATCGCGGTGCCGGTGTACTTCGCCACCCAGAGCAAGCTGCATGCCTTCCTGGCCAGCCTGCTGTCGGGCCTGGCCGAGCCGGTGGGCGCGGTGCTCGGCTACTTCCTGCTGAAGGGTTCGCTGTCGCACGCCACGTTCGGCTGGGTGTTCGGGCTGATTGCCGGCGTGATGGTGTTCCTGGCGCTGGATGAGCTGCTGCCGGCGGCCAAGCGTTATGCCAAGGGCCACGAGACCGTGTACGGGCTGGTGGCGGGCATGGGCACGCTGGCGATCAGCCTGGTGCTGTTCAAGTGGTGAGGGACTTGCGCGCCGCCCTGTAGAGTCGAGCCGTGCTCGACTGGCTTTCCGCTTTCCGCGCCATCTCGCCCCGTAGAGTCGAGCTTGCTCGACTGGCTTTCCGCCGCGCCCGGCCGAAGAGCAGTCGAGCACGGCTCGACTCTACATGGGTCGCTTACTTCAGGCGGTCGAGCGCTTCCACCAGCTCGTCGGCCAGCGGTGCGTTCAGCACGTACGGGGTCTTGCCGGCGTCCAGCGCGAACTCCAGCGAGGCCGCGTGCAGGAACAGGCGCTTCAGCCCGATCTGCTCACGAAGCCGCTTGTTGACTGCCGGATCGCCGTACTTGTCGTCACCAGCCACCGGATGACCCAGATGCTGGGCATGCACGCGGATCTGGTGGGTACGGCCGGTCTCGATGCGCACTTCGCAATACGAATGGCCGCCCTTGCGCTCCAGCACCCGGAAGTGGCTGATCGATTCCTTGCCGATCGCGTTGACCTGCACGTGGCGCTCGCCGCCCTGGCGCAGGCCGACGTGCAGCGGCGCGTCGACCGTCATCACGCCGTCGGGCATGCGCCCGGCCAGCAGGGTCAGGTAGCGCTTGCGGATGCCGGCACCGTGGTCTTCACGCAGCAGCGCCTGCAGCTCGCTCAGCGCCGAACGCTTCTTGGCCACGATCAGCAGGCCCGAGGTGTCGCGATCCAACCGGTGGACCAGCTCCAGGGTCTGCCCCGGGCGCAGGGCACGCAGGGTCTCGATGGCGCCGAAGCTGATGCCGCTGCCGCCGTGGCTGGCCACGCCGGTCGGCTTGTTCAGGGCCAGCAGGCGCGCATCTTCGAAGACGATGGCCTGCTCCAGCCGGCGCATGAAGGACTCGGGCGGACCCGCCTTGTCTCCTTCCTCGGTGAGACGAACCGGCGGCACACGCACCTCGTCGCCCGCCTCCAGCTTGCGTTCGGCCTTGGCGCGGCCGCCATTCACGCGGACCTGGCCGCTGCGCACCAGCTTGTAGACCAGGCTGCGCGGGGCGCCCTTGAGCTGGCCCAGCAGGAAATTGTCCAGGCGCTGGCCTGCACGGTCCTCGGGAACGGTGATCATGCGCACGGAAGGCTTGTCGCCAGCGGGCTTGGTGGGGTCTGAGGCAGTCATCTGGCTGTTTATTCTGTTACACTCGGGGGGCGAGATAAGGGATTGATTTTGTTGGAAGTTACTCAGGGCCAGAAGCCCAGCTTCCGACGAATCCGGCACAGTGCGCGACCACCGCCCGCGGGGCGGCCATGTTAGCGGCTCACCGGCCTTCCCGGCCATCGCCGGATGCCTGACACGCAACCGTGCTGAACATGTCCCGTGTGGCGCTCCAGCCTGGCTGACAGCTGCCTCCGGCCCTGCAACACCCCAAAACCAGAAAAGTGAAGCGCTCCCGCGGCCTGCCGTGGTGTCGTAGCGCTGGAAACCCAAGCCGCCCTCCCCGCGCATGCGCGAATGGGCGGCGAACCGTGTCCAGAGGCGAAACCCCATGGCGTTCCGCGCGGTAGCCGCTTGCGAGGAACGCAACAATGAAGCGAATGCTGATCAACGCCACGCAGGCCGAAGAGCTGCGTGTTGCCATCGTCGATGGCCAATCGTTGTATGACATCGATATCGAGCAGCCGGCGAAGGAACAGAAGAAGTCCAACATCTACAAGGGCCGGATCTTCCGCATCGAGCCCTCGCTGGAAGCGGCCTTCGTCGAATACGGTGGTGGCCGCCATGGCTTCCTGCCGCTGAAGGAAATTTCCCGCGACTACTTCCAGGCCGGCGTCGACCACAACAAGGCCGGCATCCGCGAGCTGCTGAAGGAAGGCCAGGAAATCGTCGTCCAGGTGGACAAGGAAGAGCGCGGCAACAAGGGCGCCGCCCTGACCACGTTCATCTCCCTGGCCGGCCGTTACATGGTGCTGATGCCGAACTCGCCGAGCGCGGGCGGTGTCTCCCGTCGCATCGAAGGCGAAGACCGGGCTGCCCTGAAGGACGCCTTGGACAAGCTGAACATCCCCGACGACATGGGCGTGATCATCCGCACCGCCGGCGTCGGCCGCGATGCCGAAGAACTGCAGTGGGATCTGGACTACCTGCTGAACGTCTGGCGCGCGATCGCCGAGGCGGCCCTGAGCAAGCCGGCACCGTTCCTGATCTACCAGGAATCGCGTCTGATCGTGCGCGCCCTGCGTGACTACCTGCGCGCCGACATCGGCGAGATCCTGGTGGACACCGAGGAGATGTACGAGCACGCCCGCGAGTTCATGCAGCAGGTGATGCCGCAGACCCTGCGCAAGCTCAAGCATTACAAGGACGACATCCCGCTGTTCAACCGCTTCCAGATCGAATCGCAGATCGAAGGCGCCTACGAGCGCAACGTGCGCCTGCCGTCGGGCGGCTCGATCGTGGTCGACCAGACCGAAGCGCTGACCGCCGTCGACGTCAACTCCTCGCGCGCCACCAAGGGCAGCGACATCGAGGACACCGCCTTCCAGACCAACCTGGAAGCGGCCGAGGAAGTGGCCCGCCAGCTGCGCCTGCGCGACCTGGGCGGCCTGGTGGTCATCGACTTCATCGACATGGCCTCCAACAAGCACCAGCGTGAGGTCGAGAACCGCCTGGCCAACGCGCTGAAGTACGACCGCGCGCGCGTCCAGGTCGGCCGCATCTCGCGCTTCGGCCTGCTCGAAATGAGCCGCCAGCGCCTGCGCCCGAGCCTGGGTGAATCCAGCCAGATCGTCTGCCCGCGTTGTGACGGCCACGGCCGCATGCGCAGCGTCGAGTCGCTGTCGCTGTCGATCATCCGCGTCGCCGAAGAGCATGCGATGAAGGAGAACACCGGGCAGGTGCTGGTCCAGGCCCCGGTGGAGATCGCCAATTACCTGCTGAACGAGAAGCGCAGCGCCCTGCGCGAGATCGAGAAGCGCCACGAGGCGCCGATCGTGATCGTCGCCGACGAGCAGCTGCACACCCCGCATTACACCGTGACCCGCCTGCGCGAGAACGAGCTGGGTGAAGAGAGCAACAAGCCGAGCTACCAGCGTGGCACCCCGCGCAAGCTGCCGGTGCACGCGCTGACCAAGGGCCAGCTGAACATCCCGCCGCCGGCGGTGACCCAGGTCAAGCACACCGCGCCGGCCCCGGTGCGTGCCGAAGCCGAACCGGTGGCCGCTCCGGCCCCGGCACCGGTCGCCGCAGCACCGGCACCGGCCGCCAGTGGCGGCGTGGTCGGCTGGCTGAAGCGCATCTTCGGTGGCGAACCGGCTCCGGCCCCCGCTCCGGCCCCGGCTGCCCGCCAGCCGCAGCAGGATGGCGGCCGCAAGGACCGCAACAAGGATCGCAACAAGGACCGCAGGGACCGTCGCGACGACAGCCGTGGCAACGGCGGCAACGCCAACGCCCAGCAGCAGAAGGACGGCGGCAACCGCAAGGACCGCGGTGAGCAGCGCAAGGACGGCCGCCAGGGCGGCAACAACAACGGCAACGCCCAGCAGCAGCCGCAGCAGGGCAAGCAGAAGGACGCCCAGCAGAAGGATGGCCAGCAGCAGCCGCAGCAGCAGAAGCCGCCGCGCAACGAGCAGCAGGGCCAGAACCCGCAGCAGCAGCCGAAGCTGAAGCAGCCCAAGCAGCCGCGCCCGCAGCAGGACGGCGACAAGCCGGCCGAGAAGCCGCAGCGCACCGCCGCCGAAGCACCGGTCGATACCGCAACGGCAGCTGCCGCTGTAGCCGCCACCGCCGTCGCCGCCAATGCGGTGACCGCGCAGGAAGGCACTGCGCCCGCCGCACCGATCGCACCGGTCGCACCGGCCGCCGACGTGCTGGTGGCTGATGCCGCACCGGTCGCCGATGCCGCCGCCAACGCGGGCGCTGACGCCGACGCGACGGCCGTGTCCGGTGAAGACGCAGCAACCGACGCCTCGGGCGAGCAGGCAGGCGAAGGCGCGACCCGCCGCCGTCGTGGCCGTCGCGGTGGCCGTCGTCGTCGTCGCGGTGGCGCCGAGAATGCCGCCGGTACCGATGCCCTGGGCGATGACCAGGACGACGGTGACGAAAGCGATGACAACGACAACGACAGCACCGAACAGGTCGCCGACCACGCTGCGCAGGCCGCCCCGGTCGCTGCCGCGCAGGCGACCCGTTCGCAGCCGGAATTCGATTTCGATGACGAAGTCGAGCCGGTGGCCGTGGAAGCCGGGAAGCCGGCCCGTGCGCCGGTGGCTGTTGCCGCTGCCGCCCCGGTGGTTGCCGTGAGCAGCGCCGTGGTCGACGCGGTGGCCCCGCAGGATGCTGCCGCCCAGGAATCTGCCGCCAAGGCCGAGCCGAAGCCGCAGCCGGTGCAGACCAGCATGCTGGACGAGATCGACGCCGCAACCCCGGCCCAGCCGGCAGCGCCGGTGGCTGTGGTGGCCGAGGCCAAGCCCGTTGTCGAGGAGGCCGCTGTGGTGGCCGCGCCGGCACCGGTGGTCGTCGAAGCCGCTCCGGTGGTTGAAGCCGCACCGGTCGTGGCCGAGGTCGCTCCGGTCGTTGAAGCCGCTCCGGTGGTGGAAGCAAAGCCGGTCGTCGAGTCCGCCCCGGTGGTCGAAACCGCACCGGTCGTCGAGCAGCCGGCCGCGCCGGTGGCTGTCGAAGCCGCGCCGGTTGAAGCTGCCGCACCGGTGGCCGAAGCCGTGGTGACGCCGTCCATCGACCCGGTGGCCGATGGCCATGCCGATTCGGCCAGCCAGGCCGCCGATGCCCAGGCATCGGACGAAGACGAAGAAGCTGCCAAGCGCACGCCGCCGGCGAACTGATCGTTCTTTGATCGCTTGAAACGGAACGGCGGGGATCGATGATCCCCGCCGTTTTTGTTTGTTCGTCCGGCACTGCATGGGTGGATGCCAACCGTGGTTGGCGCCGTTGATTCAACGCACGCGGACGCGCCCGTGCCGACCAAGGTTGGCACCTACCAGAGCGCCGACGATTGAACGCACGCGGACGCGCCCGTGCCAACCGAGGTTGGCACCTGCCAGAGCATGAAATCCCGCGGCGTCAGCGCGCCGGGGCGAACTGCAACCGGGTCCAGACGCCGTAATGGTCCGAGGCAAAGCGGCCGCTGTCGTCGGGCTGATCGAACAGGATCTTCGCTTCGCGCGCGACCATCCGGTCCTGCTGGAAGAAGATGTGGTCGATACGCGAGGGCGCCTGGTAATAGTGGCGGTTCAACGTGCTCACACCGGCCAGGTCGGTATTCACGTGCACGCTGCCATAGCTGTCGCCGTAATGGCTGCGCAGCTCGCTCAGGTCGCCCGCGTCCACCAGCGCGTTGAAATCACCGGCGATCACCACGGGCGCGCCCGCCGAGGTCCCGGTGATGTAGCTCAGCAGGTCTTCCACCTGGCTGCGGCGGATGCCTTGGCCACGCTCGTCGCTGCGTTCGTTCAGATGCGTGGCATAGACGTTCACCGGCTGTCCGTCCACGTCGATGCGCAGGTGGGCCACGGTGCGGTAGTCATCCAGCGGCTGCAGCAGGTGCTCGCCATGGGCCAGGATCGGGCGCCGGGTCAGCAGCGCGTTGCCGTAGCGCTTGGGCGCCCCCACCGGATCGGTCGAGACGAACACGTACTTGTAGCCGAGCTGGCTGGCCAGCCACTGCGCCTGGTTGCGTACGTTGCGGCGCTGGATCACTTCCTGCAGCGCGATGGCATCGGGTTGCAGGCGCTTGAGCTCGGCCAGGATCGTGCGCCGACGGGTCGGCCAATCCTCGCGGTCGTGGTGCAGGTTGAAGGTCACCATCCCCATGCCGGGCGCAGTGGACACCTCGGCCGGGGCCGGCGCGGCCTCTGCCGCCTGCTGTGCCGATGCCAGCCCCGGCAGGGCCAGTGCGATTGCCAGCCCCAGGCCGCGCAATGCCACGCGCGCCCTCCCCTGCTTCAACGCCATGCTCACTGTCCCTTGCGTTCTGCGCGGCGCACCGCGCTGGGCACGTCGATCTCGATCCGCGCGGGCAACTGGTGCACGCGCAGTTCGCGGTTGTTCCATACGGCCGGCTCGCCATTGATGGTGGCCTCACCGGGGTCGCCGCTGTACGGCCACGGCAGCACCACGCCACCGGGCGGCGGCACCAGGCCCGCTTGCAGGTCGAGCACCAGCTGCTTGTCGCTGCGCTGCAGGCGGTAGTTCAACTGGCCCTGCGGCGTGCGCAGGCCCTGCACGGCGATGCCCTCCCCCTGGAACCAGGCGGTTGGAATGCCTGCTGCCAGCACCAGCGCCTCATCGGCGTCGCGGTTGTAGGCGAACATGTCCAGGGCCGAGCGCACGAAGTCAGACGCCACCCAGGCATGCGGCAGGTCCCCGACGAAGAACGGCTTGCGCGGCGTGCGCGAGACCACTTCGGCCCACTGGTTCCAGGGCTGCGGCGCACGGTCCTTGAAGAAGAACTGGGTGGCCTGCCAGGCGCGGTCGCGCCAGCCCAGGCGCACGAAGGCCGCCACGTTGCGCCATTCGTAGGGCGTGTAGTCCTTCCACTCGCGCTTGCCATCGCGGCGCGCGACGAACTCGTTCCAGTAGCGCTCGAAGGTCGCCTCCAGCGCCTCCTGCGGCAGCCGGCCCTGCTCGCCACCCGGCGCCAGCGCGATGGTGGTGGAGGTGGCATCGAAGTCACCCAGCTCGGCCGAACCGGGCAGGTAATCGATCCTGTGCTGCTGCATGGCGGCCAGCAGCGAAGCCTGCAGGTCGTCGCGGAACTGGTCGCGCGACTCGCTGATCTGCATCGCCTCCACCTTGCCCAGCTGTGCCGCCACCTGCGCAGCATCCTTGTAGCCGCGCAGCGCCCAGAAGTTGTCCCAGTACGAGTGCATCGGCTTGGCCGAATAGCCTTCATGGCTGATCGAGGCCGGCATCATCCCGTAGAAGGCAGGGTTGCGTGCGCGGTTCTCCTCGGTGCGCTCGCTGGCGCGCAGCTGCTCCATGTAGCTGTAGGCGCCCTGCACGTGCGGCCACATCAGTTCCAGGAACGTGCCGTCGCCGGTGTAGCGCCAGTACTCGGCGATGTTGTAGATCAGCTCGCCGTGGCTGTCGTTCTCGGGCACCGGGTCGCTGCCGCGGGCATCGACACAGCACGGCACCTTGCCATTCTCGAACTGGAACGGCGCATACCAGGTCACGTAATCACGCACGGCGTCGCTGCGACCCATGCGCAGCAGGCCTTCGGAAATCATCGCGCCATCGCGGATCCAGCTGCGTGCATACGAACGCGTGCCCGGCTGCAGGCGCGGGCCCACGCGCGAGATCAGCATGTGCGCCACGGCGGTACGCAGGGTTTCAACCAGTGGCTGGCCGGCCGCCGGTACCTGCAGGTTGACCACGCCCAGCTTGTCGCGCCACATCGCCGCCACCTGCTGCTGCGCCTTGGCCACGTCCAGCGCCTGCGGCTTCCAGCCGCCGGTCTGCGGCAGCACCACGGCCACCTCGCGGCTCTGCCCCGGCTCCAGCTTGATGGTGTACAGCATCGCGCCGGAGGCCAGGCCCGTGCTGTCCTTCACCGCCGTGGTCGCCGGGAAGTTGCCCGACGCCAGGTGCATCGCATCGAGCTTGCCGTCGAAGGTCGTGGCAAAGCGCGCGTCCGGGACCTGCAGCGGGTAGATGCGCGGTTCGCCGTTTACCCGCACCAGCTGCTCGCCCACGTCCAGCGCTTCGATGCGGCTGAAGCCACCAGTGGTGTTGAGGAACTGGGTCGGCGGATTGACCTGCCAGGGTCGGATTGCCAGCGCCAAGGTGTATTCGTGGGCGACCTTGTCCGGGTTGCTCAGGCGGTAGCGGCCGATCAGCTGGGCGCGCTCGGGCGTGCCCTGCACGAAACTGGTCACCGACAGGCCGGCCTTCTCATGCACCCAGTCGACCGTGGCGATGGGCAGGTAACGGTCCTGCAGCGACTGCGTGGTGGCCACACTGGACCAGTCCAGCAGCTTGCCGTCCATGCGGATGAACGGCTCGATGCTGAAGCTGCCCTTGGCCGGCTCCAGTGCGCCATCCTCGCTGATCAGCGCCTGCTCCTGGCCACCGTCGAGGCCCAGCAGGGTCCAGTACGGCTGCTCGCCCACGTAGGCACGCGGCAATGCACCGCGCGGCAGGTCGGCGGCCACCGAGGACAGGAAGGCATTGGGCGTGGCCGCGAAGGCCAGCGGCTTCAGCGCGATATCGCGGATGCCGTAGCGCCAGTTCGGCCCGTCCTGCAGATCGAAGCGCACGTAGCGCGCATCGGTATCGGGCAGCGCCAGCCAGTCACGGCCGCCGCCACCACCGGTGACTTCGCGCACCGTCCGCCAGTCGCGGCCGTCCTCGGAGGTGCGCACCGTGTAGCGGGTCGCCTCCAGGTTGGGCAGCCAGTCGATCACCGCACCGCCGATCTCGCGGCTCTTGTGCAGGTCCAGGCTGATGGTCTGCTGCTTGACCCCGCCACTGACCCAGAACGTATCGCTCTTGCCATCGATCATGCGGTCCTGCAGCGCGGTGGCCGTGTCGGCGATCACCGACGGCATCAGCGCGGACTCGTCCTGCGGCGGCAGCCCCTGCAGGGTCAGCTTGTCGAAGCACACGGTGCCGCGGCCACCGACCTTGCTGTAGATCGTGAACTCG
Organism: Achromobacter sp. UBA4530; assembly: GCF_002388205.1. Classification (NCBI taxonomy): domain Bacteria; kingdom Pseudomonadati; phylum Pseudomonadota; class Betaproteobacteria; order Burkholderiales; family Alcaligenaceae; genus Achromobacter; species Achromobacter sp. UBA4530. The sequence continues at coordinate 535,430 of NZ_DGMA01000007.1, read as the reverse complement.
ACCGCGGCGCTGCGCGCCATCTCCTTCTCGGCCGAGGGGCCCCAGGCCTTGTCGATCTGGCGGCGGCGGTACTCCACCGGCGCCCAGGCCTTGCTGAAGCTGTAGCCCGGCCGGTTGACCCACCACACGTTGTCGCCGCTGGCATCGATCAGCTTGAACTGCAGGTCGTTGCGCGGGGAATCGCCGCGCAGCTGGAAGCCGAAGCGGTAATTGGCCGGGTACTCGATGTTCAGCGCGCGGCGCAGGCCGACATAGCCGGACACCTTGTGGAAGTCGTAGTCCAGGCACAACGCGCGGCCGCCACCGGCGCCGCTGACCGGCCGCAGCGAACCGCTGACCTGGTCGGACAGCACCAGCTTCCACGCGCTGATGTCATCGAAGTCGTCCAGCACCTTGGGCGCCGGCAGCGCCGGTGGTGCGGCGATCGCCAGGGAGGTCCACAACAGGCCCAATCCAACGGCGATCGCTCGCTTCATCCCTTGACGCTCCCCAGCAACAGACCTTGGATGTAGTACCGCTGCAGCACCAGGAACAGGGCCAGCACCGGAACCACGGTGACCACCGCGCCGGCCATCATCATTTCCACGTCCATGATGTGCTCGCGCGAGAGGGTGGCCAGCGCCACCGGCAAAGTGTAGTGCTCCTGATCGGTCAAGACGATCAACGGCCACATGAAATCGTTCCACGCGCCCATGAACGTAAAGATCGCCAGGGTCACCAGCACCGGCTTGAGCATCGGCAGCACGATCTGGAAGAAGATGCGCAGCTCCCCTGCCCCGTCGATGCGGGCCGCTTCCAGCAGCTCGTCCGGGATGGAACGGGCGTACTGGCGCACCAGGAAGATGCCGAACACGCTGGCCAGCGCCGGCACAATCACGCCGCCGAAGCTGTTGACCAGGCCCAGCTGCTTCATCAGCAGGAACAGCGGCAGCATCGCCACCTGCGCCGGGATCACCAGCGCCGCCATCAGCACCTGGAACAGGCGCTCGCGGCCGACGAAGTTCAGCTTGGCGAACGCATAGCCGGCCATGGTGTTGAGCAGCAGCGAACCGAAGGTGATCGCCACCGACACCAGCAGGCTGTTGGCGAAGTTGCCCCCCATGCCGGTGCGCGCGAACAGCTCGGTGTAGTTGTGGGTGGTGACGTGCGAAGGCAGCAGCGGCGGCGGGAAATGGGTCGCCTCGCCCTGCGGCATGAACGACACCGAGAGCATCCACAACAGCGGTGCCAGGCTGACCAGGGCCAGCACCAGCAACGCGCCATTGATCATCCACGGGTGCCAGCGCGACTGGCCGATCTCACGACTCATACCAACTGCCTCTTGCGGCCGAAACGCAGCATCACGGTGGTCACCGCCAGGATGATCAGGAACAGCAGGAACGCCACGGCAGAGGCGCGTCCCAGGTTCCACCACTTGAAGCCTTCCTCGAACATGAAATACAGCACGCTGACGGTGCTCTGCAGTGGGTCGCCGCGGGTCATGACGTACGGTTCGGCGAACAGCTGGAAGTAGCCGGACACGGTAATGACACCGACCACCAGCAGCACCGGGCCGAGCATCGGCAGGGTGATGTGCAGGAACTGCTTCCAGCGCGAGGCGCCATCGATGCGCGCGGCCTCGTACAGGTCATGCGGGATGGCCTGCAGGCCGGCCAGGAAGATCACCATGTTGTAGCCGAAGTTCTTCCACACGGCGAACAGCATGATGGTGGGCATCGCCCAGTTCGGGTCGCCCAGCCAGTCGATCGGGCTGATGCCGATATGGCCCAGGCCGTAGTTCACCAGGCCGTAGCTGGTATGGAACAGGTAGCGCCAGATCACCGCCACCGCCACCAGGGTGGTCACCACCGGGGCGAACAGCGCGGTGCGGAACAGGGCCTTGAAGCGCGCGGCCGGTGCATTGAGCAGCATGGCCGCGCCCAGCGACACGCCGATCGACAACGGCACGCCGATCACCACGAAATAGGTGGTGTTCCACAGCGACTTCCAGAACATCGGCGTCTGCAGCAGGTCGACGTAGTTGCCCAGCCCGACGAAGCGCAGGTTGCCGCCGTCAGCCAGCGCGTACAGGTCGAAGTCGGTCACGCTCAGGGCGAGCGCCGATGCCACCGGCAGGCCGAAGAACACGCCCAGCACGATCAGCGAGGGGCCGGCGAAGATCCAGCCGGCGAGGGACGAACGTTTCATTGCGGGCTCCCGGCCGCGACTGCACTGGTCGAGCCCGGGGGGGCATCGCTGCGCTGCAGGCGTTGTTGTTCATGCATCCAGCGGCGCTTGGCCAGCACCTTGTCCACGCGCTGGTCCAGCTCTTCCACGGCCTTGTCCTGCGGCATGCCGCCACGCACCACCTTCTCGGTGACGATGCGCATTTCCTGCACGATGCGCTCCCACTCGAGCACCTTCGGCGTGGGCTTGACGCGCTCCAGCTGGTCACGGAACGCGGCGGCCAGCGGATCGTTGGCCAGCGACGGGGCGTTCCAGGTACTGCGGCGCGGCGGCAGGTCACCGATGATCGAGTGGAACCGGGCCTGGATTTCCGGGCGCGACAGGAATTCGATCAGCTTCCAGGAGGCTTCCTTCTGCTGCGACTTGCGGAAGATCACCAGGCTGGTACCACCGGCGATGCCCGCGCCCGGGCCGTCCGGGCCCGGCAGGGCGGCGGTGCCCCACTTTCCTTCCAGTTCCTTGGGCTGCAGCTTCTTGAACTCGCGGATGTTCCAGGGGCCGGAGATGTAGAACACGTTGAAGCCGCGGAAGAACTCATCCCAGACGTTGGAGATCTGCGTCTCGGACATCTTCGGCGCCCAGCCCTGCTCGAACATGTTGGCGTAGAAGGCCAGGGTGCGACGGAAACCGGGGCTGGAGAAATTGCCGCGGGTGTCCTCGTCGCGCAGCAGCGGATCGGGCTGCTGCAGGGCCAGCGACAGCTGCTGCTCGAACTCGTTGATCGGCATCAGCACCGCATAGCGGTTCGGGCCCTGCATCTTCTTGATCGCGGCCATCTGCTGGTCCCACTCCGCCCAGGTGCGCGGCGGATGGTCGAAGCCGGCCTGCGCCAGCAGGTCCTTGCGGTAGAAGATCAGGCGGGTGTCGACGTACCACGGCACGCCCACCAGCTCACCGTGGATCACGTTGGTATCCCAGATGCCCTGGAAGTAGTCCTTCGGATCGACCACGGACGACTGCTGCACGAACGGCTGCAGCGGGGTCAGTGCATTGAGTTCGGCGAACTCGGGCACCCAGGTGTTGCCGAGCTGGCAGACATCGGGCAGGCCGTCGGCCGCAAAGGCGGTCAGCAGCTTCTCGTGCGCGGCCGTCCAGGGAATGTTCTGCACATCCACCTTGATGCCGGGGTTCTCGGCTTCGAACTCGTGGATGAGTTCGCTGACCACTTCGGCCTCGCGGCCCATGGCCCAGAAGCGGACCGTCGTGGTGCCCTGCTCGGTGCGCGCGCAGCCGGCCATGGCCAGTGCGGCCATCGCAGGCAGGGCCCAGCGTCGCAGGCGGTCAATCCAATCGTGCACCTTGTTACTTCCCCTGGCCCGTGTTGCGGTTGGCATTGTTCTTCTGTTCCTGCGCGGCAGCCGCGCGCGATTCTGCGATACCGACCGCGCGTGCCGCCGCAGCCTTCTCATCCTTTTCCAGCACCAGGGGCTGGAACGACCCTTCCGGGGCAAGCCAGCCACCGCTGAAACCGGCCCGTTCCAGGCCCTTGCGGATGTACGGGTTCTTCTTCATCACTTCCCAGACGAAGTCATCGCGGTAGTTGGCGATCATCGTCAGGATCGGGCCCTGGTCGATGGCGATGTAATCGCTGGCCACCCAGCCGCGGTCCGGCACCATGCGGCCGGTCTTGATCGGGATGTCGTAGTTGAAGCTGGGGTTGAACGAATCCAGGAAGCCATAGCTGGAATAGATGTAGTCGCCGTAGCGCTTGTGCATCTCCAGCGTGGCCGGGATCACTTCCTCGGGCGCGAACACGATCGAGGAGATCGCTGCGGTCGGGGCGATGGTGCCGTCATCGAAGTTCTCGCGCAGGCCGGCGCCGCGCGAGGAGTAATGGCGGAACTGGCGCTGCTCGCCACGGTATTCCTGGGTGGTGTTCTGCGGGCCGTCGCTGGCGGTCAGGCCCCACACGTTCTCGCCATAGTCCTTCCACTGCATCGGGTTGGCGATGGCGTACTCGCGGTGCGCCAGCGCCGCCGAGCGGCTGTTGAGGAAGTAGGTGCTGCCACGCTCGCGCATGTAGGCATCCTGGATATCGCGGAAATCGATCCAGACGTGGCTGTACTGGTGGCCGAACAGCGGGCCGAAGGACAGGTATTCCTGGCCCTGGTAGACGCCCCAGTCGTTGTCATAGGTGCGCGTCCATACCGTCCACGCATCCGGGCTCACCGGGTGGCTGGGCGAGCCGAGGGCGAGGATGTAGACCATCATCGCCTCGTTGTAGCCCATCCAGTCGTGGTCGATGAAGCCGCTCTCGGGGAACCAGCCCATCGAGATCAGCGGCGCACGCTGCTGCAGCCACGGCCAGTCGACCTGCTTGTACAGCTGGTCGGCGATCTGCCGGATTTCCTTTTCGCGCGGGTCGTCGCCGTCGTAGTACGACTGGGCGAACAGCACGCCCATCATCAGCAGCGCGGTGTCGACCGAGGACAGCTCGACCCAGCTGTCGTAGCGGCGGCCTTCCTGCATGTCCAGGAAGTGGTAGTAGAAGCCCTTGTAGCCGGCCTTGCCGGTGCGCTGCGGGCCCATCGGCACGTCGCGGAAGAACTTCAGCGTGGTCAGGGTGCGGTCGATTGCCTGGTTGCGGCTGACCCAGCCGTTCTCGATGCCGATCGGGTAGGCGGTCAGCGCGAAGCCGACCGAGGCGATGCTGGCGAACGGGCGCGACGGGTAGCGGTCCGGGGTCAGGCCGTTGAGTTCGTTGGTGGTGTCCCAGAAGAACTGGAAGGTGCGGCGCTCGATGTCATCGAACAGCGGCGGCAGTTCCGGCTTCATCGGCCGCGGCGGCGCGTCTGCTTCCAGCAGGATCACCGGCGGCTTGGGCTTTGCAGGCTCCTGCTGGGCCGGTTTGCAGGCGGCGATGGCCAGGGTCATCGCAGCGGCGGTCAACAGGTGGCGTGCCTGCATGGCGCGGTTCCTCCAGTGGGCTGATCGATGGGAAAGCATAACGTCCAATGGCCTGAAATCGTTTACAAACCAGACTCTTAAAAAACCACGCATTCGTGGCCGATTCAACACAGGCATTGTCCAGTCCCATGCAGCGCCGCAGCGACGCCGCATGGGGCTGGACAATGGACCGGCCCGCAGGCCGGCCATTGCCAGGTTCCGTTGCCAGCGGCGGGCCGCTGGCAACGGGGTGGTGCGTACGTCGTTGCTTAGAAGCGGAAGCCCACTTCGGCCTTGACCTGGCGCGGAGTACCGATGATGTCGCCGGTCTCGTTGTAGCTGGCCTGCAGCTTGCCGTTCGTCTTGACGTAGTTGTAGGTGGAGAAGTTGTCGAAGTTGAACACGTTGATGATGTCGATACGAGCGTACATCTCGGTGTCGCCCGGCATCTTGAACGTCTTCGTCGCCTGCAGGTCGACCGAACGGTAGCCGAAGATCTTGCCACCCAGCAGGAACTTGCCATTGGCATTGGGCACGGCAGCCTGCGGGGTCGGCAGGTTGAAGCCGCTGGCCTGCGGCACCGGGTACCAGTCGTTGACGGCGGTCGGGGTGGCCAGGGTGATCTTGCCACCGAAGGTGATGCCCCAGAAGCCAGCGTACGAACCGGTCATCACCAGGCGGTGGCGCGGTGCACCGTTGGAACGGATGGTCGGGTAGTCGCCGATCAGGCCGCGGTCAAAGGCGTACTTCTCGTTGATGTCGCGGTTGTGGCGCGCGGTCGTCCAGGTGTAGGCGATCGAGGTGCCCCAGCCGCTTTCCTTGGTGAACGGCTTCTGCGCCGACAGCAGGACCTGGGTCGCACGGGTCTTGATGCCCTGCTGGCCGATGATCAGGCTGCCGAAGCCCGGCACGTTGCAGCTCCAGGCCTGGCTCAGGCCCGCCTCGGTGCCACCGCACAGGCGCGGGTCATCGAAGAACTGGCCGGTCGGGTAACGGTTGCCCAGGGTGAAGGCGAAGCCGTCGTAGCTCAGGGTGCGGGCGATGGTGGCGTCGGTCAGCCAGTCACCGATCTGGTTGCTCATGCCCAGGCTGAACTGATCCGAGTACGGCGCCTTCAGCTTATTGTTGAGCAGGTCGACTTCCAGGCCGGCATTGCTGGTCGCGCCGACCAGGTCCTGCAGGTTGCCGATGCCGTTGAGCAGGTTCGGGTTCCAGTCATAGCAGGCGGCCTGGCCGTTGATGCAGGTGCCGGTGGCCGGGTTGCGGAAGTAGATCGTCGGCTGCGGCAGGGCCAGCTTGGTGGTTTCCAGCTGCAGGTTGTCGAACAGGTCGCGGTCGTACGAACGGCCGGCACCACCGTGGATCACGTGCTGCTCGTCGGCGTTGATGTCATACGAGAAGCCCAGGCGCGGCTGCCAGGCATCCTTGAATGCCTTGCGGTTGTGGCCGTTGCTGATGTAGTTGCTGATGTCCAGGCCGCCCAGCGCCAGCGAATCGGCGTAGGTCTGGCCGGCGGGGGCGCGCGGATCCTGCGAGTAGATCGCATCGACCACCGCCTGCGGGGTCACGAAGTCCAGGTAGGACGGGGTGACTTCGTAGTCCCAGCGCAGGCCGAGGTTGATCTGCAGGTGGTCGTTGACCTGCCAGTCGTCCTGGATGAACACGCCGTACTGCTTGGACTTCGAACGCACTTCACCCGACACGCCGTCCACGCCGGTCACCGGCTTGACGAACTGCGCCTTGTACGGGATGGAATCCGGGAAGTCCGGATCGCCCAGGCTGTAGGTGAAGGTCGGGTTGATCTGCGCCGCATCGGAGGCGTACAGGTCGATGGCCTTGTACTTCACGCCCATCTTGATGGTGTGGTCGCCGGCCCACTGGATGCCGTCCAGGGTCAGGTTGTCTTCGATCGACCAGCCCTTCTGGCCCTTCACCTGCGAATCCAGTGCCGAGGCGCCACCGATCTTCACCACGGTGCGGTCTTCGGTGCCGTCCGGTGCGGTGTAGGTGATGCCGTTGGCCAGGGTCAGCGGGGTCGGGTTGTTGAAGGAATCTTCATGGGTGACCATCATTTCGTTGTAGAAACGCTCGCCGCTGTGGTTCCAGCGCAGTGCGTAACGACGGTCGGTGTTGACCACTTCACGGCCGGCTTCCGGCGAGGTCTGGCCACTGAACTGCGACTGGGTTTCGTCGCGGTCCTGGAAGGTCAGCTCGATGCGGTCGTTGTCGGTCGGCTCGAAGTCGATCTTGCCGAAGATCAGGTCCTGCTGGAACGGCTGGCTGGCCGGGCCCAGGCCGGCGGCGCCCGCGGGCGGCAGCAGGCTGGCGGCACCAGTGACGGCACCGTCCGGAGCGATGGTGACCGGCAGGTCGAAGCGCTTGGCTTCGTAGGTCACGAAGAAGTGTGCCTTGTCCTGGATGATCGGGCCGCCCAGGGCGAAGCCGTATTCCTTCTCGGCCGAGACCATCTTGTCCTTGCCGCCCTGGCGCTCGGCCGGGGTCTTGGCGCGCATGTCTTCATCGGTGTAGCGGTAGAACGCCTCACCCTTGAATTCATTGGTACCGGACTTGGTGGCCGCGGTCACTGCGGCGCTCGACACCTGGCCGTACTCGGCCTTGTAGTTGCCGCTGATGACCTTGTATTCGCCGATGGCCAGCTGCGGGAACGGGTTGCCGGCGCTGCCGGACTGGCCGGCCACGCCGCCGCCCTTGACGTAGCTCTTCTGGCCCACGCCGTCGATGTAGACGTTGGTGCCGTCGGAATTGGTGGCACCGCCGCGCAGCGAGGTGTTGCCCTTGGCATCACGGGTGAAGATCAGGCCCGGCACGGCATCGGCGAACTCCAGGAAGTTGCGCGACACCTGCGGGGTGGTCTGGATCTGCTGCAGGCTGACGGTCTTGCCGACTTCGGAGGTACGCACTTCCTGCAGCAGGGTCGGCGCGACGACGTTGACGGTGTCCAGGTTGGTCGCGGCGCTGCCACCGGCAGTACCACCGGCGGCGGCCTCGCTGAAGTTCAGCGTGGAGGTCGAGGCCACGGTGACGGTGACCTTCTGGGTCTGGCCATTGGCGGCCACGTCATAGGTGCCCGGGTCCAGGCCCATCAGCGAATAGGTGCCATCGGCGCGCACGGTGCCGCGACGGACGGTGCCGGTGGCAACGTTGGTAGCGGTGACTTCCGAACCGGCCTGGGCGCCGGCCACCTGGCCGCGCAGGCTGGCGTTGGCCGACTGCGCCATGACGTTCGGGGCGGCGGCCAGCATCAGGCAGCTGACCAGTGCGGTGCTCAGCAGCCGGCGGGCCGGCATGCGGATCGTGGAATGCATCATCAACTCAATCTCCGGGTGGCGGTATCCGCGGATGCGGTACCTGCGATCAATCAAGAAAGAAGGAACGCCTCTGGCTTCAATGGCCCGATGGCGGAGTGGTGGAATCGCGAACGATGAGGCGGGGAACGAGCGTCTGCTTGTCACCTGCCCCTTCGGGGGTGTTGCCGTCCATCAACTGCATCAGACGCGTCATCGCCCTATCGCCCAACTCGGCGATACTGACCTGCATGGTGGTCAACGAGGGGTGTACAAACCGCGCCAGTGGAATGTCATCGAAACCCGCCAGGGCGACATCGGTGGGCACATGGATGCCTGCCTGCGCGAATGCGTAGAGGCAACCCAGGGCCATCATGTCGTTGGCGGCGAACACGGCATCGGGCAGCGCGCCGGCTGCCAGCATCTCCTGACCGGCGCGATGGCCGGAAGCTTCGTCGAAATCACCGGGCAACTCGATGCCTTCGGCGCCGTTGCCAAAAGCCGCCAGCGCGTCACGGAAGCCGCGCAGGCGCTCACGCGCGTCGAAGTTGAGATCCGGGCCAGAAATGAACGCGATGCGGCGGTGGCCGGCATCGAGCAGGTGGCGGGTCATGGCCATCGCACCGGCGTGATCGTCGATGCTCAGGACCGGGTGATCCTGCCCCGGCAGATAGGTGTTGATCAGGACCGTGGGCAGCGACTGCGGCAGGTTGTCGGTGAGGAAGCCGGGGCTCTCGGCATAGGGCGAGAGCACCAGCAGGCCATCGACGCGGCCGCGCATGGCACGCAGGGCGGCGCCCTGCTGTACCTGGTCGCCGTGGTAGCTGGACACCAGCAGGTGCTGGCGACGGTTGCGGGCAACGTTGTCGATGCCGCGCATCAGCTCGGAGAAGAATTCGCCGTACAGATCGGGCAGCACCACGCCCACCGTATTGGTGCGGCGGCTGCTCAGGCTGCGTGCGGCGGCGTGCGGGGTGTAACGCAGCCTCGCGGCGACCTCCAGCACAAGCTGGCGGACCGGTTCGGCGACATTCTCATGCCCGTTCAGCGCGCGGGAAACCGTGGCCACGGAGACCCGGGCTTCTCGTGCGACGTCTTTGATTGTTATGGCTGCCTTGTTCACGAAGCCGCCCTCCACGGCTTGGACCTACCAGCTTGGCGCGGAATGTAAGCGTTTCCATCTGCGCTTGTAAACACTCCGTTAGACGAATGTCCCCGGATGGACACAGAAATCTGACGTGGACAGGTCTGTTCCTGGACCTGGCAGGACTTTGCGGGACAGGCCATCAGCCCTGCTCGGACAGGGTGTATGCGCGGATGGACAGCGCATGGATATCGGTCTCCATCAGTCCGCCCAGCGCGGCATACACCGCGCGATGGCGCGCCAGCGGGGCCATGCCGGCGAACTGCTCGCTGACCACCAGCACGTTGAAATGGCCCCGCCCGTCACGTGCACCGGCGTGGCCGGCATGGCGGTGGCTGTCGTCTTCGATCTCAAGCGTGCTTGGCGCCAACGCCTGCTGCAGCGCAGCACGGATCAGATCGATGCGCTGCGCACTCATGGCAGCACCTTGCGGAACGGCCGCACGTCGACGCGGGTGTAGACGCCGGCAGCCACATAGGGGTCGGCATCGGCCCACTCCCGGGCCTGCGCGAGCGAGTCGAACGCGGCAATCACCACCGATCCGCTGAAACCGGCCGGACCCGGATCCTCGCTGTCGATCGCCGGGCACGGCCCGGCCAGCAGCAGGCGGCCTTCGTCGCGCAGCGCGTGCAGCCGCGCCAGGTGTTCGGGCCGGGCCTGCAGCCGCTGCGCCAGGACATCCTGGCCGTCGTAACCTTCAATCACATAGAACACGGGCATTCCTCGTTCATGTTGCGGTGCGTCGATTCTAGCCAATGGGCCACCGCCACCGGCCCGGCTGGACACTGGCCCGGCAAAGCCGTACCCTAGGCACCATTGCACGTGGCTTGATGCAGCAGCCCGTCGGTTTTTGCGGCCAACGCAGCCCCCGACGACCGTACCGCTGCTTCGAACCGGGCCAACCGGCCGGGCCACGTAGACGACCTCCCCGTAGTTCCGTCGCCGCCGTTTCCTGCGGCGCGTCCTGCTGTTTGATATGTGTGGAATCGCGCCGATCCCGGCGTGACTGGTGCCTGGGGCGCCGTGGCGCAGGCCCGGCAGGTCCGGTACCGCGACTGGTCCGTTGCAATCCTATTGTCCATTAGATGACTTCCGAACTCGCGCTCGACGCGAACCCGCCAACCCGGCCGCCCGCCCCCCAGCAGCAGGAAATGCCGCTGGCCGTGGTGCATGGGCAACCGGTCCTGCAGATCCCGCAGGACCTGTACATCCCGCCGGATGCGCTGGAAGTCATCCTGGATGCCTTTGAAGGTCCGCTGGACCTGCTGCTGTACCTGATCCGCCGGCAGAACCTGGACGTGCTGGACATTCCCGTGGCCGAGATCACCCGGCAGTACGTGGAATACATCACCGTGATGCGCGAGCTGCGCTTCGAACTGGCCGCCGAGTACCTGGTGATGGCCGCGATCCTGGCCGAGGTGAAGTCGCGCATGCTGCTGCCGCGCCCGGTCAGCGAGGAAGGCGACGAAGCCGACCCGCGCGCCGAGCTGGTGCGCCGGCTGCAGGAGTACGAACGTTTCAAGCAGGCTGCCGAGGATATCGACGCCCTGCCCCGCCAGGACCGCGACACCACGGTGGCGCACGCCTTCATGCCCGAGCGGGCGACGGTGAAGCTGCCGCCGCCGGTGGACCTGAAGGAGATGCTGCTGGCCCTGCACGACGTGCTCAAGCGCGCCGAGCTGTTCAGCGGCCACGCCATCAAGCGCGAGGCACTGAGCGTGCGGCAGCGCATGGGCGAAGTGCTCGGCCGGCTTGAAGACGGCAGGTTCTACCGCTTTGAAGGGCTGTTCACCGCCGAAGAAGGCAAGCTGGGCGTGCTGGTCACGTTCCTGGCCGTGCTGGAACTGGCCAAGGAGCAGCTGCTGGACCTGGTCCAGGAAGAACCGCTGGCGCCGATCTACGTGAAGTCCCTGGCCGCCGGCAACACCAACGCCCCGCTGCAGTTCAGCAGCGAGTTCGACGACAACGACGCCGCCAATGAAAACGAGTGAGCGCTGACTGCCGATGGACCAGACGCTGATCAACCGCATTGTCGAAGGTGCCCTGCTGGCCTCCAGCCAGCCGCTCACCCTGGCCCAGCTGAAAGACCTGTTCCCGGAAGAGGAACCGGCACCGCCGGGCAGCATCGAACGTGCGCTGGAGCGCCTGCGCGAGGGCTGCGAAGGCCGCGGCGTGGAACTGGTCGAGGTCGCCTCCGGCTTCCGCTACCAGGTGACCGGCGAAGTGCACGGCTGGATCAGCCGGTTGTGGACCGAACGCAAGACCCGCTACACCCGCGCCACCCTGGAAACCCTGGCGCTGATCGCCTACCGGCAGCCGATCACCCGTGGCGAGATCGAGCAGGTGCGCGGCGTGGCGGTCAGCAGCAACATCATCCAGGCACTGGAAGAGCGCGAATGGATCCGCGTGGTCGGCCACCGCGACGTGCCTGGCAAGCCGGCGCTGTTTGGCACCACCAAGGGCTTCCTGGACTATTTCGGCCTGAAGCGCCTGGACGAACTGCCGCCGCTGTCGGAACTGAAAGACCTGGGCGAGCTGGAGCCGCAGCTGGCGCTGGACCGTGATGGTCCCGCCGTTGCCGGTGCCGCCGGCCCGGACATCAGCGCCGACCCCGACGCGGCCGCCAACGATGACGCCGGCCTGCAGGGCGGCGATGGCAACACCGAGAATTCCGCCGACGCAGCTGCTGCGCCGGCCACCGATGAGCAAGCACCTTCGCCCCTCGATGATGGGCACCCCGATTCCGCGCCGGGCGAGCGCGCGGTGCCAGTGAACGAACGCGAAGACAACGCCGTCGCGACGACGACCGTGGCTGTTGACCAAGCCGATTCCGAACCAGAGGCCGACCTCGAAACCGTCGGCCGGAGCAAAACTGATGAGTGACACCCCCCGTAACAAGCTCTCGCTGAAGCGCGAAGCCACCTCCGAACAGTTCAAGCTGGAAGAGCGCCTGCACAAGGTGCTGGCCCAGGCCGGCCTCGGCTCGCGCCGCGCGCTGGAACAGCGCATCGCCGAAGGCCTGGTCAAGGTCAACGGCGAAGTCGCGCAGACCGGCATGTCGGTCAAGAGCGGCGACAAGATCGAGCTGGATGGCCGTGGCTTCGTCGCCACCGCCCTGGCCGAGCCGTCGCGCGTGCTGGTCTACAACAAGCCGGAAGGCGAAGTGACCACCCGCGAAGATCCCGAAGGCCGCCCGACCGTGTTTGAATCCCTGCCGCCGCTGAAGGGCGCGCGCTGGATCGCCATCGGCCGCCTGGACATCAACACCACCGGCCTGCTGCTGGCCACCACCGACGGTGAACTGGCCAACGCCATGATGCACCCGTCGTTCGAGGTCGAGCGCGAGTACGTGGTGCGCGTGCGTGCCCCGGAAGGCGAGGAAAAGGTCTCCGACGCCATCGTCGACCGCCTCGCCCGTGGCGTCGCGCTGGAAGACGGCCCGGCCAAGTTCGACGAGATCGAACGCATCGGCGGCACCGACTCGCACGACTGGTTCCGCGTCGTGGTGAAGGAAGGCCGCAACCGCGAAGTGCGCCGCCTGTGGGAATCGCAGGGCTGCCAGGTCAGCCGCCTGAAGCGCACCCGCTACGGCAAGGTCAGCCTGCCGCGCGAACTGGTCCGTGGCCATTCGGTGGAACTGCCGACCGCCCAGGTCGAAGCCCTGCGCGCGCAGCTGAAGCTGGAAGAAGGCGCGCCGTCGGCGCTGACCCTGCAGCCGGTGATCGGCCAGCGTCGTGCTGCCAAGACCACCGTGCGCGTGCGCGAAGGCGGTCGTGGCAATGCCTACGTCAACGGCCACAGCACCGCCGATGAAGGTCGCGAACTGCGCCGCTTCGACAACGTGCGCGAAGACCGCGGCCGTGGTCGCGGTGGCAAGGGTGGCGGCTTCAAGGGCGGCCTGACCGTCAGCGGCGAAGCAGCCGCCAAGCAGTCGCAGAAGCCGTTCAAGCAGCGCGCGCCGAAGAACGACCGTTCGCTGCCGGAAGGCAACCCGGCCGCGTTCCGTACCTGGTACGTGCCGGACGGTGTCAGCACCGGCCCGAGCGGCCACCGCAACGCCGGTCCGGGCGCACGCGGCCCGGGTGCCCGTGGTCCGGGCGCTGGCGCGGGTGGCCAGGGCCGTCCGTACGGCAAGCCGAAGGGTCCGGGCGCCGGTGCAGGTGGCGGCCAGGGTCGCGGCGGCTTCGGCGGTGAAGGCCGTGGTGGCGCCGGTGGTGGCCAGGGTCGTCCGGCCGGTGCGGGCAACCGCTCGCAGGGCCAGGGCAACAAGCACCCCTACGGCCATCCGGGCAACGCCCCGAGCTTCCCGTCCGACCACGCCAATCCGGGCTTCAGCCCGTACGGCAGCACGCGTCCGGCAGGCAACGGTCGTCCGGGCGGCAACGCCAATGCACGTCCGGGCGGCAATCGCGGTCCGGGCGGCAACCGTGGCCCGGGTGGTCCCGGTGGCAACCGTGGTCCCGGTGGCAACCGTGGCCCGGGCGGCCCCGGCGGCAACCGTGGTCCGGGCGGCCCGCGTCGCAGCGGCCCGCGCGGCGGCTGATCGCACGCCGTGCTGAAATGAAAAACCCCGGCTCCGGCCGGGGTTTTTCTTTATCGGGTGGAACAGATTCCTGGTAGATCCACGCCATGCGTGGAGGGACCGGGATCAGCGACGGCTGATGGTGAACGCGGTGCCGTCCACGCCCAGGTCCCAGCCCTTGCCGGTGCCGGACAGGGCCAGCGAAACGTCGCCCTTGGTCATCACCTGCGCGTTGCTGGATTTCACCGCGCCCGCGTGCGCGCCCACCGACGCGTAGGTGCCCAGCAGCTCGTTGATGCCCACCGCGCCGGTGAAGCTGCCGCGGCCGTTGCTGATCTTCGACTTGCCCACGGTCAGGCCGCCGCCCTTGAGCTGGATGTGCACCGGCATGCTGGCGCCGTTGCTGCACTGGATGGTGCCGTTGCCCGAGGCGGTCTTGTAGATCAGCGACCAGCCGGACAGGTTGTAGCGCAGCTGGCAATCAAGGTTGCCACCGGCATGGGCGGCCGGGGCCAGCGAGGCTGCGGCCAGCGCCAGCAGCAGGACAAGGGGCTTGTTCATCGGCAGGACTTCCACTTCAGGTCGGACTGCCGGCGAATCTAGCAGCGCGCGCGTGCACGGTGGATGCAGGCACGCGCGCCGGTGCGGCAAGCGTTCAGCCGCCGGTCGAGCGCCCGCTCAGGCGCGCTCGTCCAGGTGGAACGCATCGGCATCGAGCATCGCCGGGAAGCGTGCGCGGTGCGCGGCCAGGGCCTCGGCCGAGATGGTGGTGGTGACCACCTGTTCGCGCTCGCGGATCTCCACCTGCGGCTGGCCGAGGAAGTCGATCACTGCGCTGTCGCCGGCGTAGTGCAGCTGGTTGCCGTCCACGCCGATGCGGTTGACCGCGGCCACGAAGCACAGGTTTTCGATCGCCCGCGCGCGCAGCAGGGTCGTCCACGCATAGGCGCGCGCCGAGGGCCAGTTGGCCACGAAGATCTGCAGGTCGAAATCCATCTGCCCTGCCCGCTCCACGTTGTAACGGTTGCGGCAGAACACCGGGAAACGCAGGTCGTAGCAGACCTGCGGATTGATCCGCCAGCCCTTCCATTCCACGCTCAGGCGGTCGCGCCCGGCGGCATAGCGCTCGTGCTCGCCGCCGTAACGGAACAGGTGGCGCTTGTCGTAGTACTGCAGCCCGCCATCGGGCGTGGCGAACAAGAGGCGGTTGTAGACGCCTTCGCCATCGCGCAGCTGCACGCTGCCGATCACCGCCGCGTCCAGCGCCCGGGCCTGCCCGCGCACCCAGGCGACGGTCGGGCCGTCCATGCCTTCGGCCTGGGCGATGGCCTCGTTGGAGAAGCCACTGGTAAAGGTCTCCGGCAGGATCACCAGGTCGGTGCTGCCGGCCAGCGGCGCCAGCAACGCGCCGTAGTAATCACGGTTACCCGCCGGGTCATGCCAGCGGGTGTCGCCCTGGACGAGGGAAATGCGCAGGTCCTGCATGGTCGTCAGTTCCTCACAGCAGACGCAGGCGTTCGATCGCCGCGTCCAGGGTCGCTTCGTTCTTGGCAAAGCACAGGCGCACCAGGCGCTGGCCGACCGGCGCGGTTTCGTAGAACGGCGACAGCGGGATGGCAGTGACGCCCTTCTCGATGGTCAGCCACTTCACGAATTCATGGTCGGGCAGATCGCTGATGGCCGAGTAGTCGACCAGCTGGAAATAGCCACCCGGCACCGGCAGCGGCTTCAGGCGCGTGCTGGCCAGCTGCTCGCGGAAACGATCGCGCTTGGCCTGGTAGAACGCACCCAGCTCCAGGTGGTGCTCCGGTTCGTCGCGGATCATCGCGGCGAAGCCGTACTGCGCCGGGCCGAAGCTGGTGAAGGTGTTGTACTGGTGCACCTTGCGGAATTCAGCGGTCAGCAGCGGCGGCGCCACGGCGTAGCCGATCTTCCAGCCAGTGCAGTGGTAGGTCTTGCCGAAGCTGGAGATGACGAAGGTGCGCTCGCGCAGTTCGGGGTAGCGCAGTGCCGATTCGTGGCGGCGGCCATCGTAGATGATGTGTTCGTACACTTCATCGGAGATCAGGTAGATCTGCGTGCCACGCAGCAGGTCGGCCAGCGCCTGCATGTCGGCCGCCGACATGCCGCGCGCGTCAAGCACCAACGGCACCGGATTTCCGCCTTGCAGGGGCTGGGACGGATCGACGAATACGCGCAGCAGGGCCGCCTGGCCGGCGGGAGGCTGGGCGGGGACGAGGTTGGGGTGAAGGTCAGTCAAACTGGACTCCGGTCTTGGTGATGAGGTCGCCCCAGAAGGCGAGGTCTTGTGAGACGGTTTGGGTCAGCGACTCTGCCGTGCCGGGTTTGACGTCCACGCCCTTGGCGGCCAGGTCGGCGGCAATGGCCGGGTCCCGCAGCACCGTATTCAGGGCAAGGTTCATCTTTTCCACGATGGCCGGCGGCGTGCCCTTGGGAAAGGCCAGGCCGTACCAGAGCGATTGCGTGTAGGCGGGCATGCCCTGGGCCACGAAGGTGGGGACGTTGGGCAGGATGGGGGTGGCGCTGGTGGTCGCCACCGCAATCAGCTTGCCGCTCTGCACGAAGGGCGCCAGGCCCACGGGGTTATCGAACATGATGTCGACCTGACCGCCGATCAGATCCGTGTAGGCGGGCGCCGCGCCACGGTAGGGAACGTGCGTCAGATCCAGTTTCTCGTCCTTCTTGAACATCTCGCCCAGCAGGTGCGACACCGTGCCTGCGCCCACCGACGCATACGTGCCGACGGAGCGCGCTTTCAACGCGCCGACCACTTCGGGAAGTGTGGCCGCCTTCAGGGCCGGCTGCACTGCCAGCACATAGGGCGACGTGCCGATGAAGCCGATGTAATCGAAATCCTGGGCCGGCTTGTACGGCAGGTTCTTGTACAGGTGGGCGGCAAGCGCGGTGGTGCTGGTCGTGACGGCCAGCGCGGTGTAGCCGTCCGGCTTGGCGCGCGCGGCCTGGCCCGAACCCACGGTGCCGCCCGCGCCGCCGGCGTTCTGGATGATCACGGTCTGCTTCAATTCGCGCGTCAACGCCGGCTGCAGCGTGCGCACCACCAGATCCGTGCCGCCGCCGGCCGGGAAGGGGACGATCAGCGTGATCGGCTTGTCCGGCCAGGCGGGTTGAGCCAGGGCGCTGGCCAGCGGCAGGGTAAGCAGGGCGGCGGACAGCAACGCCGACGGAAGTGTGCGGATCATGGATTTCCCCTTGTGTGTTTGTTGAATGACCCAGATCGTAGGCAGCGGCCGAGCTGGCGGCGAACCGCGACGCGACAGTAGCCGATCCCAAGCGCGACAAGGGAAACCACACGCCCGCGCCGGGCTTGCATGAAAACGGCCGCGCGCCGATACTGGCCCAACGCCCAATCTTGCCGCTGCCGGGCAACGCCCAGCGCACCACACGCCCGCACTCCCCATGTCGCGTTCCGTCCCGCTTTCCTCCAAACAGGACCTCATCGCCCAGACCGGTTTCGCCCTGGCGGCCAGCCGGCAGCCGCGCTATGCCTTCCATTGGCATGAGCACGACTGCGCCATGCTGCTTTGGCCGCGGGCCGGCGCCCTGGACAGCGCCTGGCGGGACGAGGCCGGCGCCCGCCGCCGCTGCCGGCTGGTGCGGGGCCAGGCGTTGTTGCTGCCGTCTCATGTCGAGCACAGCACGCGCGCCGAGAGCATCTCGCAACAGCATGGCGAACTCTATCTGGCCCCGGAATTGCTCCGGGCCTGCCGGGCGGGGGGCGTGCTGCAATTGGATGGCGCGGCGCAGGCCATGCTGGATGCGCTCTGGAAGCCGGCGTTGTCTGCGTCGGCGTTGCCGATGCTGGTGGAGGCATTGATCACCCAACTGGATGCGACGCACCGGATCCACGGCCAGATCATTACGCCGCAGGCGCCGCTACCGCTGGCGCGGCAATGGCTGGAACTGTTGCGCGAGCGGCTGGAAGCGGGGCAGCCGTTGCCGGCGATAGCCGATTCGGCCAGCGTGCTCGGCGCGACCACCCGTACGCTGCAGCGCGCCTGCATGGAGACCTACGGCCAGTCTCCGATTTCATTGCGCCGCATGGTCCTGGCGCAGGCCGCGCGCCAGCGGCTCGCGATGGGCGAACCGGCGGCAAGGGTCAGCGCCGAACTGGGTTTTTCCAGCAGCGGCCACCTGGGCCGGCTGCTGCGCGCGGTCGATCCTTCATCAGAAACCGGCATCGCCACGCAATCCTGAACGGGCAGGCAGCGGGGCGGCGCGGATCCCGGATTCGAACGACGCCTTCCCAGCGCTGCCCGCCACGGGCGCATGGCCAGGAATCGAAGCGATCAGTTCCCGGGTGTAGTCACTGGACGGCTGCAGGAACACGTCACGCGCCGCGCCAATCTCCACCACCTTGCCGCGCTGCATGACGGCGATGCGGTGACAGAGCCGGGCCGCGACGCGCAGGTCGTGCGTAATGAAAAGAATGCTCACGCCCAGCCGTTCCCGGATGGATTCCAGCAGGTCCAGGATCTGCGCCTGCACAGAAACGTCCAGCGCGGAGACCGCCTCGTCGGCGATCAGTATTTCCGGCTCCATCATCAGTGCGCGGGCGATTGACAGGCGTTGGCGCTGTCCGCCCGAGAACTCGTGCGGAAACCGGTCCAGCGCGCCCGGATCCATGCTGACGAGCTCCAGCATCTCTAGCATGCGGGCGTGGACCTGCGCGGGTTGCGCCCCAAAGTTCAGCGGGCCCTCCGCCAGCGTGCGGCCGATTCTGCGGCGCGGGTTGAACGAGCGGAAGGGGTCCTGAAACACCATCTGCACGCGCTTGCGGTAAGCGCGCGCAGCCGGTCCGGACAGCCTGCCGACCGGTTGCCCATCGATGAAAATCTCGCCCGAGGTCGGGGAGGCGAAGCGGGCCAGGCAGCGGCCCAGGGTTGTCTTTCCCGAGCCGGACTCGCCCACGATGCCCAGTGTCTCGCCCCGCGCCAACTGCAACGACACGCCGCCCAGCGCATCGACGCGGCGGCGTCGGGATTTGAACAGGGACCGGGTCTCGAAGCGCAGGGTCAGGTCTCGCACCTCCAGCGCCGGCGTGTCCGCCGGCGCCAGCGGCTTGGCACGGAAATCGCCCCGAGGACGCGCGGCCAGCAGGCGCTGCGTGTAGGGGTGGCGGGGACGCTCAAGCACGTCTGCGGCCTCGCCTTGCTCAACGATGCGGCCCGCCTGCATCACCACGACGCGGTCAGCAATCTCCGCGACGACATCGAAGTCGTGGGTGATGAACAGGACGCCATTGTCGTGGCGGCCGCGCAGGTCGTTAAGCAACCGCAACACTTGCGCCTGCGTCGTCACGTCCAGCGCCGTGGTCGGCTCGTCCGCAATGATCAAGCCCGGCTCCATCGCCAACGCCATGGCGATCATCACGCGTTGGCGCTGACCGCCCGACAACTGGTGCGGGTAGGCGTGCTGGAGCTTTTCGGGATGGGGCAGGCGCACATCGGACAGCAGGGTCAGGACGCGGCTGGCCACCGCGTCGCGGCCGAGGCCCTTCGCGTGGAACTCGAACACCTCCGCGATCTGGTCGCCGACGCGCATGAGCGGATTGAGTGCCGTCATCGGCTCCTGGAAGATCATTGCCATCCGGTTGCCGCGCAGCTTCTGCAGCGTGTCCCGTCCGGCGTGCGTGATGTCGCGGCCCGACAGCGCAATCTGGCCGCTTTCCAGCGTGAGCGTCCCTTTGGGCAACAGGCCCATGATGGCGCTGGACGTCACGGACTTTCCGGAGCCGGATTCGCCCACGATGCAGACGATTTCGCGGGCGCGAACGGTAAACGACACGTCGTCCACGGCATATCGACGATCGCCGCTGCCGGGCAGGCGCACCTTCAGGTTGCGCACGTCCAGGATGGGGGAGTCGGACGCGCCGGCCGCCGGGGCCTGGGGGAATGCTGGGTTCATGGCGTCAGCCCTTCGATTTGCGGGAGAGTCGGGGATCCAGGCGGTCGCGCAAAGCGTCGCCGAACATGTTCACGGCAAGGATCAGCAGGGCAAGGAACACGCCCGGATACAGCACGATCCAGGGGGCGCGCTGGAAGAATGGACGTCCCTCGGCGATGATGCTTCCCAGGCTGGGAATCTCTGGCGGAAAGCCCAGTCCCAGAAAACCCAGCACGGCTTCGGTCAGGATGGCGGCTGCGCAGACGAAGGTGGCTTGCACCACCAGCGGGTTGATCGTGCTGGGCAGGATGTGCCACCACAACACTTTCAGGGCCGGCGTGCCGGAACCCAGCGACGCTTCGACATAGGGTTCTTCGCGCACCGACAGCACGACGCCGCGCACCAGCCGCGCCACGCGGGGGATCTCGGGTATCGAAATCGCGATGACCATGGTCACGATGTTGGCGCCGCCCAGCGCGACCATCGCCACCGCCAGGAGCAGGCCGGGGATCGCCATGATGCCGTCCATCAATCGCATCACGGGCGCATCGAGCCGGCGGACATACCCGGCGGCCAGTCCGATGACCAGGCCTGCCGCGATGGCAATGACGCTGACCAGCGCTGCAAGCGTGATCGACAGGCGGCCGCCGTAGAGCACGCGGGACAGCAGGTCGCGGCCGAGGGAATCGGTGCCCAGCCAATACGCATCGGAAGACGGCTGCAGCCGCGCGCGCGGCGCGAGCGTGCCGGGGTCGTGGGAAGTGAGCCACGGCGCGCCGACGGTCAGCGCCACCAGCAGCACGAGCAGCAGCAGCGAGCCGAGCATCACGGGATCGTGGATCAGGGCAGTGATGGCCTGGCGCAGCCGCGATGGCGGTGCGGCGGGCAGGAGGGTGGCGGGAAGAGTGGGGGGCATAAGTCAGCTCCGGATCGTCGGCGGTTCAATAGCGGATGCGGGGATCGAGGACGACATACGCCATGTCGATCAGCAGGTTGACGAAGACGTAGATGAACGAGAAGAACAGGATGGTCCCCTGCACCACGGGGTAGTCCCGGGCGAGCACCGAATCCACGATCAGGCGGCCGACGCCGGCGATATTGAAGATCGTCTCGGTCACCACGACGCCGCTGATCAGGGTGGTTAGCGCCACGCCGACAATCGTGACGATGGGAATCGCGGCGTTGCGCAGCGCGTGGCGAAACAGCACGAAGCGTTCGGTGACGCCCTTGGCCCTGGCGGTCCGCACGAAGTCTTCGCCCAGCACGTCCAGCAGGCTCGCCCGCGTGATGCGCGTGATCAGCGCGACGAACACCATAGCCAGCGTCACGGTCGGCAGCAACAGGTGCTGGGCGTACCGGCCGATGCCATCGTCGAGCGGCGAGTACCCCTGCACCGGCAGCCAGTCCAGGTGGACAGAAAACACCAGAATCAATAAATACGCCACGACGAACGCAGGCATCGAAAACGCCAGCACGGCGCCGGCCATGATCCCGCGGTCCGCCAGACCCCGGTGCCGCCATGCCGCCAGCACACCAAGCGGAATCGCCGTGGCAATGGTCAGCAGGATCGCGCACGCCGCCAACGAGAACGTGGGGCCCAGCCGCGCCGTGATCAGCGCGGTCACCGGCTGCCGCGATTGGATGGAGCGGCCCAGATCGCCCTGAACCAGCGCGCCCATCCAGCGCAGGTATTGCGTGCCCAGCGATTGGTCCAGGCCCATTTCCGTCCGGATCTGGGCGATGGATTCCTCGCTGGCCATATCGCCGGCGATGACCCGAGCGGGATCGCCGGGCGCCATGCGCAGCAGCAGGAACACCACCGTGGCGACGATGAGCATCACGGGAATCGCCGCCAACAGGCGTTTGATGATGAGTTCAATCATGAATATGCCTTTCGGTTGCCCGGGCCGGTCGGGATGACGGCCGGCCCGGGCTGAGACGTTGCGCGCTACCAGAAGAGGGGAATCTGCGCGTCCGTCATGCGCCCCAGTTTGGCCGGGTTGTATCCCTTCATCTTGGAGTACGTGCCAAGCGGGATGAAGAACACCTGCTCGTAATTGAGCTTCTGGATGGCAAGGGCGATTTCCTTCCTGCGGGCTGCATCGCCGGTCTCGGCGAACTGATCGCGCAGGCGCTCCATCTCGTCGCTTTTGGTCCAGCCGATGTAGCCGGCCTCGCCGCGTCCATCCAGGTTGGGATTGGTCAGCGGGTTCATCAGGTCCAGGCTGGTGAAGCCCGTCTGGAAGATGCTCCAGCCGCCTTGCGCCACCGGATCCTTCTTCGAATAGCGGGACAGCAGGGTGGCCCAGTCCATGGACTGGATCTCGACATTCATGCCGATCGTCCTGAGCGCCTGCGCGGTCACGGACGCCAGGCTGGAGAGCACCGGCAGATCGGTCGGGTGCAGGATCACCACCTTGCTGCCGTCGTAGCCGCTTTCCTTGAGCAGGGTCTTCGCGTGCGCCAGATCGGGCTCTTTCGTCTGGATGGCGCCGGCTTCGGAGGCGTACGGAGAGTTGCAACTCAGGACGGCGCCGCACAGGCGGTACATGGTCTCGTCGCCGATCTGCGCAGCCAAATAATCGCCCTGGTACACGGCGGCAAGCACAGCGCGGCGTACCTTGGGATTGTCGAAGGGCGGCTGCAGCCAGTTCATGCGCATCGTGAAGATGTTGGTGCTGTCGCCATAGGATTTGAGCGCGACGTTCTTGGCGTCCTTGAGTTGCGGCAACAGGTCCGGCGGCACGTCTTCCACGAAGTCGATCTCGCCGCGCCGCAAGGCGTTCACGGCCGTCTGCGAGTCCGAAATGCTGACCAGCTCGATCCGGTCGGCGACGGCCACCTTGCCGCCGGCAAAGCCGCTGGCGGGCTCCTTGCGCGGCACGTAATCGGTGAACTTGACGTACGTCGCCTTTACGCCCGGCTGGAAGTCCGCCGCCACGAATTTGTACGGACCCGAGCCAATCACCTCGGTGATCGGCTGAGAGACCGGCACCGCCGCGATGCGGCTGGGCATGATGAAGGGTACGGGCGAGGCCGGTTTGGCCAGCGCTTCGATCAGCATGCCGAACGGCTGGTTCAGGTGGAACACGACCGTGCCGGCGTCGGGGCTTTCCAGGCTGCGCGTCGCGGCCATCAGACGCAGGCCCAGGACGTCACGCTGGCCCCAGCGCTTGAGCGAAGCGACGACGTCTTCCCCCGTGACGGGCGTGCCGTCATGGAACATCAGGCCTTTGCGCAGGGTCAGGGTGACGGTGAGCCGATCCGCGCTCTCCTGCCAGCTTTCGACCATTTCGGGTTGGGGCTTGCCGTCGGCATCCAGCGCGAACAGCGTGTCGAAGACCATGTAGCCGTGATTGCGGGTGATATAGGCATTCGTCAGGATGGGATCGACGACCCGCAGCGGCGCCTGCATGACGATCTTGGCGGTGGTCTCGGCGTGCAGCGCGCTGACAGGCGCGATGCCGATGGCGCAGACAAGGGTGGGAGCAAGAACGGCGGGCGCGCAGAGGCGACCCAGCCCGGGGAACGTGAATTTCATACCGGTACCTTCAGAGTGAGGGTGGAACAGGCGATATGGGACAAGGCTCGGCCACGAGCCCGTCTGGTCAACCGAACTGCGGTCTGCGTGCGGCCCATGGGGCCACGCGCTCAAGCTGCGCCGAGAGTTCGAGCAGGATGTCTTCGCGGCCGAAATGGCCGATCAGTTGGGTGGCCACGGGCAGGCCGGCGTCTGTCCAGGACAAGGGCAGACTTGCCGCGGGCAGGCCGGCGCCGTTGATGACTGGCAGAAAGGTGGAATACGTGGCGGCGCGCGCGCGGTACTCGCGAAAGCCGAGACCGTCGGACGTGTTCAGCGCAAGGTAATCGAGCTTGCAGGGAAGCTGAGCCAGCGTCGGGGTGAGCAGGACGTCCAGGTCCGCCATGGCGGCGGCAAAGGCGCGGCCGACGGCGTGCAGGCGGGCCACGGCGTCGATGTAGGACGCCGCGTCCAGGCCTTTGCCGACAAGGTATCCGTCGAGGATGACCGATTCCAGGTCGTCCGCGTGCAGGTCGCGGCCCAGCGCCTTCAGACGGCCTTCGACGGCCACCACGATATTGCTGGCCAGGATGCTGCCGTGAGCGTGCACGAATCCGTCATAGTCGATGTCGGGCAGCGTGGCCTCGAACACGTCATGGCCCAAGCCTTCCAGCAGCGATGCCGTGTGCGCGACGGCGGCATCGCACTCGGGGGCGATGGGGATGCCGTTCCACGCGGTGCGCAGGAAGCCCACGCGCAACGGCCGCATGACCGGTTCGCGAACGGCTTCCAGGAATGCGCGCGGCTTGGGCGGCGCGGCATACGGCGCGCCGGCTTCGTAGCCGGAAATCATGTCCAGCGCCGCCGCCGTATCGCGCACGGAAATGCTCAATACGCCGTCCGTCGCCATGCCCGCCCATCCTTCGCCTTTCGCCGGGCCCATCGGCACGCGGCCGCGGGAGGGCTTCAATCCGAATACCCCGCAGCATGCGGCCGGAATCCGGATGGAGCCGCCGCCGTCGCTGCCGTGGGCCACCGGCACGATGCGCGCCGCGACGGCGGATGCCGCGCCGCCGCTGGAGCCGCCCGCGGAGCGGGTCCGGTCCCAGGGGTTGGGGGTCGCGCCGCCGTTGCGCACGGCCTCGGTGGTGCCCGCCATGCACAGTTCGGGAACCGTGGTGCGGGCAAACGGGATCAGGCCCGCCGCCTCGAAACGATCGGCGACGGTTGCCGAGTAGGCGTACGTCGAATCGTTGAACAACGCCGAGCCGATGCTTGACGGGAATCGCTTGTGGGCGAAGCCGGAGTCCTTCAGCAGGAAGGGAATGCCGCGAAAAGGCCCGCGCGGCGTCCATCCGGCGGCGATGCCGCGCGATTCCTCGTAGCGCGGATAGGTGATGGCCTTCAAGACGGGATTGCGCTGCTCGGCCAACTTGATGGCGCAATCCATGAGTTCTGCGGACGTGACTTCGCCGCGTTCAAGCAATGTGGCCAGAGCAAGGCCGTCCAGGCGCTCGTACTCGGTGGTTTGCATGTTTCCCCTTCTTTGCAATCTGAGCGATTCACGGCTTTCTTGGTGAAGCCGGGGCCGTAGACGTGGGGCGGACTTGCTGGGCGTGGTGTTTCCCTTGCCCGCGTCAGTCGGCAAACCCAAGTCTATGGATCGCAGCCGCAAGGGCCAAACCAGGATGCGACAGCGCAGCTATCCCAAATGCGACACGAACGCGGCCTACCAATTGACGCGCGCCGTCAGCGTGATGTTGCGCTCGTCGCCGTAATAGCAGGTGTAGGGGCACGCGGCCACGTAGGTCTTGTTGGCCAGGTTCTTCACGTTCAGCGCGAACTGCCACTTGTCCAGTTGATAGCGCACGGCGGCGTCATACGTGGTGTACGACGGTATCGGCATTTCGTTGATTTCCTGGCGGCCTACATAGCGCACGCCCACGCCCGCGCTCAGGCCCGGCACGGACGAAAACCGGTAATCCATCCAGAGCGATGCCATGTTGCGAGGAACCGATTCGGGCCGCGCTCCTTCGTTGCCGAAATTGCTTTTGACCACGCGCGCGTCCGTCGTTGCCAGGGCGGCCACCAGGTCCAGTTGCCGGTTCAGGCTGGCCCGGGCCTCGATTTCCGCGCCTTTCGAGCGGACTTCGCCTGTCTGCACCAGGAAGCCCACGTGATTGGGGTCGCTGGTCAGGACATTGCGTTGGGTGATTTCGTAGAGCGCGAACGTGATCGACGCATCTACGCCCTTGGGTTCGTACTTCAATCCGATCTCGTGCTGCACACCCGTGGTCGGCTTGAAGGGATTGGCGGCGAAGTCCAGTCCCGTCACGGGTTGGAACGACTTGCTGTAGCTGTAGTAGGGCGCCAAGCCGTTGTCGAACAGATACATCAGGCCGACGCGCGGCGTGAAGGCGTGGGAGTTCTGTGCGCCCGTGCCCGGGGTCGACTCGGTGCGCACGGAGTCGTAGCGCCCGCCCAGCAGCGCGATCCAGCGTTCGTTGAACTTGATCTGGTCCTGCGCGTAGAAGCCCAGTTGGCGCGTGCTGTCGTCGCCATAACCGGTGGGGCCGAGGTCCGGCCGGGCGCCATAGACGGGGTGGTACAGGTTCAGCGGCGCGATGGAGCCGGATTTCTGGGCGCGCGAGAACTCGTTCTTGCTCCAGTCGATGCCGAACAGCAGCGTGTGTTCAAAGCTGCCGTGGCGCAGCTTGCCCAGCAACTGGTTGTCCACGGCCAGACCCTTGTCGGTGTCGTACCGCGTCAGGGCATAGCGGGTGGCCAGGGCCGGGTCCGATGCGTCCACGCGCGTGTCTACCCCGGCGTACTGATTGTCGGCCCGCTGCTTGTAGGTCAGCAGATTCTGGCGCACCTTCCAGTCGTCGTTCAGCTTGTGTTCGAGCAGGTAGCCCAGCGTGGCGCCCTTCGTGACATAGCGGTCGAAGTCCGGTTCGCCAACGAAGCGCGAGCGCGAAATGCGGCCGTTGGGGTTGGGCAGCAGGGTGCCTTCCAGGGGTTTGCCCACATCGTAGGGGCTATCGGTGCGGCTGTAGCTGGCCAGGAACGTGATCAGCGTGGCATCGCTGATCTGCCACTCCAGCGCGCCGGCCAGCGAGGTGCGGTCGTTGTTGATGTAGTCGACCATGCTGTCGCTGTTGCGCGCCAGTCCGGTCAGGCGATAGCGGACATTGCCGTCCTCGGTGACCGGACCGCCCAGGTCCATCGCAATTTGCTTCTTGTTCCAGCTTCCGGTCTGCAATTCGAGCTCGCGCAGCGGCTCCGCCGTGGGGCGCTTGCTGACCAGGTTGATGATGCCGCCGGGTGCGGCCTGGCCGTATAGGATCGAGGCCGGCCCCTTCAGCAGCTCGATGCGTTCGAAGTTGTAGGGCTCGATGGCGCCACTGAGCGAGTTGATGGGGAACTTGGTGCCGTTCAGGTACAACGGAGCCGCGCCGGTCACGTTGAAGCCACGGATCGTAAAACCCGTGCCGATGTGCCTGAGCGCCCCGCCTTCCAGCGACTGGACGCTGGCGGTGTAGCCCAGTGCCTGGTCCAGCGAGTCCGCCGCCTGCGCGACAACCTGGTCGCGCGGAATCACCGATACGGACTGGGGCGTTTCGTGCAGTGCCGTGTCGGTCTTGGTGGCGGTTGCGCTGCGCCGGGCCACAAATCCTTGCACCGGGCCGAAAGCGGATTCCTCGGCAACGCCCGTCACCGTCACCGCGGGCAGGGTCTGCGCGGCGTCCTGGCCCGGCTGACTGCCGGGCACCGGACGCAGGATGTAGCCGCCATTCGGCTGTGGCTGGGCAGCCAGTCCGGTGCCGGCCAGCAGCCTGGCCAGCGCCTCGGGCGCGTCAAAAGTGCCCTGCAAGCCGGTACTGCGCTTGCCCGCGATGTCGGTGGCCGAATAGGACAACATCAACCCGCTTTCGAGGGCGTAGCGGGTCAGGGCGCTTTCCAGCGATCCGGCGGGGATCGCGTAGCTTTTCGCGCTGGCCTGGGCCTGTACGGCATCCGTTCCGGCCGACAGGGCGATGCCCGATGCTGTGAGCCAGAGGGCGCGGCTTGCCGCCAGCGCGAGGGTATTGCGTGCGATGAGGCGCGCGGCGCGCCGAGACTGACGGGGGGGCATGATAGGTCCGGTTTCCGGTGAAAAAATGTGGCTTCTATTAGGTTTGCCACTTGGGAAACGGAAACCCCTCATGTTGGCGCGAAAAATTTTTGGGGTCGATGAATAGCGCGGCGAGTCGAGGCGGCCTGCGCGGCGCTAGGCGTCACGCAGGCGCACGGTGATCCAATAGCGCGTCACCTGGTCGACCTCGATCGGATGCGTCCGGCGCAGCATGTCCAGCACCCGGTCGGTGTCGTCCAGCGGATAGATGCCCGAGACCTTCAGGCGGCCGGCAGCGGGGTCGCAGGCCAGCCGGCCGGGCACATACCGGGCAAGCTCCACAATGAAGTCGGACAGCGGCATGTCCTGCGCGACCAGCATGCCCACCGACCATGACGCATCGCGCGGGTCCGCCACCCGCGTGGCGCCGACGGCGTCGCGGGTGAACGACGCCTGTTCGCCCGCGTGAATGGCGCGCGGCGCATCCGCTTGGTGTTCGGGGCGGATCTCCACGGCGCCCTCGAACACCGCGACGTGGCTGCGGCCAGGGAACTGGCGCACGCTGTAGCGCGTGCCCAGGGCCCGCACGCGGCCTTGTGCCGTTTCCACCAGAAAAGGACGGGCAGGGCGCCCGGCCTGGAACGCCGGATCGGGCGCGGTGGCGATCAGGATCTGGCCGTGCAGCAGGCGGACCAGGCGCTGCGACCCGTCAAACCGGATATCGATGGCGCTTGCCGTGTCCAGGTCGATGCGGCTGGCGTCGGCCAGCAGGATGCTCGTGCGTTCTCCGGCCGCAGTGTGGTGATCGGACTGCCAGTCCTGCCAGCCGCGCCACAGGTTATCGCGCGCCAGCCAGGCGCCGCCGCCGGCAAACAGCGCCACCGCCAGCGCCTTGACGGCCTGGCGCCGCGCCGGACGGCCCCGGCCCTCGCGCGTCAGCGCGCCGCGTACGAGCGGCGTGTTCAATCCGCGCAGCTGCTGGCCAAAGGTCTCGATGTGCCGCCAGGCGCGCTCGTGGTCGGGGTCGGCCTCGCGCCAGCGCCGGCAGGCCTCGCGCGTGGCGTCGCTGGCGTCGGGCGCCTGCAGGGCGACCAGCCAGTCCACGGCGCGCAGACTGACGCTGGCGGGCAATGGCGGGCCCTCAAGCTGGGGGAAGGCCGTCGGGCTTGAGTCCGCGGGCGAGTTGGGCATGGGTAAGGGGGCGTTCTTGATACAGGCGGCTGCGGCCGTGCCGATGCTCAGGCGCCGAAGAAGCAAAGGTGCGCGGCCTTAGCGATATAGCGCTGCACGGTGGCCAGGGAGACGTTCAGCGTGGCGGCGATGTCGGCCTGCTTCATGCCTTCCAACTGAGACAGCAGGAACGCCCGGCGCACGGGAGCGGCCAACGTATCCAGGCGGCGGTCCAGTTCGACCAGGGTTTCAAGCAGGATGGCGCGCGTTTCGGGGCTGGGCGTTTCAAGCTCGGGCAGGTCGGCCAGGGTGGCCAGGTAGGCTTCTTCGATCCTGCGGCGCCGCATGAAATTGGACACCACGCCTTGGGCCACGGTGGTGAGCAGCGCGCGTGGCTCGCGCACCTCGACGGTGTCGCCGCGCACCAGCAGGCGCATGAAGGTGTCGTGCGCAAGATCGGCAGCATCGGATGAATTTCCCAGCCGCCGCCGCAGCCATCCTTTCAGCCAGCCATGGTGATTCGCGTACAGGACATCGATGCCCTGTTGCGGCACTGCAAACTCGGTCGCGGACATTCTGCCTCCAGCGCGTCGCGGGGCTGGAGAATCCCGGCACCGTGAAAAATGAGAATCATCCGCATTCTAAGAGAAGCCGCGATGTGACGACAAGCGGCAGCTCACTACCCGGCAGCCGCCCGCCTGAGCACGTCGTGGCTCGTGCTCGGGCGGAGTTTTCACAGGCCGGGAATATCAGCTCTGCCTGGCGAAGCCGCCCGCCGCCCATTCCGACGCCCGCTGCACGTTCAGCTTGTACGTCGGCGGCACGCGGATCTGCGCGAGCTGATCGCCGAATTCGTCGTAGGCGCTGAGCGTGGCATAGGGCTCGTCCTCGTCGGGCACGATGTCCAGCTTGATGGTCAGGCGACCTTCGTCGGTGTCGATCTTCACGCTTTTGTGCAGCGTGGCGTGCAATTGCTGCTCGTGGCGGCGCAAGACTTCGTTGGCCGTCTTGACCAGGGTGTGGAAGGCCGGCGCGTCGAGCGGCTTGGGGTTCTTCTTGTCGCGGCCCATGGTCCACGGGCCGACCAGCGCGGGCTCGGCCTGTCCGTCCAGCGTCATTTCGACGGCCCAGCCGTCGTCGTCTTCGTTCTTGATGACGCGCGCGGTCCAGCCGTCGTCGCGCCAGAGCCTGGCTTCCTGTTCCTTGGGCGCGTCGGAAATATCGGTGTCCGGCGTGGAAGTGTCGTTCACTGCGGTACTGCTCCTGGATTCGTTGATGCGCGGCGATGACGCCGCGGGCCTTGAGGGCGACCCTGCACTGTAGCCTAATGCGCGGGCAGGGCGGGTGGCACGGTTGTCACGCAGCGCGGCACGGCGATTGCGCCGTAGGCTATGCCGCGCCAGCTAGATCGCGCACGACTCGGCCCAGGCGCGAAACTGCGTGAGCTCGGGCGAGGGCCTGCGGTAATCCTCCGGCGGCAGCACGAAGTAATAGCTTTGTGCGCCCAGATCCACCGTCAGGTCGAACGGCGCAACCAGGCGGCCTTCGTCCAGTTCCTTCTGCACCAGGGGCTTTTGCGCAATGGCCACGCCGTAGCCTTCCAACGCGGCCTCGTAGGCCAGCGCGGACGACTCGTAGCGCAAGCCGCGCGACACATCGATCTCTGTCAGGCCGGCCGCCCGCAGCCAGATTTCCCAATAGTCGGGCCGCGCCAGCGTATGCAGCAGGATCTCGCCCTTGAGATCCGCGGGCGTGCGCAGCCGGGCGCATTTGTCGGGGATGCAGACCGGCAGCAACTCATTGACCATCAGCTTGTAGCTGACGAGGCCACGCCACCGGCCATCGCCCATGCAGATGCCGGCGTCCACTTCCTCGCGCTCGAAGTCCGGCGCGTCCACGGCCGTGTGGAGCTTGACGTCGATGTCGGGATATTGGCGATGGAATCCGGAAAGGCGCGGCAGCAGCCAGCGCATGGCCACGCTGTGCGGCGCCTTGATGACGAACTGGCGCCGGCGCGAGCGCTCGCCCAGTTCGGACGTTGCGCGCTGCAGCCCGCCGAACAACCGCGCGATATCGGCGTGATACCCCGCGCCCATGGTGGTCAGCACGATGCGGCGGTGCTGGCGCAGGAACAGGCGGAGCCCCAGGTGTTCCTCCAGCAGGCGGATCTGGCGGCTGACGGCGGCGGGCGTCACGCTGAGTTCCTCGGCCGCGCTGGTGATGCTGCCCAGACGGCCGACAACCTCGAAACAGCGCAGCGCATTGAGCGGAGGCAGGGCGGTCATCGCGGCGGTTCGGTTAACAAAAAGTTAAGTGTGCCATAGATAAAGTCGTTTGAACCCCGCCCCGCAAGCGCCCAAGATGGCACGGCCGCCTGACTTCGCGGCCAAGAACAGCACAAGGGGAAATTCATGTTCAGAACGTTGGTTCGACGGATTGGAATGGCCGCCCTCTGCGGCGCGGCGGCGCTGGCCGGAACCGCGGCGGCGGCCGACTATCCGCAGCGGCCCGTCAGCATCGTGGTGCCGACCACGCCCGGCGGCACCGCCGACATCCTTGCCCGCCTCATCGGCCCTCGGCTTGCGCAGCGCTGGGGCCAAGCCGTCGTGGTGGAGAACAAGCCGGGTGCGGGCACCCTCATCGGCGCCGACTACGTGGCCCGCGCGAAGCCCGATGGCTACACCTTGATGCTGACCTTCAACGAACTGGCCACGTTGCCCGCCTTGAATCCGAATGCCAAGCTGGATGTCGAAAATGGCCTGGCGCGCATCGGCAAGATCGGCAGCCTGCCGGTCCTGGTCCTGACCCGGCCCGGCATCGACGATGCCGATCTGGCCACGCTGATCAAACGCTTCCGCGCCGAACCGGGCAAGTACACCTACGCGTCCAACGGTTCAGGTTCGTCGCTGCAGCTGTTCACCGAGATCTTCAAGCGCGAGGCCGGCGTGGACGTGATGCACGTGCCTTACCGGGGCGCGCTCGAGGCCTCGATGGCCGCTATCGGTGGCGAGGTCGACCTGCTGGTGCAGTTCGCGTCGGGCAACGTCATCAACCATGTGAAAGGCGGCAAGCTCAACGCCTACGCCGTGGCGTCGCCGCAGCGTCTGGAAGCGCTGCCCGCCGTGCCCGATGCCCTCGAAGCCGGCTTGCCCGGCCTGCGCCTGGAGGCCTGGTACGGATTGTTCGCGCCCGCCGGCCTTCCCGACGACATCAAGCTGAAGATCAACCGCGACCTGAACGAGGTGCTGGCCGAACCCGCGATCCAGGAGCGCTTAAAGGGCATCAATCTGCTGGTGCAGCCGGGCACGCCGGCCGAATTCGATACGTTCTTCCGCGCCGAATATGCCCGATGGAGCGCATTGATTCGGACCCTCGGCATCAAAAGCAGCGAATAAATGCAGCGAATTCATGCCGCAAATAAGACCACCGGAGCCACCCGTTGACCTACGATCCCAGCACCCACACCGCGCTGACGTTTCATGACGCCCGCGCCAACTTTGCCGACCGCCGCGACACGCCACGGGACTACCTGGAACGCTGCCTGGAGGTGATCGCCACGCGGGAGGGCCAGCTCAAGGGCTGGGTCGTCCTGAACGAAGCGGGCGCGCGCGCCGCGGCCGACGCCAGCGCCCAGCGCTACCGAGACGGCCGTCCGCTTTCGGCGATCGACGGCATGCCCGTCGGCATCAAGGACCTGATCGAAACGCGCGACATGCCGACGCAGATGGGCTGCGCCGCCTTTGACGGCAACTTCCCCAAGAACGACAGCGCCGTCGTGCGCGCGCTGCGCGATGCCGGCGCGATCATTCTGGGCAAGACGGTCACCACGGCGCTGGGGTTTCTCGACCCCGGTCCGACGACCAATCCGTTCGATCCCCGCCGCACGCCGGGCGGCTCGTCCAGCGGGTCGGCCGCCGTCGTGGGCGCCAATATGGTTCCCATGGCCATCGGCTCGCAGCTCGTGGGCTCCGTCCTGCGGCCCGCCAGCTACAACGGCAACTGGGCCTTGAAGCCGACGTTCGGCGCGCTCAATCGCGGCGAGCGGCTGGGGCTGAGCCAGGCCCATATCGGCATCCACGCCAATTCCGTCGAGGACATGTGGACGGCGGCCGCCGAAATCGCTCAGCGCGCGGGCGGCGACCCGGGACATCCGGGCCTGTATGGTCCGCTGCATCCGCCGGCAGCCCAAAAGCCCACGCGGCTGGTCGCGCTGGAAACCGAGGGCTGGGCGCGCGCGGAACCGAATGCCCGTGCGGCGTTCGAGGCCAGCCTGGACAAGCTGTCCGGGCAGGGCGTGACGATCCTCCGGCGCGGCGATTCGCTGCTGGTCGACGCACTGGAGCGCGCCATCTCGCAAGCGGCGCCCCTGTCGCTGCGGCTGATCTCGTGGGAGCAGCGCTGGTCATTGGCCAATCTGGTCGCCAACCATCCGAACACGCTGGGTCCCAGCCTGGTGCGGCAACTGGAAAGCGGGCGCGGCATGACGCTGGCCGAGTACCGCGAATGCCTGCTGCTGCGTGAACACGCGCGCCAGTGCCTGGCGGCCCTGGCCACGCAGTGCGATGCGCTCGTCAGTCTGAATGCCTGCGGCGCGGCGCCCATCGCGGCGGACATCCGCGACAGCAAATACCCGACGGGCGACGTTTCCTTTGCGTGCGCGTCGTCACTGCTGGGCGCGCCCGCGATCAACGTGCCGCTGATGGCCGTCGATGGCTTGCCTCTGGGGTTGCAGGTGATGGGGATGGCGCATGGCGATGCCGAGATCACCGGCATCGGGACGTGGATCCATCAGTCATTGCGGCCTGCGCGCTGAGCCGCTGCCGGCGGGGCCGGGTCGGCGCGGCAAACAGACCCGGCCGGCGTGAGCGATTGATCACGCCGACCTCTCTCGCCGATTGATCGCGTCCACGGGATCTCGCCGGCTGATCACGCAGGCTGAGCCTGCGCGCGATGGCGGACCGCGTTGTCCAGGTCGGCAATCGGCGCAAGCAGGCCCCGGTCGAATTCCTGCTGTGGCTGGCCGGTGCGCAGTCTGGCCGGCCAGTCGGCATGCGTGAGCGCGCCGCGTCCCAGCGAAACGAAGTCCGCCTCCTGCCGGGCGATCAGGCCTTCGGCCCGCGTGGCGTCATGCAACGAACCATTGGCCAGCACCGGCACCGGGACATGCTTGCGCGCCAGCGCCGCCAGGCCTGGACCGTCCTCGCCGAATGCGGGGCGCCAGGCCTCGAACTCGGTGGTGTGCAGGTAATCGATGGGCTGCGTGCCCAACGTGCTGAAGATCCGCGCGGCCTCGTTCTGGCCGCCCGTCCACTTGTGGGTGAAGTCGTTGACCTTGCCCTGCGAACTGCGCACGCCCACGACAAAGTCCGCTGTCGTCGACTGCCGCACCGCCTGGATTACGTCCAAGGTCAGACGCAGGCGGTTTTCCACGCTGCCGCCGTAGCGATCCTCGCGCAGGTTGGTGTGGGCAGTGAGGAACTGATCAAGCAGATAGCCGTTGGCGCCGTGTATCTCCACGCCGTCGAATCCCGCCGCCTGCGCCCGGCGCGCCGCCTGCGCAAAGCCGTCGACCGCCTCCGCAATCTCATCGATCGTCATCGCTTCCGGCATCCGGTAAGGCCCTTGGCCGCGGTAGAAGGTCATCTGCTGTCCCGCCGGCTGCACGGCCGAAGGTCCCTTGGTCCGGGACCGATGCGGATTGCCCTGCGACAGCGCGCCCGCATGCATCAGCTGCGCAATGATGCGTCCACCCCGCGCATGCACACGATCCACCACGGGTCGCCATGCCTCACGCTGCGCATCGTCCGCCAGACCGGGCTGGAACAGGTAGCCCTGCGCATGCGCCTTGTCCGTATAGATGCCTTCGGTGATCACCAGGCCAAAGCCGCCAGCGGCGAAGGCCTCGTAGTAGTCGGCCATCTGCGCCGTGGCTCGGCCGTCCGCCGTGGCGCTGACGCGTGTCATGGGAGCGACGGCCAGCCGGTTGGGCAGGTTCAGGGCGCCCACGCGCAGCGGCGTGAACAGCATGGCGGGAAGCGTCGGCGCGTCGGTCTGCAGACGATTGTCGAGCGTGGTCATGTCACTGGCCCTCCGGTTGGCGGACCGCCGCGATGGCTTCGATCTCGATCATCGCGGCCGGATCGTACAGGGCCTTGATTTCGGCAATGGTGTCGGCCGGGTAGGGCGCCGAGAAGAACTTGCGGCGCAGCGCCACCACGTCGTCGAAATGCCCCATATCGGTGACAAAGATCGTGACCTTGATGACGTCTTTCAAGCTGGAACCGCCGGCTTCCAGCGCGCGGCGCAGGTTCTGGAAGGCCTGCTCGCCTTGCGCCAGAAAGCCGCCGTCCACGATCTTCCCATCGTCGGCGGCGCCTGCCTGACCCGATATGAAGAGCAGATTGCCGAACTGGATGCCTTGCGACAGCAGGAAAGGCGCGTAGTTGTCGGGCTGCGTGATGACTTGTTTGAGCATGATGCGAATTCCTTCATCTATGGCCGGCGGGGTTGGAGGAGTGAGATGCCGGCGAGTGAAGACAATGTAGGTCGGTGTCGAACCGGTGACAAAGGTTCGTTTGTCAGCTATAAGACGAGAAAAACTCATCCATAGGCAACCACCGATGCAACGCCGATCCCTTCCGCTGTCTGCGCTGCGCGCCTTCGAAGCCGCCGCCCGTCTGGGCAGCTTCAAGGCCGCCGCCCAGGAACTTGCCGTCACCCCGACTGCCGTCAGCCATCAGATCCGCGCGCTTGAAGCCGGGACGGGTCTCGCGCTGTTCGATCGCCAGGTGCGCAAGGTCACGTTGACCGAAATCGGGTCGCAGCTGTATCCCGTGCTGCGCGACGGCTTCGACAAGTTCGAGGCGACCTTGGCGCGGCTGACGCAACAGCGCACGCGGGCGCAGGTCAGCATCTCGGCCACCAATGCCTTTACCGTGAAGTGGCTGGTGCCGCGCATGGCCGATTTCCGCCGCCAGCATCCCGACATCGACCTGCAATTGCAGGCGAGCGACGACCTTGTCGATCTGCGCTCGTCCTCGGTTGATATCGCGATCCGGTATGGGCGGGGTCCGTATCCCGGGCTGGCGACGCAGCCGTTGTTCACCGATCGATTCGGACCGGTCGCCAATCCGCGCCTGGGGGTTGTCTCGCCAGACGATCTGGCGCGGGTGCCGTTGATCCGCTTCGACTGGAAACGCGCGCAACCCGAAAACCCGACGTGGGAGCGCTGGTTTGCGGTGGCCGGGCGTCCGCTGCCGCCCGAGGCCGGGCAGTTGCGGTTTTCAGATGAAGGGCACGCCATACAGGCGGCGGTGGCGGGGCACGGGATTGCGTTGGTCAGCCTGGCGCTGGTGGGCGATGAGCTGCGGGCAGGGCATCTGGTGCAGCCGTTCGGGCCCGAGATCGAGGGGCATACGTATCACCTGGCGATGTTTGGGGAGCGGGACGCGTCGGTGGCCGTGCAGGCGGTGGCGGATTGGTTGCGGGCGCAGGTGTGAAGGCCCCTTTCCGGCCTGACTTGCGTGGAGCGTGTCGCAGGCGCGCGCAAGGATTTATGTTGCGCGGGCAACTGACGTCGGCGTGCGGCGCAGTTCAACCACCTGCGCCGCGCCGACTGCACGCGCGCGCAACTGGCCACAGCCGCCGTCTACGTCCTGCCCGGCGCTGTTCCTGACCTTGGCCAGTACGCCACGGCCGTGCAGATGGCGGACGATCTCGCGGATGCGCTCGGCATCAGGGCGCTGGTAGTCATCGCCCTCGAGGCTATTGAAG
Organism: Achromobacter sp. UBA4530; assembly: GCF_002388205.1. Taxonomy (NCBI): domain Bacteria; kingdom Pseudomonadati; phylum Pseudomonadota; class Betaproteobacteria; order Burkholderiales; family Alcaligenaceae; genus Achromobacter; species Achromobacter sp. UBA4530. The sequence continues at coordinate 498,845 of NZ_DGMA01000007.1, read as the reverse complement.
GGGATGACGTTCAGCACACCGTACTTGCCCTTGAGCAGACGTACGACGGCATCGAGTTCGTCGTCGCCGTCGTTGATGCCCTTGAGCAGGGTCCATTGATACTGGATCGGGTAATCCGTGTCGCGAGCGTATTGCTCGCCCAGTTCAATCAGGGCTTCAGGCGCGATCTTCGGCGCGCGCGGCAGCAGGTGTGCACGCAGGTCGGCCTTGGTCGTGTGCAGCGACAGCGCCAGCGCCGGTTTGACGCGTTGTTTCGGCAGGGCGTCGAACACCCGCTGATCGCCCACGGTCGAGAACACGAGGTTCTTGTGGCCGATATTGCCTTCCGTGCCGAGCAGGTCGATGGCTTCGAGCACGTTGTCCAGGTTGTGCGCGGGTTCGCCCATGCCCATGAAGACAACCTTCTTCACCGCACGCTGACGCCGCGCCAGCACGACCTGGGCAAGAATTTCCATGCTCGTGACCTGACGGATCAGCCCGCTCTTGCCGGTCATGCAGAAGCGGCAGCCGACCGCACAGCCAACCTGCGTGGAAACGCACAGGCCATCGCGCGGCAACAGCACGCTTTCCACCATCTGCCCATCGGCCAGTTCGACAAGCAATCGCGAGCCGTCGCTGCCCGCGTGTTCGGAGCGGATCCGGGCAAGACCGTCCAGTTCCGCCGTCACCTCGGGGATGGCGTCACGTAGAGCCAGAGGCAGGAAGTGTTCGGCGCTACGCCGCCGGGTCCCGGTGTCGAGCGCTTGCCCGTTCAGCCAGACGCGCACGACCCGCCCACGGTGAACGGGCAGGGCGCCAAGAGCGGTGAGGCGATGGGTGAAGTCGGAAAAGCGCATGGGGGGCGGATTTTACTCTGCCTCGACCCGGTTCCGGCCCGCCCGCTTGGCTTGATACAGTTTGGCGTCAGCCCGCCGATACATGACTTCCCAGGACTCGGCGCAATCCGTGTGCGCCACGCCCGCGCTGATCGTGACTGGCGCTTCTTCGCTCGGATCCCGCACGCTCTGTTCAACGGCTGCGCGCAGGCGTTCCGCGCAGCGCAGGGCCTCGGGCGGCTCGGTGGCTGGCAGGAAGATGCCGAATTCCTCGCCGCCAATGCGCCCGAGCACGTCGTGCTTGCGCACCGCGTCGTTAAGGGCCTTGGCCACTTGCTTGAGCACGTTGTCTCCGCTTTGGTGGCCATGCAGGTCGTTGATGCGTTTGAAGTTGTCGACATCGCAGACGATGAGCGCCACCGCAGCGTTGCCATTCGATATGAGCGATCGGACGCGCGCTTCGAAGCCCCGCCGGTTATAGACGCCGGTCAGCCAATCGTTGTCGCCTTCCTTGCGGACCTCGTCAATGGCGTCGGCGGCGATCGCAACCAGCAGCGTGAGCGCCAGCGCGACGCTGAATACCGCAAGCGAAAGCTGCAACATCTGCCAAAACGGCGAGTCGGCAAAGGCAAGGGCGCCTTGTGGCGCCAGCGTCCCCATACTCAGCAGTGTGCGCGGCAGAAAATGCAGGCCGAAAAGCAACACCACAAAGAAAAGCGCCTTGTCGATCGGACGCTGACGCGAAGATCGCCGCATGCGCCACGCGGCAAAGCAGAACAGCAATCCGAAGCCCGCATTCAGCACATAGACGCGGACAAGCAGGTGGCGATCGATGTAGAAGAAGTACCAGAGCGCGCCCATGATGGCCGCCGCATACAGGCCAAATGCGGCCCAGGGCACGCGAATGCGTGCGCGTTCGAGAACGCCCTGCACCACCAGACATCCTGCAGCCGTGTACAGAAAACCCGAGACGAGCGCATTGAGACCCGTGTCGCGGGGCACGTACAGGACTTGTGAAATCGCCCCACAGGCAAATGTCATACAGCCTGCGGCAAGGTGCAGCAGGAAGCGTTTGCGCTGGAAGAAGAACCAGATGGCAAGGAAGGTAAGTCCGAAGATCAGCAGCAGTGCTGGCGCGATCAATGACAACGTCACTCGGACTTGCGAACCTACCATCGGGGCCTCGGGCGAAGCGGCGGCGCGTCTTGCGCGCGGGCCAAATTTCGAGAGTTAACGGTGTCCGGGGGCCGATCACCGCAGGCCGGCCCCCGTATTCCAAAGTGGCTGAAGTTTACGATAGGGCCGGCCCGGGGCGCCTGCGCTTCCCCCCAGCGCTATCTGTCCTTCGCGCTCACCAGCACCGGCTTGTCCCGCCATGCATCCGGAAACGTCTTCGCCAGGTTCTCCACCTTTGGCACATCGTTGATCACGATGTACATGCTGTTCGGATTGCGCACCAGATAGTCCTGGTGATAGTCCTCAGCCGGATAAAACGCCTGCAGCGGTTCGATGGTGGTTGCCAGCGGCTTCGGATACACCCCTGTTTTGTTCAACTGCGCAATATAGGCCTCGGCCACCTTTCGCTGGCTGTCGTTGGCGGGAAACACGGCGGATCGGTATTGCGTGCCGTGATCCGGCCCCTGGCGGTTGAGCTGGGTGGGATCATGCGCGACCGAGAAATAGATCTGCAGCAGCTGTCCGTAGCTGACCTGTTTGGGGTCGTAGGTGATCTCCACCGCTTCCGCATGGCCGGTCCGGCCGCTGCTGACCGCGTTGTAGTTGGCGGTGTTGGCCTGGCCGCCGGCGTAGCCCGAGACGGCGTTGCTGACGCCCTTGACGTGTTGGAAGACGGCTTGCACGCCCCAGAAGCAGCCGCCGGCGATGACGGCTTTTTCCTGCGTGGCGGGTGCCGTGGCAGCGTTTGCGGGCTGCTCCGCAGCGGGCGGGGGAATGATGAAGGCGCGTTCGGCGGCGGGCGCAGCAGTCGAGACGATCAGGCCGCCCGCTGTGGCAAGTGCGGCGCAGAGACGGCGGAGGATGGGGGGCTTGGACATGATGTCGGGTCCTTGTAGCGATGCGGTGGCGGATCAGGCTTGCGGGGTGAAGGTCATGGCCACGCCGTTCATGCAGTAGCGCAGGCCGGTGGGTCGAGGGCCGTCGTCGAACACGTGCCCCAGGTGGCCGCCGCAGTTGGCGCAATGCACGGCGGTGCGGGTCATCCCGAAGCTGCGGTCGCGGGTCTCGCCGACGGCGCCGGGCAGGGGCTGCCAAAAGCTGGGCCAGCCGGTGCCGCTATCGAACTTGGTGGACGACGAGAACAAGGGGTGTTCGCAGCCCGCGCAGGCGAAGGTGCCGTTGCGGTGTTCGTCGTTGAGCGGGCTGGAGTAGGGCCGTTCCGTGCCGTCGCGGCGCAGCACCTGGTATTGCTCGCGCGTCAGGCGCTCTTGCCATTGGGCGTCGGTGAGGGTGTAGGGAAAGCTGGCTGCGGGCGCGGCGGCTTGCGCCGGGCCGCTGCGCGTGACCAGCAGCGGGGCGATGCCCACGGCGGCTGCCGCGGCGCCGCCCAGGCCAAGGAAGTGTCTGCGTGTGAGGTTCATGGCGAGTTCCGTGCGAATGGTTCGAGCCGGGGGCCGGCGGGCGCGGCCCCGGCGCGAGCGTTACTTCTGCATGCCGTCCTTGCTCATCCCGTCCTTCGACATGCCGCCTTTCGACATGCCGTCCTTGGACATCGAATCGCGGGACATGGAATCCTTTGACATCGACCCCTTGGACATGCCATCGCGCGACAGCGAATCCTTTTTCATCCCATCGTGCGACATGCCGTCCTTCTTCATGCCGTCCTGCGCCGGCGCTTCCTTGGACATGCCGCTTTTGCTCGTGCCTTCCTTGCCCATGGTGTCGGCAGCGTAAGAGGCCGTGGCGCCGAGGGCCAGGCACACGGACAATGCGGCGGTGGTGAGTTTGTTCATGATGCGTTCCTTTTGACAGTGAAAAACAGCGGGAAATCACCTAGCTGCCGCCGAACCAGTTGTAGCCCTGGTCCTCCCAGTAACCGCCCGGGTAGGTGTTGGTGACGAAAATCGCCTGGATGTGCTTGGGGTTCTTGTAGCCAAGCTTGGTGGGCATGCGCAGCTTCATGGGAAAGCCGTATTCGGGGGGCAGCGTCCGGCCGTCGTACGTGAGGGCCAGGATGGTCTGCGGGTGCAGCGCGGTGGGCATGTCGATGCTGGTGTAGTAGTCGTCGGCGCACTTGAAGCCGACGTACTTGGCCGACAAGTCGGCGCCCACGCGATTCAAGAATGCCGAGAACGGCACGCCGCCCCATTTGCCGATGGCGCTCCAGCCTTCGACGCAGATGTGCCGCGTGACCTGATCCACCTGCGCCATGGCGCGCAGTTCGTCCAGCCGCCAGCGGCGCTTGTCGGCCACCATGCCGGTGACCTCCAGCCGGAACGATGCCTCGTCCACCTGCGGCACATCGTCGATGCCGTAGAAGGCATTGAAGGGAAACGGCCGGGTGATCATGGATTCGGGATAGGTCGGCGCGAGCTTGGCCGGGTCGAAGATCCAGCCCTGCACACGGTCGTTGAAGCGGGAGACGGCCGAGAGCGCCTGTTCGACGCTTTCGTCGTCGGACAGCGAGCACCCGGACAGCATGGCCAGGCCGCCCAGCGTCAGGCCGCGGCGCAGGAAGGCGCGGCGCGAGGGCTGCTCGACGCGCTTGTCCAGCAGTTTTCCGGCTTCGCGCAGGATGGCGGGGGCGTCCAGGCCCGGCAGGGGGCGGCGTTTTTCGGTCATGGCGGGTTCCTTATTTGCCACGGATCATGGTGAGCAGGCTGCGGGGCACCAGGGCGACCATCGCCAGGTGCACGGCGACGAAGCCGGCCAGCAGGGCCATCGCGAAGAAATGCACGCGCCGTGCGGCTTCATAGCCGCCCATCAGGTCGCGCAGCAGGTCGAATTGCACGGACTTCCACAGCACGAGTCCGGACAGGATCAGCACGGCGATGTCGGCCATCACGAAGAGGTAGGCCAGGCGCTGGACGTGGTTGTAGCGGCGCGGGTCGGCGTGCGAGAGCCTGCCGCGCAGCGCGGCCAGCAGGTCGCGCGCTACGCCGCCGGGGCTGACCGGCAGGAATTTGCGCCACAGGCGGCCGGTGGCGACGTTCAGCGCCAGGTAGAGCAGGCCATTGGCAAACAGCAGCCACATGCCCGCAAAGTGCCATTGCAGCGCGCCGCCCAGCCACCCGCCCAGCGTGATGCCGTTGGGAAAGGTGAAATCGAAAAAGGGCGCGGCGTTGTAGATGCGCCAGCCGCTCATGACCATGACGACGACGGCCAGCGCGTTCAACCAGTGCGTCACGCGCAGCCAGCGGGGGTGGATGACGGGAGAAATAGCCGGAGGCGCCGGCTGGCTGGTCCGTTTTTTCGCGTCGGACTCGGGGGCGGTGGACGGTGGCGCGGCGGGCGACAGCGCGGACACCGGCGGGGCAAGCGGCGTATTGTTGAGGGCGGGTCGGGCCAGCATGGCGGTCTCCGGTGGGCTGTCGATGGAGGCATTCTTCCTCCTGGCCCATACCGAAGTCCTCACGCAAAGTTAAATTAATCGTTAACTTTGCCCCGCGCCGATTGGCGACAATAGGCGCATTGATCACGCCCCAGGTTGCCCATGGATACGCCCCGCCGCGTACTGATAGTTGAAGACGACGCCCATATCGCGGAACTGCTGCGCCTGCATCTGCGCGACGAGGGCTACGCGGTCGAGCACGCGGCCGACGGCAACGCGGGCATGCGCCTGCTTGAAGAAGGCGGCTGGGACGCGCTGGTGCTGGACCTGATGCTGCCCGGCATCGACGGCCTGGAAATCTGCAAGCGGGCACGCGCGATGGCGCGCTACATCCCCATCATCATCACCAGCGCCCGGTCCAGCGAGGTGCACCGCATCCTGGGCCTGGAACTGGGCGCGGACGACTATCTGGCCAAGCCGTTCTCGATGCTGGAACTGGTGGCGCGCGTGCGGGCGCTGCTGCGCCGCAGTGATGCCATCGAACGTAACGCGCGCCAGGACGCCGGCAGCCTGGCCGTGCATGGCGTGTCGATCGATCCGATCGCCCGCACGGTCGATGTCGACGCCCGCCGGCTGGACCTGACGCCGCGCGAGTTCGATCTGCTGCATTTCTTTGCGCGGCATCCGGACAAGGTGTTTTCGCGCATGGACCTGCTGAATCAGGTGTGGGGCTATCAGCACGAAGGCTATGAGCACACGGTCAATACCCACATCAACCGGCTGCGCACCAAGATCGAGGCCGACCCGTCCAACCCGCAGCGCATCCTGACGGTGTGGGGCCGCGGCTACAAGTTTGCGGCGGCGCCCGGGGTGCAGCCATGAAGCGATTCACGTTGACCCAGCGCCTGTCCGGCGTGTTTGCGCTGCTGCTGTTGGCGTGCTGCGGCGCGTCCGCGTGGCTGCAGATCGCGGCAAACTCGCGCTACGAGCAGGAGGTTGTGCAGCGGCTGTCCAGCGGCCTGGCGCAACACATCGCGGGGTCCACCGAACTGATGGACGCCGGCGGCTGGAAGCCGGATGCCGTGCGCTCGATGTTTGACATGCTGATGACGGTGAACCCGGCGGTCGAGGTCTATCTGCTGTCCAACGATGGCCGCATCGTCGGCGACGCCGCGCCGCCCGGACAGATCAAGCGTGATCGCGTCGACCTGGCGCCGGTCAAGCGCCTGCTGGCCGGCGGCATGCTGCCCATCACGGGCGATGATCCGCGCAGCCTTGACGCGCAAAAGGTGTTCAGCGCGGCGCCGGTGCGCGTGGATGGCCGCGAACAGGGGTATGTCTACGTGGTGTTGCAGGGCCAGGCGCATGATGCGCTGGCGATGGACGTGTCGCGCACGTCGGTGCTGCGCACGACGCTGTGGTCGATTGCGCTGGTGGCCTTGCTGGGGCTGGTGGCGGGGCTGGCGGCGTTTGCGCTCATCACGCGGCCGTTGCGGTCGCTGACGCGCGCGGTGCGCGCCTTTGACGGCGACGACGGCCAGGCGCTGGCCGCTCTGGAACAGCCGGCCGATCAGGCGGCGCGCAACGGCGACGAGATCGCGGTGCTGCGGCGCACGTTTGCGCAAATGGGCCGGCGGATCTCGGATCAGTGGCGCGAGCTGACGCGCCAGGACCAGCAGCGCCGAGATCTGGTGGCCAACATTTCGCACGACCTGCGCACGCCGCTGACGTCGTTGCATGGCTATCTGGAAACGCTGCGCCTGAAGGACGAGACGCTTGATCCCGCCGAACGCCGCCGCTATCTGGACATCGCGCTGGCGCAAAGCCGCAAGGTCGGCCGGCTGGCGCAGGAACTCTTCGAACTGGCGCGGCTGGAGTCCGGGCTGGTGCGCCTGGAACCCGAGACGTTTTCGCTGCCGGAGCTGGTGCAGGACGTGATGCAAAAGTTCGAGCTGGCGGCCGAGGCGCGTCAGCAGCATCTGACCACGGACATTGCGCAGGCGCTGCCGCCGGTGCGCGCGGACCTGGGACTGATCGAACGCGTGCTGACGAACCTGCTGGACAACGCGATCCGGCATAGCCCGCCGGGCGGACAGATTGCATTGCAACTTGGCCTGTCGCGCAACCGGGTGCAGGTCCAGGTCAGCGATTCAGGGACGGGCATTCCGCAGGCGTTGCGCGCCGGGCTGTTCACGCGGGCGTCGGCGCTGAACCGCGGGCCGGGCGAGGCCGGCGGACTGGGACTGGTCATCGTGCAGCGGATTCTGCAACTGCACCAGAGCGAGATCCGGCTGGTGGACGCAGCAGGGGGCGGGGCGGTGTTTCAGTTTGAACTGGCGACGGCGACACAAGGGTAGGCGGGTTCAGTCCGGAGCTTCCTCCCGCAGCCGGGTGACGACGCCTTTCACGGCATCGACTTCCAGCATGTCGCCGGTGGCGACCCCTTGCAGAACCCCGTGGACGCTGACGACGGCCGGCACGCCGAATTCGCGCGCCACGATGGCGGCGTGCGACAGATAGCCGCCGACCTCCATGACGACAGCGCCCGCACGCAGGAAAAGGGGCGTCCACGCGGGGTCGGAAGACGCCGCGACCAGAATGCCGCCGGCGGGCATGGACAGGCCTTCGTCCGGCGTGCGCGCCACGAACGCGCGGCCGCGTGCGCGTCCGCCCGCCACCGGGGTGCCGCGCCACGAATCTCGCGATGCGGCCGCTCCGGACCGGGGTTGCGGCTGGGACGGCGGCGTGGTCTGGCTTGCGAATTCGGTGATGACGTCAAGGTCCGGCAGCGCGGTCCAGGCCTGCAATTGCGCGCGCCGGGCCGCGGCGCGCCGTCCCAGCGCCGCGGCGTCTATCCGGCCGTCCGCCAGCGCGAAGAGCTCGGCCGCGTTCAGATGGAACACATCGTCGGCATCCGCCAGTCCGTCCGGGCCAGCGTTGCGCCGTCCCAATTCCAGCGCGTGCTTGCGGGCCGCGGCCAGATATGCCACCAGCACGCTGCGCGCGGCTTCGCGTTGGTTGCCTTCCAGGCGGGATGCCGCGAGCAGCTTGGCGGCGAGCAGGCGCTGCCAGAACCGCAACGCGCGGCGCACGCGTTGCCATGCCTGCCGCGCGGCGTCGTCCTGACGGGCGCGCAGGGCGGCGGGATCGGCGCCGATCAGGTTCAGGATGCTGTCCAGCAGATAACCGGGCGCTTCGCGCCAGCGCGGATTGCGCAGATAGCTCTCGTAGACGGCGCGGTGGCCGTAGCGATGCAGGAAGTCGGCAAAGGCGTTCCTGAACGAACTGTCTTTGGGCAATGCCGTTGCCCACGCGGCATCGTCGCGGTTCGGCGCGCGCAGCCACGCGAGCGCCTGGGCGTCCTGCTCGGCCAATTGCGCCAGCGCCATGAGCGCATAACCCTGCTGCGCCGTGACGCTGGGATCGCCGCCCGCCATCAGCGCGGCAGTCAGCGCGTGGCCTTCGCCGGGCACGGCTTTTTCCACCATGTCGAGCAGCTTGGACAGCGCACCGCCGCCTGAACCCTGCAGGAAGAACAATTGGTCCGCGGCCAGGACGGTCTGGAACTGTTCGCGCAACTGCGCGCCCAGCGCGGCGTCGGAGGCGGGCAGCGGCGCGTCCAGCCAATCCTGGGCGCGGGCCAGAAGCCGGGGCAGATCGGTGGCGGCCTGGCGGCGCAGCGGCGCGGCCCGGCGCAGATAGCGCACGATGCGCAGGCCGTGCCGCAGCCGCTGCATGGCGGTGACCGGCGGCACACGGATCTCGGGCTGCGGGCCGCCCAGCAACGCGTTCATGTCGCGCGGACTGACGCCCAGCGCGTCATGGCCGACCCATTGGATGACCGAGGCATTCAGATAGGCGCGCCCCTGGAACAGTGCGGCGAGCGGCACGCCGGGGAGCGTGCGGTAACCGCTCAACTCGAAGCCGCAGGTCAGCATACGCTGGGCCATGACGCGGCCCGCGTCCCATTCCAGGGCTGACATGGCTTGCGGCAGGACCTCGCGGGTGTTGCCGCGCGACCAGTAATCCGGCTGGTCTTGCAGCGCGGGATAGGTGTGGCGCGCCAACGCGGTCACCGGGCGTGCCTGCACGATCCAGAACCGGTCGCCGTCCCAGGCCCATTCAAGGTCGTACGCCGCGCCGCTATAGTCCAATGCGCGGGCAGCGTCGCGCGCAATGTCGCCCAGAGTCTCAGCCTGCGCGTCGGTCAGCACGGCTTTCGCAGCGCGGGCGGCGGGCGTGTCGGTCAACTGTGTGCCTGCGCCGCTGGCGGCGGGCTGCGTGGCGTGACGTTTCGTGCCGATGCGCCGCGAGACGACCGGCCAGGCTTGGCGCAGATAGTCTTCGCGCAGGCGGTAGTCATCGCCGTCCGCCTCGCCGTTCACGAGCGATTCGCCCAGGCCCCAGTTGGCGTGGATGACCATCTCGTCGTGGCGGCCCGTGGCGGGGTCGATGGTGAAGGCGATGCCCGACGCCTGTGCTTCGATCATCGGCATGACGACGACCGCCATGCCGCCCGCGCCGTCGATCGGCAGGCCAAGGCGCTGCCGGTAAGCCTGCGCCTGCGGCGTCCATAGCGAATCCCAGATTCGCTTAAGCGCCTGCACGGCGGCATCGGGTCCGCGCACGTTAAGACAGGACAAATGGATGCCGGCGAACGACGCGCCGGCGGAATCTTCTTGCGGCGCCGACGAGCGCAACGCGAGGGGACGGTCCAGCCAGCCGCGTTCGTGCAACGCCTGGCGCAGGGCTTGCGTGACGGCCGGCGGCACGTCCTGACCGGGCCGGTGCCCGGCGCTGGCCTGCGCCGCCAGCACGAAGCCGTCGGGCACCGGCACCCCAAACTGCGCCATGCGGCCCAATTGCCAGCCCTTGCCGCCCGCCGCTTGCGGACCGGCCTGCGCCGCGGCCGGCCAGTCCAGCACCAAGGCGGTCATTCCGCGCTCCCGGCAATACCGTGCACGAACAGGGTGATGGCGGCGTCGAATTCCTGCTGAAGCGACGCGCCGGGCTGGTCCAGCCAGCGCAGCAGGGCGCCCAGGTAAAGGAACTGAAGATGATGGGCGAGCAGTTCGGCGTTCATGTCGGACCGGGCCTGGTTGGCGGCCTGCGCGTTCTGGATCAGCGCGGCAAACACGCGGTGCAGGCCGCTACGCGAATGGCGCTCGTCGTTCTGCGTGCCCGCCTGCATGGAGGCGAAGCGGTAACGCAGATAAGGGCCAAGGTAAGCGCGGTGCGATTCGGCCCAATCCGCCGATGCGTGCAGCAGCCGCGTCAGCCGTTCGGCGAAGGTGGGCAGGGCTTGAAGCGCGGGCCATAGCGTCGTCAGCGACCCGGCCAGCTCGCCGTGGAAGCGTTGCGCCAGCAGCGCCTCCTTGACGGGAAAGTGGTTGTAGAGCGTGCCCTTGGACACGTCGGCCTGCGCGGCAATCTGCTCCATCGTGACGGCGTCGTAACCGAGGGCTTCGAACAGGCGCCAGGCGGTCTGTGTCAGATTGTCCACCGTCTGCTGGCGCTTGCGTTCGCGGCGGCCGATGTCGGTGGGGTCCGCGCCGGGCAGGAGGAGATGGGAGTCGGGCATGATCAAACCAAAATAATTAAACGACGTTAAAAATTATACGTCGTCTAATAATTGGATGTTTTGAACAGGCGGTCGGGCTCGAGGCAGCGTCCGGCTCCCTCAATCGCCGCTGACGTCGCCCGATTCCCCAGTCATTTCCCGCGCGCGCCCCAGCAGCAGCTCGCGTTCGCGGGCGTTGCGGGTCATGCCGGCCGCGCGTTCGAACTCGGCGCGGGCTTCGGCCTCGCGGCCCAGCCTGGCCAGCAGGTCGGCGCGCACGCTGGGCAGCCAGTGATAGTTCGCCAGCGCGGGCTCCGCCGCCAACTGGTCTGCCAGATCCAGACCGGCCTGCGGGCCGAAGGCCATGCCGATCGCGACGGCGCGGTTCAGCTCCACCACGGGCGACGGCGCCGCCTGGGCGAGCGCATCGTACAGCGCCACGATCCGCATCCAGTCGGTTTCCCCGGGCGTACGGGCCCGCGCGTGACAGGCAGCCAAGCCGGCCTGCAGCGCATAGGGCCCACGCGCGCCGCCCAGCGCATCGGCCCGGTCCAGCGCCGCCAGCCCGCGCCGGATCAAGAGCGGATCCCAGCGGCGGCGGTCCTGTTCCATCAGCAGCACCGGCCGGCCCTGGCCATCGGTGCGCGCATGCAGGCGCGACGCCTGCAGTTCCATCAGCGCGACCAGACCATGCACCTCGGCCTCCGACGGCGTCAATTCCGCCAGAATGCGGCCCAGGCGCAGCGCTTCGTCGCACAGGCCCGGCCGCATCCAGTCATCGCCCGAGGTCGCGGAATAGCCTTCGTTGAAGATCAGATAGATGACTTCCAGCACCGAGGCCAGACGCGGCGCGCGGTCGGCGGCCGAGGGCACCTCGAAGGGCACATTGGCGGCGGACAGCGTGCGTTTGGCCCGCACGATACGCTGCGCGATGGTCGATTCCGACGCCAGGAACGCGCGCGCGATTTCGGCCGTCGTCAGCCCGCCCAAGAGGCGCAGCGTCAGCGCCACGCGGGCCTCGGTGGACAACAGCGGATGGCAGGCGGTGAAGACCAGCCGCAACAGATCGTCGCCGATGTCGTCCTGGCGCGCCGCATCCAGCGCGTCGACGAAGTCGGGCTCCACGTCGGCCTGCAAGGCTTCCAGCTCGTGGCCGATCTGCTCGTGCTTGCGGGTGTGCAGCGCATCCAGCCGCAGCCGGTCACGCGCACGGTTCTTCGCGGTGGTCATGAGCCATGCTCCGGGATTGTCCGGCACGCCCGTCTGGGGCCAGCGCTCCAGCGCCGCAACCAGCGCATCCTGGGCCAGCTCTTCGGCCAGCCCCACGTCGCGCACCAGACGCGCCACCCCCGCGATGACGCTGGCGGCCTCGATCCGCCAGACCGCCTCGATGGCGCGATGCGTGGCCGCCTGCGTCATGCGCCGGTCGCTTCGCCGGGAACCATGTAGGCGAACTCCCAGATGTGCCCATCCAGGTCCTCGAACCCGTGCGCGTACATGAAGCCGTGGTCCTGCGGCGCGCGCGGCGCCGTGCCGCCCGCGGCGACGGCCCGCGCCACCAGGTCGTCGATCTCGGCTCGGCTTTCGCAGGACAGGCAGACCAGCACTTCCGTGGTCTGCGTGGCGTCCGCCACCGGCTTGCCGGTAAAGCTCTGGAAGAAATCCTTCACCAGCAGCATCACGTAAAGGTTGTCGCCGACGACCATGCATGCGCCCTGGTCGTTGGTGAAGTCGGGATTGAAGCTGTAGCCCAGTTTCTTGAAGAATGCCTGGGACTTCTGCATGTCGTTGATGGGCAGGTTGACGAAGATCTGCTTGTGCATGGCGTGTCTCGCTTGATTGTTCGGGGTGGTGCGCAGGGAAATCAGACGTTCGGCGTCGGCATCTGGCGGAAGCGCTCGACTTCCTTGCTGGGCTCGAAGTCGTCCAGCTCGAATACCTGGCGCACCTCGATCTCGCAGTCCTGGCCGGGAAAGGGCGTCGGAAAGCGCATCGCCCACTGCATTGCCTCTTCCCGGGAGCGCACCTGGATCATCGTGTAGCCGGCGATCAGTTCCTTGGTTTCGGCAAACGGCCCGTCAAGCAGCTTGCGTTCGCCGCTGCCGTCGTACCGCACGCGCCAACCTTTGGACGTCGGGTGCAGGCCGTTGGCGTCCAGCAACACGCCGGCCTTGACCAGGGCTTCGTGATAGGTCGCCATCGAGGCAAGCAGGCTGTCGTCCGGCATCTTGCCGGCTTCGCTGTCGGGCGTGGCCCGGACGATGATCATGAATCGCATCTGAGGTCTCCAGGGGAGGGATAGCAAGGCCGAAAGGGGCGCTTGTACAGGTACGACGAACGGCGCGGCGGTGGATCGACAACAACAAAGCGTGCCTAGGGTAAATACTGAGTCAGCCGGGGTGTCTGGGGCGCCTAGCACCCGGTTACGAAGGTCCAGGCCTTGTTGCAGGCGTGTCCCATACACTCGCAGCGTCTTTAACCACCCTGAAGCAACACCATGAAAGTTCTGTGCAGTCTTGCCCTCATCGTCTCCGTCTTGTCCGGCTGTGCCGTGTACACGCCGCAAGGCTCCGTGGTCGTCGATCCGCATGACGGCGGCGGCCGGGGCGGCTTCTGTCCGCCTGGACAGGCCAAAAAGGGCAATTGCTGATGTAACGGCGGCCGGCCGGGAAAGCAGGGCCGGTCTGGCCCCGCGCATTTGCGAAGGCCGTCACTCGCCTACATGAAGCAGGGCCCCAACTCCCGGACTTCAACCGTGGCCCACTGCGCGGCGGGGCATTCGGCGGCCAGCGCCAACGCTTCTTCGCGCGACTCGCACGTCAGAAGGAAAAAGCCGCCGATCATTTCCTTGGCCTCGGCGTAGGGGCCGTCCATCAGCTGACGGTCCCCGTCGCGCACGCGCAGGCGCACGCTTTCGGCATCGGACTTGAGGGATTCGGCGCGCGTGAGCAGGCCGCGCGAATGCAGGGATTCGGCGTAGCGCACCATCTGCGCATAGGCCTCGCGGCCTTCCTCGGGCGTGCGCTGGGCGCGCTGGCCCACCGGTTCAACGATCAGCAGCATGTAGGGCATGGTGACTCCCGCTTGGGGACTGCGGTCGCCGCGAACGGCGGGTCCGCTAGGTTAACGCCGATCCCCGCGTCGGCGCCATGCCGGAAATTGCGCCTTAGCCTTCCTGAAAGATCGATTCGATGGATGTGTCAAACACGCGGGCGATGGCGAAGGCGAGCGGCAGGCTCGGGTCGTATCGGCCGGTCTCGATGGCGTTGACGGTCTGACGCGAGACGTCCAGCCGTTCGGCCAGCGCGGCCTGGCTCCAGCCGCGCTCGGCACGCAGTTCGCGGATGCAGTTTTTCATCGATGGCGCAACGTGTCGACGATGGTGGTGAACGCCCAGACGCCGCCCATCAGCGGCCAGACCACGAACATGCTCAGTTTGGGAAAGCCGGCGATTTCCAGAAAGCCATACGTGAACGTGACGCCGGCGGTGACGGCGGCGGCGATCGCCAGATGTTCCAGCGTGGTCTTGCGGACGAATTCGTCGGACTGGCGCACGGCGCGCACCACGGCTCGCAGCGCCAGCAGAAACGCCAGCATGGGCGTGAGCAGCACGACGGTGCGCAGGGCGCCGGGCCGCATGTCGAGGCTGAGCCGCAGCGCGCCGGCCAGAAGTACGGCATACAGCGCCATCGAGAAGCCCAGTTCCTTGAAATAGCGGCGCTTGGCCTGGAGTTGATTCATGGGAATGCCCTTGTTGATGTAAAGCGTGCTTGACATTCTGGCGGCCGGGAGGCGGTATGTCAAGCGTCCTTTACATCACGAAAATGCGGCAAGCGGGCAATAAAAAACCGGCTTGCGCCGGTTTTTTCAAGGGAAGGAATCGCGGATCAGGATTGCGCCGGGGTGGCGGGCGCGGGCGCCGTCATGGCGTTCGCAGGCGCTTTGGCGTCCGGTGTGGCCGCCTTCGCCGTGGAGGGCGTTGCCGCCGGCTTGGACGGTGTGCCCGCGGGGGCGGCCGCTTGTGGCGCGGTGGCCGGTTTGCCCGCGGCGGGCGCCTGCGGGGCGGCGGCGGTCTTGGCCTGCGGCGGCGTGATGTCCATGATGAGCTCGACGCGGCGGTTTGCCGCGCGGCCGGCGGCCGTGTCGTTGGACTCGATCGGCCGCGTTTCCGCGTAGCCCACCGCGCGCAGCCGCTGCGGCGTCACGCCATCGCGCACCAGTTCGCGCAAGACGCTGGTGGCGCGGCTGCTGGACAACTCCCAGTTCGACGCGAACTGCTTGGTCAGGATCGGCACGGGATCGCTGTGGCCTTCGACCGAGACCTGGTAGTCGTTCTTGTTGAGGATGCCGGCCAGGCGCTTGATCACGTCCAGACCCGCGGTGCTGAGCGTGGCTTGGCCGGAAGCGAACAGCAGTTCGTTGCTGATGCGAAAGCTGACCGACTGCTCGTTGACGATCACGTCCACCGAATTGCCCAGATCCGCCAGGCCCAGCGATTCCTTGGACGGGGCGGTCAGCGGCGGGGCGGCGTCAGCCACCACGACTTCGTCTTCGGCCAGCGCGGGCGCGGCCGCGGCGAGGGCCGGCGCGGGCGTGGGCTGCGCGGACCAGCTTGCCGGGATCTGCACGGTTTCGAATTCCGAATACTCGCCGTCGTACTTGGGCAGGCCGCTGGCGCCCAGCGTACCGACCAGCTCGACGGGCTGGCCGGATTTGCCGGAGCCGCCGCCGTACATGGCGGCGGCCAGCATGACGACCAGCATCGCGAGCAGCAGCGTGATGAGGTCCAGATAGCTCAGCAGCCAGTTCTCGGAATCCTGCTCGACGGCGTCTTCGACGTGCCAGCGCGCATAGCGGTCCTGGCGGTCGCTGTCGCTAGGGCGCCAGGCGCTCGCCGCGGACGCCTTCTGCGCGCGCAGTTGCGCCTGGCGGGCCTGCTCGATCCGCTGCGCAAGGGAAGGGGAAATCAGGCTCATTGACGCGCGGAAGCGGGGCGGGCGATGGAGACGGAGGCGGCGGCGGTGGCGCGGGCGGGCGATCCGGCGGCCGGCGCTCCGGCGGCCGGCGCGGTTGCGCCGGGCTTGACCTGTCCTTCCGTCTTGGTCTTGGTCTTGGTCTTGGGCTTGGCGTCGGCGCCGCCGTCGTAGATTTCGTCTTCGACGTGCATGACGAAGGAATTCAGGGTCTCGCGCACCATGGCCGGACCGCGCTTCTCGCACATCATCGAGATGCCTTGCAGCACCATGTTCATCGATTCCACACGACGCGCCGTACGGCGTTCCAGCTTCAGCGCGATCGGCTTGCAGATCAGGTTGGCGAGCAGGATGCCGTAGAACGTCGTCATCAGGCCGATGGCCAGCTGCTGGCCGATGGTCTGCATGCTGCCATCGCCCAGGACGGCCATCAGGTTGATCAGGCCAACCAGCGTGCCCAGCATCCCGAAGGCGGGCGCAAAGGTGGCCATGACGCGGAACATCTGGGCCTCGGCCTGTTCGCGGGCGCGCAGGCGGGCGACGCGCCACTTCAGCAGTTCGATGATCTGGTCTTCAGGCGTGTTGTCGATGATGAGCTGCACGCCCGTGCGCAGGAACGGGTTCGAGACCTTCTTGAGCTCGTGCTCGACCTTGTGGACGTCGGCGTTCATCCAGAGCTGCGCCATCGACACCAGTTCCTCGATGTCGCGCTGCTGGTCGTGCTGGTCGTTGCGGAACACCGTGCGCACCAGTTTGAACACGCGCACCACTTCCTGCAGCGGGTACGCAATGAACAGCGCGGCGCAGGTGCCGCCCAGCACGATCGCCAGGCCCGGCAGGTTGAAGTACAGGCTGGTGTCGTTGGCGGACAGTGCCACCACGATGATCAGGGTGAGCAGGCCGACAACGGCGCCGATGACGGTAGACGGATTCATGGATCTTGCCCGAAAACATGGCATCCCACGCGCGGAATGCCGGATTGTCGGGAATTCTAGCCAGCGCAAGCGCAGGTCAATTGGCCGGAAAGCGGGGCGAAATAGGCGGTAAGCGCCGGCTTAATCGGGCAGTCAGGCGGGCGGCGCGTCGACGATTCGCGGGCGCAAATCGGGGACGGCCTAGGCTTGCCGCGGGGCGTCCTGCTGCGCCAACCATTCCTCGCGGGTGATCTCCCAGATCTCGGCGGGATGCCGGCCGCTGACGAAGCCGCGTTCCTCGGTGCCCACCAGCCGCATGCCGCTGCTTTCCGAGATCCGCCGCGACGCGGTGTTGGCGATGGCCTTGGGCGCGCGCAGCACCGGTTTGCCCAGCACGTTGAACCAGTAGGCCGTGACGGCCGCGCTGGCTTCGGTCATGTAACCCCGCCCTTGATGCGCAGGATCCAGCCAGAAGCCGCGGTTATTGCCGGGCTCGTCGTCCATCAGGCTGACGACGCCGATCAGTTGGTCAGGCTGCGCCCGCGTGCGGACCGACCAGTGCCATTGCGTCCCGCGGCGCATGGCGGGCAGGGCGGCGTGTTGCAGGAATTGGCGCGCGCCATCGTCGGGGTACGGCCAAGGCACCTTGTCGGCCAGAAAGCGCACGACCTCCCATTGGGCAAACGTGCGCTGGATGGCGTCGGCGTCGTCCAGGGACAGGGGGCGCAGCACCAGTCGGTCGGTGACGAGTTCGGGCGGCGGTTGGGTGTCGGTCATGGCGGCTCGCGGTGGGTGAAGGGGGAGACCAAGCGGAAATGTATATCATGGGCGAATTCTGGCGGTGTAAGGCCGGGCATTGCCTGGGCCTGGCCTTCCGACCGCGGCATTGGAGAGAACATGAACAACCCCAACGAAAACGTCAGCATGGCGCTTTTCTGCGACTTCGAGAACGTGGCGCTGGGTGTGCGCGACACCAAATTCCAGAAGTTCGACATCCGGCCGGTGCTCGAGCGCCTGCTGCTCAAAGGCAGCATCGTGGTCAAGAAGGCCTATTGCGACTGGGAGCGGTACAAGGAATTCAAGGCGCCGATGCACGAGGCCAATTTCGAGCTGATCGAAATCCCGCACGTGCGCCAGTCCGGCAAGAATTCGGCGGACATCCGCCTGGTCGTGGACGCGCTGGACTTCTGCTACACCAAGTCCCACGTCAACACCTTCGTCATCATCAGCGGCGACTCCGACTTTTCACCGCTCGTCTCCAAGCTGCGCGAGAACAACAAGAAGGTCATCGGCGTGGGCGTCAAACAGTCCACGTCCGACCTGCTGATCGCCAACTGCGACGAATTCATTTTCTATGACGATCTGGCCCGTGAAGGCCAGCGCACCGCCGAGGCGCGCCGCGACAACCGCGGCGTTAGCGCCCAGCGCCGCTCGCCGGACGAGGAGCGCCGCCGCAAGGAAGAGCAGGACGCCCGCAAGACGCGCGCGGTCGAGATGGTGGTCGAGACGTTCGATGCGCTGATGGCCGAACGCGGCGACAGCGGCAAGATCTGGGCATCGGCCCTGAAAGACGCCTTGAAGCGCCGCAAACCGGATTTCAACGAGTCCTACTATGGCTTCCGCGCGTTCGGCAATCTGCTGGAAGAGGCGCAGTCGCGCGGGTTCCTGGAGGTCGGGCGCGAAGAGAAGTCGGGTACGTATGTCTATCGTGATGGCTCGGGCGAGGCATCCTCTGACCAGGCTGGCGAGGCGCATGGCGGGGCGGCAGATGGGGTGGCCGATGCCACTGACGCGCCGGTCACTGGTGGCCGGAACACACGTAAATCGCGTGGCGGACGCAAGACGGCGGGCGGCCGGACGGCGGGCTCGCACGGCGAAGGCACTGAGCGGGAAGATGCCGTGACCGCCTCGCCGGATGGATTCGCCGAGGCTGCGGATGCGTGGAAACAACCCGACGCGCCGCAGCAGACGGAAGAGGGCACCGTAGTGGATGTGTTGGAGACGCCGGGTCAGGTTGCTGGCGGCGATGCTGCCGGCGGCTCGCCGCAGGCGCGCAGCGGCAGGCAGTCGGATAACGGCCGTCAGGGTCGCTCGGGCCGCCGTGGTCGGGGCGCGAGGGCGGGTGATGATGCCCGGCCGTCGAGTCATGCCGAGTCATTGGAAGACGCCGGTCAGCCGCGAGGTTCGGTCGAGGGGCGGGGGGCTTCTGAAGGGCAGGGGGCGTCCGAAGGGCGGGCTCAGGCGGAACGGCAGGGTTCGTCCGGCGCGGAGGTTTCATCCGAGGGGCAGGCGTCGTCCGAAAGGCAGGTTTCGTCCGAGGGGCAGGCTTCGTCCGGAAGGCAGGCTTCGTCCGAAAGGCAGACGTCGTCCGACGGGCAGGCGCCGGCTCGCCAGCGCGAAGACGTGGCTCCACCTGCCTTCAAGCGTCCGGTGCCCCCGCCGCCGCAGTCGGCGCTGGTTTCCGGTCCGCCGCCGGTAGTGAATGTGGCCGAGTGGACGTTCGTTGCGCCGCCGGCCAACACCGAACGCGAACGCCGGGGCGAGGCGCCAGATCCCTTCGCCGGCGCGCCGCGATCGGCCGCCGGATCCCGGTCGGATGTGGCTTCCCGGGCCGCCTCCGAAACCGCTTCCGACGCTGCTTCCGCAAAGTCCGCCGCCAAACCCGCCCGCAGTGCCCGCAAGACCACGGCCAAGGCGCCATCCAAATCGGAGAGCCCGTCGGCCCAAGCGGAAACGCCGGCGGCGCCCGCCGCCGAGACCGCCCCGGCCCCTGAACCGGCGCGCAAGACAGCGGCGCGCAAGACAACGGCCCGCAAAACGGCGCCGCGCAAGACCGCGAAGAAAGCCGACGCGGCTTGACGTCGCGATCGGCCCGGCCCGCCGTCAGTCAGCGCTGACGAACGCTTCAGACGGCGCCTTGTGCGCCGTTTGCTTGCGGGGCCGGCTCGTGTCACCCGCCTGGCCGCGCCGCCCGCGGCCGCTCATCCACCGATTTCACCTGCCCATGCATCGTGTTCTGATCAGTTCCTGCCTCCTGGGCAACCCCGTGCGTTACGACGGACGCGGCGTGCCCCATGGCGATGCCATCCTGGCGCGCTGGCGGGAAGAAGGCCGTGTCGTGGCCGTCTGTCCCGAGGTGGCGGGCGGCATGCCGATCCCGCGGCCCCCGGCGGAGATCGACCCGGGCGAAAACGCCGCTTCGGTGTTGGCGGGCCGTGCCCGTGTCGTGGCGGTGACGGGCGACGACGTGACGGCGCCTTTCGTGCGCGGCGCGCACGAGGCGCTGGCGGCAGCGCAAGCGCGAGGTATTCGTATGGCCGTCCTGAAAGAGGGCAGTCCGTCCTGCGGCAGCAGTTACGTCTACGACGGCCATTTCGCGGGCCGCCGTCAGCCCGGCATGGGCGTGACCGCGCAATTGCTGCGCGGCGCGGGGGTGCACGTCTTCAGCGAGCATCAATGGGCTGAAGCGGCGGCATTCCTGGCCGAACTGGAGGCGGATGATGCTCGCTGAGGTTGGCGGCTGGATGGTGTTGGCCGGGGTGGCCGGATGCGGTTACCTGGCCTGGAAGGGGGCCGTTCGCACCCATCGCAGTGTGGTGTTTGCCCGCGTGGCCGCCCTGATAAGCCTGGCCCTGTCCGCCGTCTGCTTCTACGCCTGGTACGCGCAGTACCTGCGGTGGGAATTCAACGAGTTGGGCCGCTACTACGATCCTATTGAACAGGTCGTCTATACGGACTCAGGTTTTGTCTGGGTGCTGCCGGCCGGTCTGCTCCTGGCCGTCGGCGTGATGTTTGCCTGGCGCGGCTGGCGCCGCTGAAGCGCGGCGGCCGGCGCGCCGGCATGCTGCACGTGCGCGCCGTCGCGTCAGGCCAGCCGGATACACCCGCGATCACGCCTGTCAGTTGGCGCGATATCCGCGGCTGGTCATGCAGGAATCCAGCGCGCGGTTATACGAATCCACCATGATTTGGGTGGTCCACTGCGTGATGGTGGCAGGATCGTAACCGCTCTGGTTCATGGCCCAACGCTGGCAGTCGGTAGTGGCGTTCGCCTGGGCGACATTGACGGGGGGCGCGGACTCGTACTGTACGGGCGCGTACTGGGGCACAGGTGTGGAATAGGCAACGGGCGGCGCTTCGTAAACCGGGGCGGTGTAGACCGGCGCGGCTTCATAGACCGTCGTGCCGTACACGGGCGCGGCGTACAGCGGCGGGCTCGTGTAGCCCACCCCCGATGAGTAAACCCCGGTCTGCACATAGGACGGCCCCGAATTGGCCGCCAGCAGCAGTCCGACCGTCGCCAGTGCAAAGGCGCCGCCGATCCACCAGCCGCTGGAACTGCTTCCACCGCCGCCGTGATAGTGGTGATAGCCGCCGCCATAACCCCCTCCATGGCCGCCCCAATTTCCGCCACGCCCGCCAGCCACTGCCGGCGCACCAGCAACCGCCAGCGCCAACGCCGCAATGGCCACCCGGCCTGTAAACCGCTTCATGATCTTGCTCCTGAGCCATCCGGCGGCGGCACTGTGCCAGCCGCCGGACGATAGACGTACTTTACTGCTGGGGCGCGCGGATTAGGTGTCTCAAGCGATACGGGGATTTCAACTGATTTCAGTACTGTGACAAGACGCTAAGGAAGAACCGCCGCCTGGAGTGGAGTGTGGCAATGTGCGCTTGTTGCAGTGGCGGAAAGCGAGGATAGGTAGTATTTTTCCGCGATGAGCATGGCACTACCCACTTCGGCATCGCAGGACAGGCGCCTCACCAAGGGCGAACGCACCCGGCTACAACTCCTGGCCGTCGCCGCGGCCGAATTCGCCGAACGGGGATTCCAGCACACCCGCGTCAGCGACATCGTTGCCCGCGCCGGCGTGACCCAGCCCGTGTTCTATCAATACTTCACCAGCAAGCAAGCGGCCTACGACGAGCTGGTGGGGCTATTCGCGCAGCGGCTGCGCCGGGCGATCAGCGAGGCCCGCCTGCCGGGCCACCTGCAGGGCGAAGCGCTGGTCAACCGCATCCGGCAGGGTATCGGGACGTTGCTTGCCATCCTGCAGGAAGACCCAAATCTCACGCGCATCGGCTTCTTCCAGGCCGACGCGGCCGAGGCGCTGAAAGACGAGCTGGTGATCCTGATCGCCGAGAACGTCCGGTCGGAGCAGCAGGCGGGACTATTCCGCCCGGAGATTTCGCCCGAGTGGTTCGGTCAGTCGCTCATTGCCATCATCGAACGTTTCGCCCGGCTGATGCCCGACGCGGCCAGGCAGCAGGCGGTGGCGGAGTTCATTACGGATTTATTGCTCGACGGGATGCGTCGGCGACCCGAAGCTTGAAACGTCCTTTGCATCATCCGCCTGGGCGCCAACCGGGCGTGTGAGGACGACGGCCCCCTGCAGTGGGATGCATCATGTGATCGCTTAGGCGTCACAAAATGTGGCTACGCTTCCTGCAGTGTCCGTGGGATGGTTGTTTTTGCCCAAGAATCAGTATCAGACCCCCAGCTGTCCCCACTGGGGCCTGCGCTATTCGGCCAATAGCGAATTGGGCATCGAATTCAAGATCCGCAAGATTTCGTTCTTCTATTTCCCGGCCTATCGGGATCTGGACGAACAGGCACGTTTTGAAGCCCGCTGTTCCATGACCAATGTCGTGGAACAGATCGTGTACACCCTTGAACCGGTAAAGCCTTGCCCCGTGCGACCCGAAACCGGACCGGTGGCTTCGGGTGCTGATCCGCATCAACACCTGATCGACACCTTGGCTTAACGAAGAATCAGGGTCTACTCCACCCGCGCCCCGGAAGCGCTCACCACCTTTCCTGCCGCTTCAAAATCCGCCTTCAGCAGCGTCTGAAACTGTGCCGCGGATTTGGCTTCAGCTTCGACGCCCAGCGAAGCCAATCGCGCTTGCACCTTCGGATCGGCCAGCACCTTGTTGACCGCGGCATTGATCTGGTCACGGTCCGCGGCTGCGATGCCCGCCGGGGCGAGCAAACCGAGCCACGAATCGAAGGCGTAGCCGGGCAGGCCGCTTTCGGCAACGGTGGGAAGATCCGGCGCGAAGCGTGAACGGGTCTTGCCGGTGTAGGCCAGGAACGTGACGCGCGGGTCGTTGCGATAGGCGGTCACGCCGATGGTGGCGGCGGTGACGGCCTGGACGCGGCCGGCGAGCAGTTCGGTCACGGCGTCGCCGGTGGACTTCATGGGGATGTGCTGCATCTGCGCGCCGGCGGCGGTCAGGAACGACGCCATCCCCAGGTGCGAGGCGCTGCCGTTGCCGGCCGACGCGTAATCGTAAGCGCCGGGTTTGGCTTTGACGGCCTGGATGAATTCCGCGGTGTTCTTGGCGTTCAGCGAGGCGGACGCAAGGATGATGTAGCCGGTGTTGCCGATGTAGGCGACACCCGTGAAGTCCTTGTAGGGGTCGTAGCTGAGGTTCTTATACAGATACCCGGCGATGTTGTGGCTGGCTGCGGCAAGCACCAGGGTGTTGCCATCGGGCTTGGCGCGGGCGACCTGGGCGGTGCCCACGGTGCCGCCGGCGCCGGCGCGGTTTTCGATCACGATGGAGGCATCCAACGCGCGGCCCAGTTCGTCGCCGATCGCGCGGGCGATGGTGTCCTGGACTGCGCCGGTGCCGTAGGGCACGACGATGCGGATGACGCGTTGGTCGGCCTGCACGGCGCCCATGCCGGTGACGGCCAGAGCAAGGGCGAGCAGGGTGTTGCGGCGTGCAGCTTGGAATCGGATGGTCATGAAGCGGACTCGTGGTTGGGCGCGCGCCTGTCGGAATGCGGCGCGGGCATGGCGGCGTTGGACTCTAAACACTCAAGCCGTCCGGACCAACGAATTAATCGCCGCTTGTTTATTGCTTCCAGCGATAAGAGCAGGCCGCCGCTAAAGGGGACAGAGCAGGGGCTTTATCATGTGCCCTTTGCCCAAGCCGGGTCTCCCGCAGTCGCCGGCTTCTCTTTTTACCTATGGCGTCCATGCCCTGATCGCACAGGAGATTTATTAGTGGTTCGATCCGCAACGACAGCATCCCGATCCCTTCCCTCCCGCCACCATGCCGCCGTCTCCTGGCGGCGCAGACGGGAAAGGCCCTGGCTGGCGGCCTGGCTGCTGGCGGCGATGTTGAGTTGTTTATCGATCCTCTGGCACGCTCCGGCCACCGCCGCATTCCCGCTGCTGACCCCGGCCGCGGCGGCCGAACCGCCGGCTGAGCCGGCCCCCGCGGCTTCGGCGTTGACGCCCGCCGCGCTGGCCGATCTGCTGGACAACCCCCAAGCGCGCCAAGCCCTGATCGACCAGCTGCGCGCGCAGGCGGCCAGTGACAAACCGGCCGCCGCTGGCGCAGCGCCAGCCAAGACCGCGACGGCGAAACAGACGCCCGCCACCCCCGCCGAGCCGACGTTCCAGGAGCGCATGGCCAATGGCGTTCAGCAGTTCCTGACCGGGGTCGCGGCCGACATGGGGCAGGGCGTTGACGACATGCGCGCGCTGGCCTCGGGCCAGAATTTGCGCATGGACAGCGGCACGGCGCGCAGCGCGTTGCTGCCGCTGGCGCTGGCTGCCGCGGCCACCATCATCGCCTTCATCCTGCTGCGCATGATCGCCATGCGCATCTATACGCGGATCGACCGCTGGGTGGCCGAGCACGGTTGCGAAACCGGATCGGCCCCCGTCCGGGGCAAGCCGGCGTCCATGAAGGTGCTGACCCGCCGCGCGGGCGCGATCGTGGGTGCGCTGGCGATCGACGTCGCCGTCGTCTTGCTGGCCGCCATGGCAGGCGGCGCGGCGGCGCTGTGGAGCACGCCGGGGCGCGGCACGCTGGATGGACTGGCCTCGCTGTTCCTGCAGGCCTTCGTGGCGGTGGAGATTGTGAAGGTGCTGATCCGCACGGTGTTCGCGGTGCGCCATCCGCATCTGCGCCTTTTGCCGATGTCGGACGAACTGGCGAAGTACTGGAACGCGTGGCTGGTGCGTATCGTGGCCGCGGCCGGTTACGGCACGCTGGTGGTCGGACCCGTGATGGCGGCAGCGCTGTCGCCGGCGCTGGGCCGGCTGACTACGATGCTCATCATGCTGGCGGTGTACATCTACGCCGTGCGCGTCATCTGGCATAACCGGCAAGCCGTCCGCGAACGGCTGGACCGCCGGGCCGCGGGCGCGGCCACATTCATGGGATCCCGGCTGCGGCTGCTGTCGCGCATCTGGCACGTGCTGGGCATCCTCTATTTCACGATCCTGCTTGTGGTCAGCCAGGTCGACCCGACCGATGCGCTGCCGTTCATGGCGCGCGCCACGGCGCAGACGCTGCTGGTCATCGGCGTGGGCAGCCTGCTGATCCTGCTGCTGAACGCGGTGCTGGCCAAGCCGATCCGCCTGTCGGATGACCTGCGGCGGCGCTTGCCGCTGCTGGAGGCACGCGTCAACGCGTACGTGCCGGCTGCGCTGAAGGTGGTTGGCTGGATCATCCGCATCATCATCGTGCTGCTGATCCTGGACGCGTGGCAGGCCTTTGACCTGTCGCGCTGGCTGGCGTCGGACGCGGGCGCCGCCGCGATCAAGGTGGTGCTGAACATCGTGATCGTCCTGATGATCGCCATGTTGGCCTGGACGGTGATCGCCAGCATCATCGAGCATCGCCTGAGCCAAAGCGAAGAGCGGGGCATGCCCAGCGCGCGCGAACGCACGCTGCTGGCGCTGTTCCGCAACGCCGCGCTGATCGTCATCGTAACGATGACGCTGATGGTGCTGCTGTCGCAGATCGGCATCGACGTCGGCCCGCTGATCGCGGGTGCTGGTGTGGTCGGTCTGGCCATCGGTTTTGGTGCGCAAAAGCTGGTGCAGGACATCATCACCGGCGTCTTCATCCAGCTTGAGAACGGGATGAACGAAAACGATGTGGTGCAGGTGGCCGGCGTGTTCGGCACGGTCGAGAAGATGACCATCCGCTCGGTCGGCATCCGCACGCTGGACGGCGGCTACCATCTGGTGCCGTTCTCGTCGGTGGACGTGGTGGCCAACCACATGCGCGATTTCTCGTATCACCTGGGCGAATACACGATTGCCCACCGCGAAAGCGTGGACGACGCCATCGAGCATCTGCGTGCGGCGTTTGCCGAGCTGATGACCGATTCGGTGCTTGGACCGGAGATCCTGGAAGACATGACGGTGGCGGGCGTCACGGCGGTCAACGACAAGGGCGTGACCATCCGCATCCTCATCAAGACCACGCCGGGCATGCAGTGGGCGGTGCAGCGCGGCTACAACCGCCTGCTCAAGAAGCACTTCGACGCCGCGGGCATCGAGCTGCCGTACCCGCACACGGTGGTCTACTTCGGTCAGGACAAGCGCGGCTACGCGCCTGCGGCCAATGTGCACGTGCAGGCCGAGCGCGCGGACGAGGGCGACAGCGCGCGCGCCGCGGGCCATACGCGCCGCCGTTTGAAGCCGGAAGCCAGCAACGAGGATTCGGCCGAGGTGCTGGGCAATGAGCTGGAGGCTCGGGCCGAGGCCGAGGCGGAGGCCGAAGTACAGGCTGAAACGCAGGCCAACGCCGCTGCGGCCAGGACGGAGCCCGGCCGCAGCTGAACGCCTCGGGACTAGTGACGCTGGGCGCCGCCCGTGTGGCGGCTGCCTGCGCGCCCGCAATGGAGGGCACGCAGGAATGGCCTGAAAGGCTTAGCGCCCGGTCTGCACGCCTGCGGCGTTCAGGCGTTCCGTTACGGCCGCATAGCCAGCGCGCGTCATGTCGGTCTTGCGGATCGCCTGGTCGCAGGCCTTGCGGTCGTCGGGGCAGCCGGCCTTGGCCGGCATGTCGCCGGCGACGACGAAGTAGTCGATCACGAACTTGGCCACGTACTTCTTCGCGGGCTTGCCTTGCAGGAATTCGGCGATGTCGGCGCGAAAATCCGCAACGGTCTTCTCGGCGACGGGCGTCCAGTTCTGGCACTGCGAGAACGTGGCGACGCCATCGGCAAAAGCCAGCTTGGCGCAGGTCAACATCAGGTCGTTGGCGGGCTGCGCGCCTGCCGGCAGCGTGGCGCGGACGGTGGCCCCGCGGGTGCCGGCGAACGTCACGACGCCGGCCTTCGCCGCTGCCGCATCGATCGTCGCCTTGAACACGAAGGAATCTTCGATCACGGCCGGCGCCTTGTCCGTCGGACCCTTGGCGTACATGTCCGAGATATCCGCGGGGTCCACACGCGATATGTCCATCATCCGGCCCAGCAGGCGCCAGTCGGCCCGGAGCAAGGCATCATGTTCTTCGCGTATGCCGTACTCGAGCACCGCCCGTTCGATCTCGGTGGGCGTGTACGCGGCGTGCGCCAGCGTGGGCAGCAGGGTGGTGGCAAGGGCAGCAAATGCGAGGGGAAGCGACTTCATGAAGACTCGGTAGAAAGAAAAGGTCCGCAAGGGTAACCGAGATACGCGACAGGGGATCGGGTGAATAGGCTGCGTGCGGTATAAACGAGCACCATCATTTCTGAGCAAGGGAGTCTCGTGTCCAGCAAACCCGGAGCAGGTCGTTTCATCGCCGCGACAGTGGGCGTCATCAGGCAGCACGGCCGCGCCATGCTGGCCGCCGCGCCGTGGTCACTGGCCGTGTTCATGCTGACGTTGCCGTTTGCGCTGATGACGTCCCGGCTGTACGGGCTTGTGGATTGGCTGATCCTCGCGCTGGCGCTCGTCTGCCTGATCGCCCTCGCGCGCACCACCTACGCCTGGCATCGGGTCATCCTGCTTGGCGAGACCGCGCATGCGGCCGCGCCGCGTGGCGGCAACCCGGAAGCCCGGCATCTGGTGCTGCTGGGCGGACTGGTGGTTGGCGTCATGGCGCTTGCGCGCGCCACCGGCGATCTGCCGTATGTGCTGTACATGCTGATGGGCGGCGCCAACGAACCGCTGTTCTACGGCGTGCTGATCGCGTTGCTGGTGGTGGTGTGGGTGCCCGTGCTGTACGGGCTGGCCGTGTACGGCGTAAGCCTGCCACGCGTCGCGGTCACCGGCGAATATGGCTTTGGCGCGGTGCGCGCCGCGATGCGTTATCCACGCTGGCCGTTGATGCTGGGGTTCCTGGTGTTGCTGGTCCTGGCCGCGCATGCCACCAACGATCTGCTCCCGCTGATGTATGACTACGTGGGCGTGCAGGCGCTGCAGGGCGTGTTGGGCGCAGTGGCGTGCGTCGCCATGACCTTCGTGCTGACGGCGATGATCGCCGTGGCGTATCGGGATTCGGCGCTGCCCGAATAGCGCCTGTCTCGCGCACGCCGGCAACCTCCCGCCGGCATTGGTGCGCATCGCACAACATCGTGCTTCCCGCGCCGTGTCTACCGCGCTCGCGGGCGCAGTCCTACGATGCCCTCACTGTCTCTTCCGACCTTGAGGATCCCCATGAACGACTCGTATAACGCCGCCCGGCGCACGCTGCTTGCCGGCAGCGCGCTCCTGGCTGGCAGCGCCTTTGCCATCGGCGCACAAGCAGCCCCGCAGCGCAATTCCCAACCCCAACGGAGCACTCCCATGAACAGCAACACCTTCGTCACCAAAGACGGCACGACGCTGTACTACAAGGACTGGGGCGCCGGCCCGGTCGTTACGTTCTCGCACGGCTGGCCGCTGAACGCGGATGCGTGGGACGGACAACTGCACTTCCTGGCGCGCAACGGCTTTCGCGTGATTGCGCATGACCGCCGCGGCCATGGGCATTCGTCGCAGCCTTCGAACGGCAACGACATGGACACCTACGCCGACGATCTGGCGCAGTTGATCGAGGCGCTGGACGTCAAGAGCATCGCGATGGTGGGCCACTCCACCGGCGGCGGCGAAGTGGCGCGCTATATCGGCCGGCACGGCACGAAGCGCGTGTCGCGCGCTGTGCTGATCGGCGCGGTGCCGCCGGTGATGCTGAAGTCGGCCGCCAATCCGGAAGGCCTGCCACTGTCGGTATTCGACGGCATCCGCGACGGCGTGGCGGGCGATCGCTCGCAGTTCTACAAGGATCTGGCCGTGCCGTTCTACGGCGCCAATCGCCCGGGTTCAAAGGTGTCGCAGGGCCAGCTGGACCAGTTCTGGCTCTGGAGCATGCAGAGCGGCCAGAAGAACGCCTACGAGTGCGTCAAGGCGTTCTCGGAAACGGATTTCACCGAAGACCTGAAGAAGATCGACGTGCCCACGTTGTTCATGCACGGCGAAGACGACCAGATCGTGCCGATCCACGACTCGGCCAAGAAGGCCGTGCGTCTGGTGAAGAACGCGCAGGCGATCTTTTACCCCGGCGCCCCGCACGGCCTGACGGCCACCCTGCAGGACCGCATCAACGCTGACCTGCTGGCTTTCCTGCGCGGCTGACGCACGCGCCGCCCCGCAACGACCCGGCGCGAGGGCGCCGGTTTCCGGCCGGCCCAACCGGCCGCCTTCAAGGAGATTCCGCCATGTTTTCCGCAGACACTTTGGACCCCATCACCCACCAGGCCAACGATCTGGTGCCTTCCCGCTACGCCGTGCAGGTGGGCGATATCGACGCGCTGGTCGTCAGCGACGGCGTGTTGCCGCTGCCCACGTCGACGATGGCCACCAATGCCGATCCGGCCGATCTGGCCAACTGGCTCGATCACATGTTCATGCCGCCGGACGCCTTCGACTGGCCGCTGAACGTGATGGTCGCGCGCAGCGGTGACCAGACCATCCTTATCGACGCGGGGCTGGGCGGCCAGTTCTCGGGCTTTCCGCGCGCGGGCCAGTTCCCGCAGCGGCTGCAATCTGCGGGCATTCCGCTGGAGTCCGTGACGGACGTCATCATCACGCACATGCACATGGACCACGTAGGCGGCCTGCTGGTCCCCGGCGTGAAGGAGCGTCTGCGCAAAGATGTGCGCATCCACGTCAATGCGACTGAAGTCGCGTTCTGGACCTCGCCGGATTTTTCGCAGACGGTCATGCCCAAGCCGGTGCCCGCCGTGCTGCGCTCGACGGCGACCAGCTTTTATGAAACGTACCGCGATCAGATCCGCGTCTTCGAGGACCGCCACGAAGTGGCGCCGGGCGTCATCGTGCGCCATACCGGGGGCCACACGCCCGGCCACTGTGTCGTCGACCTGATCTCCGGTGGCGAGCGCCTGACGTTTGCGGGCGATGCCGTGTTTCCGGTGGCCTTCGACCATCCCGAATGGCACAACGGCTTTGAACACGACCCCGAGGAATCGGCCCGCGTGCGCTTCGCGCTGTTCAACGAACTGGCCGAAAACAAGGGTCTGCTCGTGGCGGCGCACCTGCCGTTCCCCTCGGTGGGACGCGTCGCCGTGGAAGGCAACGCGTTCCGTTGGGTGCCGGTCATCTGGGACTTCTGATCTCCGGCGTGCCGCCCGCGCCCAGGTCCCAGTACAGACCGGTCATCAACCCAAGCGCCTGCCGCAGCAGCTCCGGCGGCAGGTGCTCGTTGGGCGCGTGCTGCGAGCAGCCGGGGTACGAGTGCGGCACCCAGATCGTACGCAGGCCCAGCACGTCGGTGAAGATGTCGTTGGGCAGCGAGCCGCCCAGGTTGGGCAGCAGCGCGGTCTTCTGCCCCGAGGTGCGTTCCAGCGAGTCCACAGCCCAGCGCACCCAGGCGTCGTCCGGGTCGATGCGGGTCGCGCGGAACATGGATTCGCGGGTCAGCGAGATCTGCACCATCGGAAAGCCATGGCTGTCCAGATGGCGGCGCAGGGCCGGAATCAGGTCGTCCGGGTCGACGCCCACCACGAAGCGCAACTGGCAGCGCGCCCAGGCGCGCGGCGGGATCGCGTTGACGGGGGTGTCGGGGTTGCCGGTCTTGTAGGCCAGCACCTCGAACGAACACCAGCCGAACACGCGTTCGGCGGGCGACAGACCGGGCTCGCCCCAATCCGGTTCGATCTCGGGGCCGTCCGTGCCGCCGTCGACCTGGCAGTCGGCCAGCGCGCGCCGCACGGCCGGCGGCAGTTCCTTCGGCACCCATTCCGGGATGCGGATCTGACCAACGGGCGAGGCGATGCTGGCGATCGCGTGGGCCAGCTGCAGGCCGGGATTGGAGATCAGTCCGCCCCAGTTGCCCGAATGATGTCCGCCGGCGCGAGCCTCGATCGTGAGGTCGAAATTCAGACTGCCGCGCGCGCCCAGGAAGATGGTGGGACGGTTGGCGCTCAGGCGCGGGCCGTCCGAGGCGATCAGCAGGTCGGCGGCCAGCAGGTCGCGGTGCTCGGTGCACAGTTCGCGCAGCCCCATCGAGCCGGTTTCCTCGCCCATCTCGATCAGGTACTTGGCGTTGAAGCCGAGCTTGCCGCGCGTCTCCAGCACCAGCCGCAGCGCCTCCATGTTGATGGTGTGCTGGCCCTTGTTGTCGGCAATGCCGCGGCCGTACCAGCGGCCTTCGGCCTCGGTCAGCAACCACGGCGACAGGCCTTCCTTCCATTCCCTTTCCAGACCACGAATCACATCGCCGTGCCCGTAGCCCAGTACCGTGGGCAGGGCCGGGTCCTCGATGCGTTCGGCGTACAGGAACGGCGCCAGCGCCTTCGGATGCGTCAGGGTGCGGCAGGTGAATCCCAGGGCCTCGAACGCCGGACGGATCTCGTCCTGCAGATAGTCCGCCAGCACGGCGGCGCGTTCGGGGTTCTGGCTTTCCGTGGGCAGCGCCAGGCGGCGCGCCAACAGCGTGCGGAAGGCGCCGGAATCAAAGCAGTGTTCCGCCTGGGCGATGGCGTGTGCGCGGGTCATGGCTGGGTGGCTCCATTGGAAGTCGAGGGGACGGGCGGATAGAGGTGACAGGCGACCAGCGCGCCTTCCCGCACGGTCAATGCGGGCCGTTCGGTCTTGCATTGCGCCATCGCGTGCTGGCACCGCGGATGGAAAGGGCAGCCGGACGGCGGGTGCAGCGGGTCGGGGAACGACAGGCCCAGCCCCATGTCGGGGATGCCCAGTCCGGGTTCGGGCGTCAGCACCGACGCCAGCAGCGCCTGCGTGTAGGGATGGCGCGGGTCGTGGAACAGGCGGGCGGTGGGCGCGGATTCCACCACGCGGCCCAGGTACATCACGGCCACGTGGGTGGCGATGTGTTCGACCACCGCCAGGTTGTGGCTGATGAACACATACGTCAGGTTGAAGTCGCGGCGCAGGTCCATCAGCAGGTTCATGATCTGGGCCTGCACCGACACGTCCAGCGCGGAGGTGGGTTCGTCGCAGATGACGAGCTCGGGCTGCATGACCAGCGCGCGCGCAATGGCCACGCGCTGGCGCTGGCCGCCGGACAGCTGGCCGGGCGTGTTGTGCGCCAGCCGCGGCGGCAGGCCGACGCGCTCCAGCATGTCGATCGCCTTGTGCATCTTGGGGTTTGGAATGCCGTGCACCTCCAGCGGCAGCGACACGATGGATGCGATCGAGCGGCGCGGATTCAGCGACGAGTACGGGTCCTGGAAGATGGGCTGCACGCGGCGGGCGAGGGCGCGCCGGTCCATCTGCCGGATGTCCTGCCCGTCAAGGCGGATGGCGCCTTCGGTCGGCGGCGTCAGCCCCAGCAGCATGCGTGCCAGCGTGGACTTGCCGCAGCCGGACTCGCCCACGATGCCCAGCACCGCGCCACGGTCGACGGCCAGGTCCACGCCATTGACCGCGTGCAGCGTGGACCGCGGGCGGAACATCCCGGCGCGCACCGTGAATTGGCGGCTGACGCCATCGGCTTGCAGCAGCGCGCTCATGCCGGAACTCCTTCGGTGCTGAGGATGCAGCGCCATTGCTGGCCAGCGGCCTGGCCGTGGATGGGAACGGCCTGCCGGCATTGCGCCTGCGCGTAGCGGCAGCGGTCGGCGAAGGCGCAGCCCCGCAAGTCGCCCACCAGCGACGGCACGACACCGGGAATGGTGCCCAGCGCTTCGCCCGGCGCCGTGCGGCCGGGCACGGGGATACAGCCCAGCAGTCCTTGCGTGTAGGGGTGATGCGGCGTGGCGAAGATGTCGGCGACGGGGCCTTCCTCGACGATCTGTCCCGCATACATCACGGCCACCTGCCGCGCGATGCGCGCAACCACGCCCAGATCGTGCGTGATCAGCACCATCGCGATGCCCAGTTCGGCCTGCAAGTCGGCCAGCAGCCGCAGGATCTGCGCCTGGATCGTGACGTCCAGCGCGGTGCTGGGCTCGTCGGCGATCAGCAGTTCGGGACCGCACATGAGCGCCATCGCGATCATCACGCGCTGGCGCAGCCCGCCGGACAATTGATGCGGATATTGCCCCAGCCGCTGGCCGGCCGAAGCGATGCCGACCTTTTCCAGCAGTTCCACCGCGCGGTCCCGCGCCTGCTGGCTGCTCGCCTTGCAGTGGTGGATGTAGTGTTCGGTGAGCTGTTCGCCAATGGCGTAGGCGGGGTTGAGCGCCGTCATGGGCTCTTGAAAGATCATCGCCATCTTGCTGCCGCGCAACGCGTTGACGCGCCGCCCGCGGGCTTTTGACAGATCTTCGCCCAGTACCGCCAGCCGGCGCGTGCTGCGCCGGGCGGCCTTGGGCAAGAGACCCATGATGGCCAGCGAGGTCATGGACTTGCCGCAGCCCGATTCCCCCACGAGGCACAGCGTTTCGCCGCGCTTGACCTGGAACGACACGTCGCGCACCGCGTGCAGGGGCCCGCGTGGCGTGGCGATGTCGACGGTCAGTCCCTGGACGTCCAGGACGATATCGGTGCCGTTCATGCTCAGGCCCTCTCTTCAGGCGTCAGGAGTTGATGCAGTCCGTCGCCGGCCAGGTTGATCGCGAAGATCAAGAGCGCCAGCGCCGACCCGGGAATGGCGATCAGCCAGAACGAGAAGAACATGTAGGCCTTGGCCTCGGAGATCATCAAGCCCCACGACGGCAGCGGCGGTTGGACGCCCAGGCCCAGGAAGGACAGCGAGGCTTCCAGCAGGATCGCGCTGGCGGCTTCCAGCGTGGCAATCACGATGAGCTGCGGCACGACGTTGGGCAGGACTTCGCCCCAGACGATGCGCCAGGTGCTGGCGCCGGCGGCCTGCGCGGCGGCCACGTATTCCAGCGAGCGCACCTGCTGCGTGGCGCTGCGCATCACGACGGCGTAGCGGTCCCACTTGAGCAGGCCCAGCACCAGGATCACCACCCACAGCGAGCCGCCGACGATGGCCACGGTGGCCAGCGCCACCAGGATCACCGGCATGGACAGGCGCGTGGTGATGAGGAACGACACGGCCATGTCGACCTTGCCGCCAAAGTAGCCGGCCGCCATGCCCATCGCCGTGCCGATCAGGCCCGAGATGAGCGCGACGCTGATGCCGATCAAGAGCGAGATACGTGCGCCGTAGAACAGGCGCGACATGTAGTCGCGTCCCAGCTGGTCGGTGCCCAGCGGGTGCAGCCAGGTGCCTTTTTCGTACCAGACGGGCGGGGCGGTGCGGTAGGCCAGATCCTGGAAATAGGGATCGTGGGGCGAGATCCACGGCGCCAGCAGCGCGATCAGCACGATGACGAAGAGGATGCCGCCGCCGGCCAGCAGCGCCTTGTTGCGCCGCAGGCGGCGCCAGCGCAGCGTGGACGCGGACAGTTCCAGCGGGGCCGCGGCGGGGGTGGCGGGGGTGAGCGTAGGCGTGTTCATGTCAGGACACCCGGATGCGCGGATCGAGCCACGCGTTGGCCACATCGGCGGCAAGCGTCAGCAGCACATACAGCACCGACAGCAGCAGCACGATCAGCTGCATGACCGGATAGTCCTTGTACGTGATGCTCTGATAGGCCAGATACCCCAGGCCGTCCAGCGCGAAGATGGTCTCGATGACCACCGAGCCGCCCAGCAGGTAGCCCAGCTGCACGGCGGCCAGCGCGACCACCGGCACGATGGCGTTGCGCAGGGCGTGCTTGAAGATGACCTTGCGGGCGGGCAGCCCTTTGGCCCGCGCGGTGCGGATGTAGTCGGCGCTCAGCACCTCGATCATGCCGGCGCGGATCAGGCGCATGAACGCCGGCGCGATGTAATAGCCCAGTGCGATCGCAGGCATGACGAAGTGCTGCCACGTGCCGCTGCCCGACACCGGCAGGATGCGCAGCGAGATCGAGAACAGCATGATCAGGATCAGGGCGAAGAAGAAGTTCGGCAGCGCCTGGCCCAGCACGGCGATCGCCAGACAGACGCGGTCGATCAGGCTGCCTTTGTACAGCGCGGCCAGCACGCCCAGCGGAATCGAGATGCACAGCGCAAACGCCAGCGCCGCCATGCCCAGCTTCAGCGTGGTCGCCAGCTTGGACAGGATCAGCGGTCCGGCCTCGGTCTTGAAGTACACCGACGTCCCGAAGTCGCCCTGCAGGATGTGCCAGAGCCAGTCGGCGTACTGGACGATGATCGGGCGGTCCAGGCCGTAGGTCTTGCGGATCATGTCGATGTCGGCCTGCCGCGCGCCTTCGCCGGCCAGCGCCAGCGCCGGGTCGCCCGACAGGTGCAGCAGCAGGAACGCCAGGATCGACACGGTCAGCGCCACCAGCGCCGCCAGGCCCAGGCGCCTCAGCGTGAAATAAAGCATAGGACTTCCTCTCTGTTCAGCAGCGCCGGGCGTTTGCGAAGCCCGCCCGGCGCAGACCGCGCCTTACTTCCAGCTCATGTCCCAGAAGCGCACCAGCTCGTCCGAGTAGGGCTTGAAGTTCACGTCCTTGGTGGCGACGTAGTAGGCGGGCAGCGTCCACAGGGGAACGGCGTAGGCCTTTTCCGCGATGATGTCCAGCGCCTCCTTGTAGGCAGCCTTGCGCGGCCCGGGTTCGATGGTGGTATCGCCCTTCTTGAGCAGGTCGCGCACCTTCGGGTCGCGCGTGATGTCGTCGCTACCGAAGGCGAAATACACCGGCGTGGACGCCGACACGTCGTTCACCAGGTTCGAGCCCCACGTCTGGTGCGTGAGCGACGCCTTGTTCGCGCGGATCATGTCGCGCATCGCGGCGTACTGCAGGAAGTTCAGCTTGGCGCGGATGCCGACGGCCTGCAGGTAGTTGATGATGGCTTCGGTCTGGTTGCGTTCGCGGTACGCGACGATGTCGATATCAAAGCCATTCGGGTAGCCCGCTTCGGCCAGCAGTTTCTTGGCCTGCGCGGGATCGTACTTGTAGGTCGGCGCGCCTTCCTGCGTGCAGCCCACTTGCGACGGCGTGCAGATGGTGTTGATGAGCCCGCCGCCTTCGCCCACGATGTTCTTGAGCATCGATTCGCGGTCGATCGCGTGGATGATCGCGCGGCGCACCCGCTCGTCCTTCAGCTGCGGCGCGGGCGTGCCTTCCAGGATGTTCATCTGCATGAACACGATGCGCATGGTGTTGCCCGTGACCATCTGCAGGTTCGGCATGCCGCCCAGCTGTTCGGCCTGGTCCTTGGGCACGCTCATGATCAGGTCTTCGCCGCCCGAGATGACCTCGGCCATCTGCGTCTGGCGGTCGGGGATGAAACGGATGACGACCTTGCCGATCTTGGGCTGCGCCTTGGGCGAATCCTTGAAGTAGTCGGCGTTGCGTTCCAGCGTGATGGACTTGCCGGGCTGGTAGTCGACGACCTTGTACGGACCCGAGCCCACGGGCTTGGCGTTCATGCCCTTGGGGCCGACTTCCTGGTAATACTTCGCCGGGTGGATCGCGGCCGTGGTGGACAGGTATTCCTTGGCGCCGGGGAAGGGCTCTTTGGTGGTCAGGCGCACCTTGTACTTGTCGATCTTCTCGACCTTGTCGATCCACGACACGTTCTGCTGCGTGACCGCCTTGTTCTTCGGCTCGGCCACGTAGTTCAGCGTGTAGACCACGGAGTCTGCGTCGAACTCTTCGCCGTTGTGGAATTTGACGCCTTCGCGCAGCTCGAACTCCATGGTCTTGTCGTCGACCTGCTTCCAGCTCTTGGCAAGCTGGCCCTTGTACTCATTGGTGACGGGGTCGCGGTAAAGCAGGGTGTCCCACACGTTGGCGGCAATGATGACGCCGATGCGCACGTTGTTGAAGTACGGGTCGACGCTTTCCGGCGCCTGGTCGTAGGCCATGCGCAGGGTGTCGTCTTTCTTGCCGGCAAGCGCCGGTTGGGTGGCGAACGCGGCGCAGGCGAGCAGGGCGGCGGCCAGGGCCTTGAGCGGCGTGGAACGGCGGGAGGACAGCGCAGGGGTAGCGGGGGTGAAGCAGCAAGGTGTGAAGCGACTATCAGCCATGGTGAAGGCTCCTCTTGATGACACTACATGTGTTGCGTATCTATCGTCTCGCTCCGGCTCTTGAGCGCCGCGTCGCATTTGCGCTGCAGGTGCTGCCGCATGATGGCTGCCAGCCGGTCCGCGTCGCGCGCGGCAAGGGCCTCCGCCATTTCTATGTGTTCGCGCATCGCCAGATCCCATTTCTGCCGGTCTTCGTTCGAGACGAAGCGCAGGTTCTGGATCCGCGCGTTCTGCGCGTCGTAAAGCTGTTTGAGCAAACTGTTGTGCGCGGCCAGGCTGATGCGTTCGTGGATCTCGCGGTTGACGCGAAAGTACGTCGGTAGATCGTGGCGCGCGTGGCTGGCCATCATTTCGTAGGTCAGCGCGCGGATCTCGGCGATCTCGACGTCCGTTGCGCGCTCGCACGCAAACCGGCACGACATGGCCTCCAGGCCGCCAATCACTTCGAAGGCCTCGCGGATATTGGCGTCCGACAGCGCCACCACCTGCGCGCCGCGGTTCGGTTCGATCTGCACCAGGCCTTCGGCGGCCAGCAGGCGGAACGCTTCGCGCAGCGGGGTACGCGACACGCCCAGCAGGTCGCACAGGGCGCGTTCGTTCAGCCGGGTGCCGGGCGGGAACTCGCCCTGGATGATGCGTTCGCGTAGCGATCCGGCCGCCGATCCCGCCAGCGTGCGCCCGTCGCCGACGGCGCGAGCGGCTGTCGGCGCGGAATCGGGCGTGAGATCGGACGAGGCAACGGCCTCGGCATGATCCGGCGAGAAGCTAGGATCGCTGCGCATTGGTATACAAAAATTCCCCTTGTTTTCGCAGACTATAAACCTGTCTTTGCTGCGGTTTTGATGGGTGTATACCCTAGGTTATCGACGTAAAAACAATGGGATAGAGTGACGCATGCCGCAAGTCCGCCAGGCCGCCCTGCGCTGCCTGACCGCCGCGCAAAGCTGCCTTGGTATACAAACCGTCCACATTGGGGCCACGCATGCTCACGCTGAACACCCACCCGTCCGGCCGGCATTTCCTGCAGATTCCCGGTCCCACCAACGTGCCCGACCGGGTCCTGCGCGCCATCGACCTGCCCACTATCGATCACCGCGGACCGGAGTTCGGTGAACTCGGCAAGGCGGTGCTGTCGGGCCTGAAGCACATCTTCCAGACCGAGTCGCCCGTCGTGATCTTTCCGGCGTCGGGCACCGGCGCGTGGGAGGCTGCGCTGGTCAACACGCTGTCGCCGGGCGATCGTGTGCTGATGGTCGAGACCGGCCACTTCGCCAGCCTGTGGCGCAAGCTTGCCGGGCGGCTGGGGCTGGAAGTGGATTACATCGAGGGCGACTGGCGTCATCCGGTCGATGCCGGCGTGATTGGCGCGCGGCTTTCGGAAGATTCGCAGCACCGCATCAAGGCCGTGTGCGTGGTGCACAACGAGACCTCCACCGGCGTCACCAGCGACATCGCCGCGGTGCGCGCCGCCATCGACCAGGCCGGTCATCCGGCGCTGTTGATGGTCGACACGATTTCTTCGCTGGGCTCCATCGACTACCGCCACGATGAATGGGGCGTGGACGTGACGGTGGCCGGTTCGCAAAAAGGCCTGATGCTGCCGCCGGGCCTGTCGTTCAACGCGGTGGGGCCGTGCGCGCTGGCGGCGGCCGAGACCGCGCTTCTGCCGCGGTCGTACTGGGATTGGCGCGAGATGCTCGGGCCCAATGCCAAGGGGTACTTTCCGTATACGCCGTCGACCAACCTGCTGTACGGCCTGCACGAGGCGCTGGCGA
This sequence comes from Achromobacter sp. UBA4530, assembly GCF_002388205.1. Lineage (NCBI taxonomy): Bacteria > Pseudomonadati > Pseudomonadota > Betaproteobacteria > Burkholderiales > Alcaligenaceae > Achromobacter > Achromobacter sp. UBA4530. The sequence continues at coordinate 460,120 of NZ_DGMA01000007.1, read as the reverse complement.
TGCTGGCGGCTGAAGGGCTGCCGCAGGTATTCGCGCGTCACGAACGCCATGCCCGCGCCACGCGCCTGGCGGTGGCGGGCTGGGGGCTGGAGCTGCTGAGCGTGGACCCGGCCGCGCACAGCCCGGCGCTGACCGCCGTGCTGATGCCGGAAGGCCATAGCGCCGACGCGCTGCGCAAGGTCATCCTGGACCGCTTCGATATGTCGCTGGGGCAGGGGCTGGGCAAGCTGTCCGACCGCATCTTCCGCATCGGCCATCTGGGCCACTTCAACGATCTGACGCTATGCGGCACGCTGGCGGGCGTGGAGATGGGGCTGGCAGCGGCCGGCGTCCCGCACCGCTCGGGCGGGTTGCAGGCGGCCATGGAATACCTGACCCGCGTGCCGGAACGTGCGGGGCAATGAACACACAACAACGAGGGAACCGATGAATACGCTCATGCAGCAGGCGATCCAGTTCGCCAACGACCACGAATCGACCTGGGACCGCAGCGTCAAAGGCAATTTCGGCGTGCACCTGAACGATCCGCCGCCCTGGAACCGCCTGCTCGGCCCCATCCATGACCGCGGGCCGGTGTCCGGCGTGGTCGTGGTGGACGGCAAGACGGTGGCCGAGTGGGGCGAGCCGGACCGCGCCGACCTGACGTTCAGCGTCGCCAAGCTGTACCTGGCCATCCTGGCCGGCGTGGCGCATGACCGCGGCCTGCTGCCGGACGTGGACGAACCCGTCGGCAAGCGCGTGCCGGGCATCGGCTTTGACGAAGGCCGCAATGCGTCGATCACGTGGCGCCATCTGCTGCAGCAGACCAGCGAATGGGAAGGCGAACGCTTCGGCGTGTCGGACCAGGCGGACCGCTATCGCGCCGTCACGTTCGGTGTACCGCCCGACGGCAAGAAGGGCGATGCGCGTCCGCTGCAGGAACCCGGCACGTATTGGGAATACAACGACGTCCGCATCAATCAGCTGTCGTACGCGTTGCTGCATCTGTTCCGCAAGCCGCTGCCGGAAGTGTTCCGCGAGGCCGTCACGCGGCCGATCGGCTGCAGCGAGGATTGGCAATGGGTCGGCTACGACAATGCCTGGGTCGAGATCGACGGCCAGCGCATGCCGTCGGTGCCCGGCGGCTCGCACTGGGGCGGCGGCATGTCCATCAGCGCCAAGGACCAGGCGCTGATCGGCCAGATGCTGCTGAACGACGGTCAGGCCAATGGTAAGCAGATCCTGTCGCGCGAATGGCTGCAGGCGATGCGCACCCCGTGCGACATCGCCCCGTACTACGGCTATCTGATCTGGCTGAACCACGAAGGCAAGGTGTTTCCCAGCGTGCCGTCGTCCAGCTTCTTCGGCGTGGGCGCGGGCAGCTCGTTCACGTGGGTGGAACCGGAACGCAAGATGGTCGTGATCGTGCGCTGGCTGAATTCCGCTCATGCGGACGCGCTGTTCGGGAAGATCCTGGCGGCGGTGGAAGCGGGTGTCTAAGACCGGTAAGACTGATTCCGGTGTCTGACACCAGTAAGACCGATTCCGGTGTCTGACACCCCAATCCTCGTCCGGGTTTTGCGGCATGTCAGGTTTTTTCGGGCAAGATGTGGCGTTCGGCTGCGCGGTGACGCGCGGCCACGCCTTATCCCTTCATCCGATCAAGGAACCACGCCATGAATTACCGCCGACTGGGAACCAGCAATCTCCGGGTGTCGCCGCTCTGCCTGGGCACGATGATGTTCGGGGAGCAGACGCCTGATGACGAAGCGGCGCGCATCGTTGCGTCGGCACGCGATCACGGCCTGAATTTCATCGATACCGCCGACGTCTACAACGAGGGCCGGTCGGAAGAGGTCGTGGGCAAGCTGCTCAAGGGGCAGCGCCACGACTGGGTGCTGGCCAGCAAGATCGGCAATCCCGTCGGCAAGGGACCAAATCTGGCGCACTACTCGCGCCAGTGGCTGATCCGCGGGGTGGAGCAGAGCCTGTCGCGCATGGGCACGGATTTCATGGACATCCTGTACCTGCATCGCGACTACCACGAAGAAAACCTGGAAGAAGCGCTGTGGGCGCTGGGCGACCTGATCCGCGCGGGCAAGCTGCGCAGCTTCGGGCTGTCGAACTTTCGCGGCTGGCGCATCGCCGAGGTGATGCGTCTATGCGAAAAACTCGGCGTGCCGCAACCGGTGGTGTGCCAGCCGTACTACAACATGCTGAACCGCGGACCCGAAGTCGAGATCCTGCCGGCATGCAAGCATTACGGGTTGGGCGTGGTGCCGTACAGCCCGATCGCGCGCGGCGTGCTGACGGGCAAGTACCTGCCGGGACAGGCGCCCGCGGCGGATACGCGCGCCGGACGCGGCGACCGCCGCATCCTGGCGACCGAATTCCGCGAGGAATCGCTGCAGATCGCACAAAAGCTGGTGCAGCACAGCGCCGCGCGCGGCGTGCAGCCGGGCCATTTCGCAACGGCGTGGGTGCTGGCCAATCCGGTCATCACTGCCGTTATCGCGGGTCCGCGTACGCTGGCGCAGATGGACGATTACTACGCGGCGCTGGACGTGACGATCACGCCCGAGGACGAAACGGTCGTGAACGAGTGGGTGACGCCGGGCCATGCCTCGGCGCACGGCTACAACGATCCGAACTATCCGTTTTATGGCCGTCCGGTGACGGCAGCGTAAACAGGCGCGGGGCCTCGCTCCGCGTCACTTCCGCACAACCGCGGGCTAGGCCGAGATGCCGTGCAGCATCATCTGTTCGGCCACCTGCGCGATGCCCATCCGCGCAATCCGGCCGCGCCGCTCGGCGTCCACCATGCTGGTGATGATTCCGATCAGGAGTTCGCTGAGCGCGGCGGCGGTCATGTCCACGCGGAACGCGCCTTCGCGCTGACCACGCAAAAAGAATGCATCCAGGGTTTCCTGATAGCCGGACCAGCTGTTCATGATGTCCGGCTCAAGTTCCGTGTCGGGCTTCCAGTTGTAGATCAGGAACGCCGTCAATTCCTTGTGCGCCAGGTGCTGTTCGATCAGGCTGCGCAGCGCCGTGCGGGGCGGGGCGGTGTCCAGGTGCGAATCCGCCAGTGCCTGCTTCATGACCTGCGCGCAATGCGTCATCAGGCGCAGCACCAGCTGATCCCGGGTCTTGCAGAACCGGTACAAGGTCGCCTTGCTGACGCCGACCGCCTTGGCCAGCTCCTGCAAGGTTGCGCGCGGCTGATCCACCATCGCCAACGCCAACGCGACCAGCAGCCGTTCGTGGCCTGCCTCTTCAGACATTGCCTCCTCCCCATTTGTGGTTATCCCTGGGCCGGTATTGGATCACGGGCGATTCACTTTGTACAAACTTCCGCGAATTTATCAAGTAAAGACTTGTGAGTCGTCAGATTTAAGCCTGAAAGCAGCAAATGAATCAATATTGATTCAAATCGTCCTTTCAGGTAGCATCGGCGTCTCTTTGAATTCAAAACGCGCAGCGCGGGGGTAGTGAATGAAGGTCAATCAAGCATGGCGGCTGCCCCTGGCGGTGTTGGCGACGGCAATCGTCTTGGCCGGTTGCGGCGGGTCCGATGGCGGTGAGCCGCAGGCGGCGGGGCCGCGTCCGGTCCAGGCGGTGGCAGTGCAGCCCCAGCGCTACACGCTGATCAGCGAGCTGCCCGGCCGGGTCGAACCCATGCGCGTGGCCGAGGTTCGTGCCCGCGTGGCCGGCATCGTGCTGAGCCGCAACTTCGTGGAAGGTGCGGACGTCAAGGCCGGCGACGTGCTCTTCCGCATTGACCCGGCGCCGTTCAAGGCGGCCTTGTCACGTGCGGAAGGTGAGCTGGCCAAGGCCCAGGCCGCCGTGTCCGACGCGCAGGCCGTGGTCAAGCGCTACACGCCCCTGGTCAAGATCGAAGCCGTCAGTCAGCAGGATTTCGACACGGCCAACACCACGCTCAAGAGCGCGTTGGCCGCGCGCCGCTCGGCCCAGGCCGATGTCGAGACCGCGCAGCTCAATCTGGACTACGCCACCGTGAAGGCGCCCATTTCGGGCCGCATCGGACGTGCGCAAGTGACCGAAGGCGCGCTGGTGGGCCAGAACGAGGCCACGCCGATGGCGACGATCCAGCAACTGGACCCGGTTTACGTGGACTTCAACCAGCCCGTCGGCGACATGCTGCGCATGCGCGCGGCCATGCAGAACGGCAGCTTGGGCGAAGGCGAGGGCGCCAGCATCTCCATCACGATCGACGGCACCGACCAGCAGCGCGAAGGGCGCCTCCTGTTCTCGGACATTGCCGTGGACCGCAGCACCGGCCAGGTGGCCCTGCGCGGCGAGTTCGCCAATCCTGACGTGCTGCTGTTGCCGGGCATGTATGTCCGGGTGCGCACGCACCAGGGCGTGGATCCGGAAGCGATCCTGGTTCCGCAGCGCGCCGTCACGCGCAGCACCGATGGCAAGCCGCAGGTGCTGGTGGTCGGCGCGGACGACGTCGTGGAGACCCGCGCGGTGCAGACCGGCACGATGCGCGGCGGCGATTGGCACATCACCGAAGGCCTTGCCGCCGGCGACCGGGTGATCGTGGGCGGCGTCAGCGCCGCCGTGCCTGGCCAGAAAGTCAGCGTGACGCCCGTGAGCGAGCCCAAGGTGGCCGCCGCCGGCGGTGCCGCCGCGTCCGCCAAGCAATAAGCGGCCCTCATGAATCGCGCGCAAATCCGAGGTTAGACCATGTCCAAGTTTTTCATTGGCCGCCCCAATTTCGCCTGGGTGGTGGCCATCTTCATCTCGCTCGCGGGGCTGCTGGCGATTCCGTCGCTGCCCGTGTCGCAGTTTCCGGTGGTCGCGCCGCCGCAGGTGACCATCGCCGCCACCTATCCGGGCGCGTCCGCGACGGTGCTGGTCGATTCGGTGACCAGCGTCATCGAGGAAGAGCTGAACGGCGCGAAGAACATGCTGTATTACGAGTCGTCCAGCAGCTCGAGCGGCAGCGCCGAAATCACCGTCACGTTCCAGCCGGGCACGGACCCCGACCTGGCGCAGGTGGACGTGCAGAACCGCATCAAGAAGGCCGAGGCGCGTCTGCCGTCTGCCGTGACGCAGCAGGGTCTGCAGGTCGAGCAGGCCAGCTCGAACTTCCTGATGATCTACGCCCTGACGTACAAGGGCGATGACGCGAACAAGGACGTGGTCGGCCTGTCCGACTACGCCGCACGCCACATCAATAACGAAATCCGCCGCGTGAACGGCGTGGGCAAGGTGCAGTTCTTCGGCGCCGAAGCCGCCATGCGCGTGTGGATCGACCCGCAGAAGCTGCTGGGCCTGGGCTTGTCGGTGGCAGATGTGAACGCCGCGATTGCCGCGCAGAACGTGCAGGTGCCGGCCGGCAGTTTTGGCAGCCGCCCCGGCGCGCCCGAGCAGGAGCTGACCGCGACGCTGGCCGTGAAGGGCACCCTGGACAATCCGGACGAATTCGGGCGCATCGTGCTGCGCGCCAACCCGGACGGCTCGTCCGTGCGCCTGGCCGACGTGGCGCGTCTGGAAGTGGGACGCCAGAGCTACGACTTCGAAACACGCCTGAACGGCAAGAAGTCGGTGGGTGCGGCGGTGCAGCTTGCGCCGGGCGCCAACGCCATCGACACGGTCAAGGCCGTGAACGCGCGCCTGGAAGAATTGTCGGCCTCGTTCCCCGAGGACGTTGAATATTCGGTGCCGTTCGACACGTCCAAGTTCGTCAGCGTAGCCATCACGAAGGTGGTGCACACGCTGCTGGAAGCGATGGTGCTGGTCTTCCTGGTGATGTTCCTGTTCCTGCAGAACTTCCGCTACACGCTGATTCCGACGATCGTGGTGCCGGTATGTCTGCTGGGCACGTTTGCAGTGATGTCGGTGCTGGGCTTTTCGGTCAACATGATGACCATGTTCGGCATGGTGCTGGCCATCGGCATTCTGGTGGACGACGCCATCGTCGTGGTCGAGAACGTCGAACGCATCATGGCCGAGGAAGGGCTGTCGCCGCGCGAAGCCACGGTCAAGGCCATGGAGCAGGTGTCCGGCGCCATCGTCGGCATCACGCTGGTGCTGTCTGCCGTGTTCCTGCCGCTGGCCTTCATGAGCGGTTCCGTCGGCGTGATCTATCAGCAGTTCTCGCTGTCGCTGGCCGTGTCGATCCTGTTCTCGGGCTTCCTGGCCCTGACGTTCACGCCGGCCCTGTGCGCCACGTTCCTCAAGCCCATCCCCAAGGGCCATCACGACGAAAAGAAGGGCTTCTTCGGCTGGTTCAATCGCGTCTTCAACCGCCTGACGGGCCGCTTCGAGGCGCTGAATACGCGCCTGGTGCGCCGCACGGGCCGCTACATGGTCATCTACGCGGCCATCGTCGCGGTGCTGGCCGTGCTGTACGTGCGCGTTCCCGAATCGTTCGTTCCGCCGGAAGACCAGGGCTACGTCATCGTTGACGTGCAACTGCCGCCGGGCGCGACGCACATGCGCACCGACAAGGTGGTGGCCGACGTCGAACAGCACCTGCTGTCGCTGGACGCGATGGGCGACGCCTTCACCGTCATGGGATTCAGCTTTTCGGGCACTGGCCAGAACGCGGGCATTGCATTCCCCACGCTCAAGGATTGGTCCGAGCGCGGCGAGGGCCAATCGGCCACCGACGTGGCGGATAGCGTCAACGCGAAATTTGCAGTGATCGACGACGGCGCGGTCATGGCCGTCAACCCGCCGCCCATCGAAGGCCTGGGCAATTCGGGCGGCTTCGCGCTGCGGCTACAGGACCGGGGCGGACTGGGCCGTGCGGCGCTGACCGACGCACGCAACCAGCTGCTGGCGCAGGCCAACAGCTCGCCCGTGATCGCCTACGCCATGATGGAAGGCCTGGCCGACGCGCCGCAGTTGCGCCTGGACATCGACCGCGAGAAGGCCGAGGCGCTGGGCGTGGGCTTTGACGTCATCAGCACGGCAATCTCGGCGGCCTATGGGTCGGCCACGGTCAATGACTTTGCCAACGCAGGACGCTTGCAGCGCGTGGTGGTGCAGGCTGACGTACGTGACCGCATGACGCCGGAGAGCATCCTGCAACTGAACGTGCCCAACAAAACGGGCGGCATGGTTCCGCTGAGCGCGTTCGTGAAGACGGACTGGGAGAACGGCCCCGTGCAGATCTCCCGCTACAACGGCTACCCGGCCTTCAAGATCGCGGGTGACGCCATGCCCGGCAGCAGTACCGGCCAGGCGATGGCTGAGATCGAGCGCATCGTGGCGGGGCTGCCGGAAGGCATCGGCTACGAGTGGACGGGCCTGTCGTACCAGGAGAAGTTTGCCGGGTCGCAGGCGCCCATGCTGTTCGCGTTGGCGTTCCTGGTGGTGTTCCTGCTGATGGTTGCGCTGTATGAAAGCTGGTCGATTCCGGCGTCCGTGATGCTGATCGTGCCGATCGGCGCGCTGGGGTCGGTGCTGGCGGTGACAGTGTTGGGCATGCCGAACGACGTGTATTTCAAGGTGGGGCTCATCACCATCATCGGGCTGGCGGCCAAGAACGCCATCCTGATCGTGGAGTTTGCCAAGAGCCTGCGCGAACAGGGGCATTCGCTGGCCGACGCCGCCATCCAGGCCGCCAAGCTGCGCTTCCGTCCCATCGTCATGACGTCGCTGGCGTTCATCCTGGGCGTCGTGCCGCTGGCCCTGGCCTCCGGCGCGGGCGCGGCCAGCCAGCGCGCGCTGGGCGTGGGCGTGATCGGCGGCATGCTGACCGCCACGCTGCTGGGCGTGATCTTCGTCCCCATCTTCTTCGTGTGGGTGCTGTCGCTGGTGCAGCGCAAGCGGGGCAAAGACTCTCCCAAGTCCTCGCCTACCCCCGATGCCACGCCGCGCACGGTGCAGGAGTAATTCATGTTGCAGACCTTCTTTCCCCTGCGGATGTCCACGCTGCTGCTGACCGCGGCGCTGGCGGGCTGCTCGCTGGCGCCCGTCTACGAACGTCCGGCGTCCCCCGTCGGTGACAACTGGAGCCTGGCATCGACCGGCCCCGGCGAATCCGCGGCGGCGACGCTGGACTGGCAGTCCTTCGTCACCGACGACGCCTTGCGCAAGCTGGTCGAGCTGTCGCTGGCCAACAATCGCGACTTGCGCCAGTCGCTGCTCAACATCGAGGCGGCCCGGGCGCAGTATCAGATCACGCGGGCCGACCGGCTGCCCGGCATCGATGCGCAGGGCACGGGCACGCGCCAGCGCGTCCCCGGCGACCTGAACACCACCGGCGAGTCGGCGGTGCAAAGCAGCTACCAGGCCGGCCTGGGCCTCACCGCCTTTGAACTGGACCTGTTCGGCCGCGTGCGCAGCCTGTCGGACGCGGCGTTGCAGGAGTACCTGTCGACCGAGGCCACGGCGCGCAGCGCGCAGATCAGCCTGGTGGCCGAGGTGATCCAGGCCTATGTGGCCCGCGACAGCGCGCAGCGCCGCCTGGATGTCACCCGCCAGACGCTGGCCAGCCGCGAGTCGTCGCTGGAACTGATCGTCAAGCGCCGCCAGGCGGGCACGGCCACCGCGCTGGACTACCAGGAAGCGCTGGGCCTGACCGAGCAGTCGCGCGCGGAACTGGAACGCATGGACCGCGAGGTCCGCCAGGCCGGGAATGCGCTCGGCCTGCTGGTGGGGATCAGCGACCTGTCGCCGTACCTGCCGGCGCGCACGGCCGATGCCCCGATGCTGGTGCAGGAGATCGCGGCGGGCGCGCCGTCGGCGCTGCTGGAAAACCGCCCCGACATCCTGGCCGCCGAACATCAGTTGCAGGCGCGCAATGCCAGCATCGGCGCGGCGCGGGCGGCGTTCTTTCCCAGCATTTCGCTGACCGGGCTGTTCGGCAGTTCCAGCGCGGACCTGTCGGGCCTGTTCGAATCCGGGCAGCGCGCCTGGTCGTTCACGCCGCAGATCACGCTGCCGATCTTTGCCGGCGGGCGCAATGTGGCCAATCTGGATTTGGCTTCCGTGCGCAAGGACATCGCCGTGGCGCAGTATGAAAAGACGATCCAGACGGCGTTCCGCGAGGTGTCCGACGCGTTGGTGGCCACCGAGACGCTGCGCCGCGAAGAGGCCTCGCGCCTGGCGCTGGCGCAATCCAGCCAGATCGCCATGCAGTTGTCCGAGGCGCGCTATCGCGGCGGCGTCGACAGTCATCTGCGTTATCTGGACGCGCAGCGCAGCGCGTACACGGATCAGATCGCCTATATCGACGTCAGCGCCCAGCGCCAGGCGGCGCTGGCGACGCTGTTCAAGGCGCTGGGTGGCGGCTGGCCGGCCCAGCAGCCGCCGCAGGCAGCGCTGGACTGAGCGGGGCGGGCCGCGCCGAACCCGAACGGCGACGGCCCGGGCCCCTGCGCGCACCGCCCATCGGGGCCCGCCCGCCGGCTACGCCTTGCGCAGCCCCGCCCGCGGCATGGACGGCTGACCCGCGCCGTCCAGTTCCACCGGTTGCTTGCCGCGCCCGATCAGCCACGCGCAGAACGCCGACACCACGCCCGCGAAGAGCACGTACAGGCAGATCAGCCACGGCTGCCCGCCGCCCGTCTTGAGCAGGGCGGTGGCAATGATGGGCGTGATGCCGGACGCGAAGATGCCGGAGAACTGATAGACGAACGAGATGCCGGTGTAGCGCACCTTGGCGTCGAAAAGCTCGCAGAACAGCGCGGCCTCCGGGCCGTAGATGGCGGCATACAGGATCCCGAACGGAATGATGATGGCCAGCCAGATCAGCATCACGTTGCCGCCGCTGTTGATCATCATCCAGAAGCCGGGGAACGACGCCGCGGCGGTGATGAGCGATCCCCAGAAGTACACGCGCGTGCGGCCGATGCGGTCGGACAGGCGGCCGAAGAAGGGGATGAAGAAGCACATCACCAGCGCCGCCGCCATCACCCCGATCAACGCCTCGGTCCGCGTGATCTTGACCGACTGCGTCAGGAACGAGATCGAGAACACGCCAAAGACGTTGAAGAACACGCCGTCGATATAGCGTGCGCCCATGCCCTTGACGACGTTGCCGGGATAGCGCCGCATCATGTCCATGAACGGGATGCGGCTTTCGGCATTCTGCGCCTTGACTGCCGTGAACTCCGGCGTTTCCTTGATGTTGAGCCGGATGTACATGCCCACGGCCACCATGGCGGCGGACGCCAGGAAGGCGATGCGCCATCCCCACGCCATGAACTGCTCGTCGGTCAGCAGAACGGACAGCAGCGCCACCGTGCCCGACGCCAGGCACAGCCCGATCGCCAGACCGATCTGCGGCAACGACGCGTAAAAGCCTTTTTTCTCCGGCGGCGCGTACTCATAGGCCATGAGCACCGCGCCGCCCCATTCGCCGCCCAGCCCGATGCCCTGGAACACGCGCAAAAGAAGCAGCAGGATCGGCGCCCAGATGCCGATCATGTCGTACGTGGGCACCAGACCGATCAGGAAGGTCGCGATGCCCATGATCATCAGCGTCATCACCAGCATGCTCTTTCTGCCGATGCGGTCGCCGAAGTGGCCGAAGATCAGCCCGCCCAGCGGGCGCGTGACGAAGCCGACGGCGAACGTCGTGTACGCCAGCATGGTCGAGACCAGCGGGTCCCCGGTGGGAAAGTACAGCTTGTTGAATACGATGCCGGCGACGACGCCATACAGGAAAAAGTCGTACCACTCGATGGTGGCGCCGATCAGCGAGGCGGTGACGACTTTGCGCACCGCCGCTTCGTTTTGCTTGGCCATGTCCAGTCTCCTTTGGTGGGTCGGCCTGGCAATCTGCGCTGCCGCGGCCGGGTCTGTCTGCGATATGGGTTTCCTAGCCGGGGTCCGTCATCTCCATCCGGGGGGGCGTGTGCAGGACTTGCGCGCGCGCCTGCCGCACGTCCTGCAGCATGAAATCCGCCGCGCGCTCGGCCAGCATCACGACCGGCGCGTTGGTGTTGCCCGAAACCAGCGTGGGCATGATCGAGCAATCCACCACGCGCAGCGCCGACACGCCGTGCACGCGCAGGCGCTCGTCCACGACGGCCAGCGGATCGCTGCGCGGTCCCATCTTCGCCGTGCCTGACGGGTGGAAGATGGTGGCGCCATATTCGCGGCAGAAGTGCAGGATCTCGTCGTCCGTGTGCACGTCCGGGCCGGGCCGGAACTCACGTTTCATCAGGCCGGCCAGCGGCTCGGTCGCGGCGACCTGGCGCGCATACCGCACGGCGGCCACCGCCATGCGGCGGTCCAGGTCCGTCGACAGGTAATTGGGCTGCATGGACGGCGCCTCGAACGGGTCCGTGCTGCGCAGGCGCACCCGGCCGCGCGAGGTCGGGCGCAACTGGCACACCGAATAGGTGCAGCCGGAAAACGGATGCACCTTGCCGCCCGCCATGTCGGCGGACAGGGTCGCGAAATGGAACTGGGTGTCGGGGGTGCGGCTGGCCGGATCGACGCGGCAGAAAAGACCGCCCTGATTGATGCCCACGGCCAGCGGACCGCTGCGCAGCAGCAGCCATTGCAGCCCCATGCGCACTCGGCCGGTCAGGCTGCGCAACTGGTCGTTGGTGGTGATGGGGCGGGTGGTCTCGTAGATCAGGCGGATCTGAAGATGATCCTGCAGGTTTTCGCCCACACCGGGCAGGTCGCGCACGACGCCGATGCCGAACTCGCGCAGCAGGCTGGCGGGCCCGACGCCGGATAGCTGAAGCAGTTGCGGCGATTGCAGGGCGCCCGCGCACAGCACGACTTCGCGCCGGGCGCGCAGCGTGCGGACCTGGCCGCCTTGCCGGTAGCGCACGCCGCAGGCGCGGCTGCCTTCGAACAGCACGGCCATCGCGTGCGCATCGGTCTCGATGCGCAGGTTGGGGCGGCTCTGCGCGGGGCGCAGGTAAGCCACGGCGGTGGAGCAGCGGCGGCCGTTTCGCGTGGTCAGCTGGTAATAGCCCACGCCTTCCTGGTCGCCGCTATTGAAGTCGCGCACGTGCGGCACGCCCAGCTTGCCCGCGGCGGCGATCAGCGCTTCCACCAGCGGATGCGGCGTCTTGATGGACGTGGCGTTCAGCGGACCCTCGGTACCGCGGGTGGGGCCGGGTCCCAGGTCGTTGTTTTCCAGCTTGCGAAACCACGGCAGGCAGTCGTCCCAGCCCCAGCCCGCGTTGCCGGCCGCCGCCCACGCGTCGTAGTCTTCGCGCTGGCCGCGGATGTAGATGAGGCCGTTGATGGCGCTGGAGCCGCCCAGCGTGCGGCCGCGCGGCCAGTAGATGCGCCGGTCCAGCATGTTGGGATCCGGGTCCGTGTAGAAGCCCCAGTTCACCACCTTGTGGAACATCGTCTTGCCGTAGCCGATCGGAATGTGGATCCACGGATAGGTGTCCTTGGGACCGGCCTCCAGCAGGCACACCGAGTGCGCGCCGTCCGCACTCAACCGGTTCGCCATCACGCATCCGGCCGAGCCGGCGCCCACCACGATGTAATCGACGGTATCGGACATATCCGCGCGGTCTCCCTTATATTGTTCGGCAGGTCCGACCGGCTCGCGCTCCGCAATGCGGACCAGGCCGGCATCTGAGGCGATTCTAGGAAGCGCGCACACAGAACAAAGCACAACACGCGCTGGGGCAGACAAATGGAACAGAACATGCAGCGTCGGTTTCAAAATCGCAGTGCAGCATCGGAACAGGCGGCCGACGGCCGGTCCGATGACAGCGGCGGGCACCAGGAAGCCGCCCGTTCGCTGCGGGCATTGCTGGTGCTGGATCACCTGGCCCGCGCGCAGCATCCGCCCACGCTCGCGCAGTTGGCGCAACGGCTCGACATGCCCAAGACCACGCTGATGCGCCTCTTGGCCGCCATGCAGCGCGCGGGCTTTGTGGCCGCCACCCCGACTGAAAACGGCTTCGTGACGGGTCCGCAGGCGACATCGCTGGCGCTGGCCACGCTGCGCGCCAGCGCCTTCACGCGCGCATGCCGCGCGGTGCTGACCAAGCTGGTGGGCACGTTGGGCGAAACGTGCAACCTGACCGCGCCGGACGGCGATCAGGTCGTCTACATGGAACGCGTCGAGACGTCCGAGCCCCTACGCCTGTTCTTTGCCGTGGGCAGCCACGTGCCCATGCATTGCACGGCCAGCGGCAAGCTGTTTCTGGCGTCGATGAACCGCCTGGAGCGCAGCCACGTGCTGGCGCGCCTGCCGCTTACGCGCAATACGCCGCGCACGTTCACCGACCCGGCCAAGCTGGACGCCGAGCTGGAGCGGCTGGCCGTGCGCGGCATCGGCATCGACAACGAGGAGTTCGTGCGCGGCATGAGCGCGGTGGCGGTGCCGGTGCGCGACGGCGAGGACCGCGTGGTGGCGGCGGTGGCCTGCCACGCGCCGACCGCGCGGGTGATGCTGGACGATCTGTTGCGCGCGGTGCCGGTGCTGCAAGGCGCCGCGCAGTCGCTGCACGACGTGCTGGCGGCGCACCGGCCGGGCGGTTAGGAAGGGTGCGGGGCGCTCAGTGACTCATGCGGCCGCCGCTTACCATCCACCGCGTGCCATACCGGTCGACCAGCGCGCCGTAGGCTTCGGCCCAGAAAGTCTTTTGCAGCGGCATCGTGACGCTGCCGCCTTCGGCCAGGTGCTCGAACACGCGATGCGCATCCGACACGGTGGGATAGACCAGCGCCAGCGCCACCCCGCGATTGCCGGGGTAGGGATGGCCGGCAGTGGCGTCGCTGCCCAGCAAGGTCTGTTCGTCCAGCGTCAGGCGGGCGTACATGATGCGCCCGGCGTCCTCGTCCGACAGCACCGGCATGGCCGCATCGGGCGGTGCATCTGCGTAGCGGACCAGCGCGTCAAGGCGGCCGCCCAGCACGCGTTCGTAAAAGCGCATGGCCTCGGCGCAGTTGCCGTCAAAACTGAGGTATGCGGATAACTGGGGCATGATGGCTCCGTGCGTGGCCGGGGGTGGGGTTGGGGCTGGGGTGCGGTGCGTCCGCATGGGCAAGGCGGGCGGGGCAGGCCTATGATGGGAGTCTGATCCGATTACGGCCGGGAGACAATCCATGCAACAAGGAAGCTGCCACTGCGGGCAGATCGCCTATGAAGTCGATGGCGATGTGTCGCAGGTGTTGGAATGCAACTGCTCGCACTGCAGCCGCAAGGGCTATCTGCTGTGGTTCGTGCCGCGCGCCGCGCTGCGCATTACGTCGTCCTCGCAGTCCATGTCGACGTACACCTTCAACAAGCACGTGATCTCGCACCATTTCTGCGCCAACTGCGGCTGTGCGCCCTTCGGGTTCGGGGTCGGCGCAGAAGGCAAGGAAACGGCGGCGGTCAACGTGCGTTGCCTGGAAAACGTCGACCTGAATTCGCTGACCCGCATTCCGTACGACGGCCGAAACACTTGAGCGGCCGGCTGCGTTCCTGGACGGGTCAAAAGGCGGCCGCCGCGATGCGGTGGTCCGATGTGTTTTTTCACGATGGAGCGGTGCAATGAGCACGGTAAGGCTGCTGAGCGATGACGAGATCCGCAGAAGTCCCGAGGCATGGGCGGTGTTCGAGGACATCCGCGCCACGCGCAAGTCGGACTTCGTCAACAACTTCTGGCGGGCGCTGGCCAACGATCCCCCGCGGATGCGCAGCGTCTGGGAGCAGCTCAAGACGGTGATGATGGCCGAGGGCGAGCTCTCGCCGCTGGTGCGCGAAATGATCTACATCGCGGTGTCCACCGCCAATGGCTGCTCGTATTGCGTCCATTCCCACACGGCCTCGGCCCGGGCCAAAGGCATGACTGATGGCCAGCACGCCGAACTGCTGGCGGTGATGGCGATGGCGTCGCAGACCAACGCGCTGGCGACGGCCCTGCAGGTGCCCGTGGACGATGCCTTCCACGTGAAATGACCAGGAGGCGGCCATGTCGCTGATTCCCTTGTTTCCGCTGTCCAATGCGCTGTTTCCCGCGGGCGTGGTGCATCTGCGCATCTTCGAGGTCCGCTATCTGGACATGATCCGGCGCAGCATCGCCGACAACACCGAGTTCGGCATCGTGGGCCTGTTGGCCGGCAGCGAGGTCCGCTCGCCCGAGGGCGTCGAGACGCTGTCGCCCGTGGGCACCATGGCGCGGGTCGAAACCTGGGAGGCGCCCATGCCGGCCTTGCTGGAAATCCGGTGCCGGGGCACCTCGCGCTTTCGGCTCCGGTCCAGCGAGGTGGCAAAATACGGCCTTTGGATGGGCGAGGCCGAGCCCATTGCCGATGACCCGCCCACGCCGGTGCCCGCGGCCATGCAGGCCAGCGCCGATGCGCTGGGGCGCTTGGTGGCGCAGTGGCAGCAGGACGGCGTGCCCGCCGAAAGAATGCCGCTGGCGCCGCCGTTCCGGCTGGACGATTGCGGCTGGGTGGCAAACCGCTGGTGCGAACTCTTGCCGCTGCCTCCGGACGACAAGGCAACGCTGCTGGGCCTGACGGACCCCGTGGCGCGCCTGGCCGCGATCCAGGACGTGCTGCGCGGACAGGGGCTGGCGTAGGGCGCCGCCCGACTTTATTTGGACACCATGGAAATCAGAGTAGACGAAGGCCTGCGTGCCTATATAGACCCGCTGACCGAGGACGAACACGCCGCGCTGGAGCGCAGCCTGCTGGCCGAGGGGTGCCGCGACGCCCTGGTGCTGTGGGGCGACCTGCTGATCGACGGGCACAACCGTTACGCCATCTGCGTCAAACACAACATCCCGTTCCAGACGATTCAGCATCCGCACTTCAAGTCCATGGACGACGTGCATCTGTGGATGATCGAGAACCATCTGGGCCGGCGCAGCGTGTCGGACTTCCAGCGCGGGGTGCTGGCGCTTCGCAAGAAGGAAATCCTGCTGGCGCGCACCGGCCCGGAAGCGGGCGGTGCGGCCGAAGGTGGGCTGGACGGCGGCGGCCAAGGATCGCCGGTCAACGGTACGCCGGCCGACGGTGGGCCGGCGGACGATTCCCCGCCTTGGGACGAGGACGCGCCCGGGGCCAGCGCCGCGCCGATGCGCGGGCATGCCAATCCCGATTGGAAGCCCGCCGTCCCCAGCCGCCAGGCGCTGGCGCGCGCCGCCCGCATCAGCAGCAATACCCTCAATCAGATCGAAAAGATCCAGAAGTCCGCGGCGCCGGAACTGGTGCGTGCGGTGAAGGAAGGCGCCATCTCCATCAACGCCGCGGCGGCCGTGGCGTCGCTGCCGGCCGAGCGGCAGACCGCCGCCGTTGCAGGCGGGCGCAAGGAGCTGCAGCAGGCCGCCCGGGAGGTCCGGCAGGCCAAGGCGCCGCCGCCGCGCGAGGCGCCGCCGGAAGAACCTATTGAAAACATCGCGGACATGCCGGCGGAAATCGCGCGGCTGCGCCAGTTGCTGGCCAAGCTGACCGATGAACGCGATCAGCTCAAGAAGAAGGTCATGCACCTGACTGTCGCGTTGTCGGAAGCCCGCAGCGGATCCGGCAGCGGGGATGATTGAGCATTGATGCAGGAATAAGGGATAACCCTTAAACCGCATAATCCACGAAAAAAATTCGTGGATCGCTGGGAATTTATATCGTTTTGAGGAAAGGCTTGCGCGGCTTTGTAATGCAGGTTCGCTTCAACGCTTCCTGCATTCACACCTGACTTTCCTTATGAATCCCATCGGATATCGCATTCTTTCCCGGCCCGAGACGGCCGTCGCCGCCGACGTGCTGGCCGGTTTTGCCAGCATCGGCTCGGCCCAGATCAGCGACTGCATGAATCGCCTGTACGGCGTGTCGGGCCTGCGTCCGCTGCATAACGGCGCACGCCGCACGGTGGGCGTGGCCCTCACGGTCAAGACCCGTCCGGGCGATAACCTGATGATCCACAAGGCGATTTCGCTGGGCGGCGCGGGCGACGTGATCGTCGTGGACGGCTCGGGCGACACCAGCAACGCGCTGGTTGGCGAACTGATGATGATGGATGCGCAGTCGCGCGGCATCGAAGGCTTCGTGATCGACGGCGCGGTGCGCGATGCGGACGTGTTCGCCCAGGGCGAATTCGGCTGCTTTGCGCGCGACGTGTCGCACAAGGGGCCCTACAAGGACGGCCCGGGCGAGATCAATGTGCCCGTGTCGGTCGGCGGCCAGGTGGTCAACCCCGGCGACGTGGTCGTGGGCGATGCCGACGGCGTGGTGGTGATTCCCGCCGAACACGCCAGCGCCGTGCTGGCGCTGGCGCTGAAGAAGGAAGCCGACGAAGCCGTGGCCAAGGAAAAGCTGCGCGCCGGCACGTACACCAAGCCGTGGCTGGAAAAGACGCTGGCGGAAAAGATGGGAGCGGCAAAATGAGCATCGTTGCCGACCGCATCAAGCGCATCAAGCTGTCGCCCAGCGTCGCCGCGCGCGCCATCATTGCGGAACTGCGCGAGCAGGGCCGCCGCATCATCGACCTGACCATCGGCGAACCGGATTTTTCGACGCCCGAACACATCCGCCAGGCCGCCACCGCCGCCATGAACCGCGGCGAAACCAAGTACCCGCCGGCGCAGGGCACGGTGGCCCTGCGCAAGGCCGCCGCCGTCCATCTGCGGGAAGCGACCGGCGTGGAATACCCGGCGTCGCGCGTCATCGTCAGCACCGGCGCCAAGCAGGTGATCTTCAATGGCCTGGCCGCGACGCTGAACGACGGCGACGAAGTGCTGATCCCCGCGCCGTTCTGGGTGTCGTACCCGGACATGGTCCTGGTCAACGGCGGCGTGCCGGTGGCCGTGGAAACGTCGCCCGCCACCGATTACAAGGTGACGCCCGAGGCCCTGGAACGCGCCATCACGCCTCGCACCAAGTGGCTGATGATGAATGCCCCCAGCAACCCGACGGGCTCGGTCTACAGCGCGGACGAACTGCGTGGTCTGACTGAGGTCCTTGCGCGTCATCCGCACGTCTGGCTGATGACCGACGACATCTACGCGCGCCTGAATTTCACCGGCGAACCGACGGTGCATCCGCTGCAAGTGGCGCCGGAACTGTCCGCCCGCACGCTGGTCGTCAATGGCGTATCCAAGGCCTATGCCATGACGGGCTGGCGCATCGGCTACGGCGCCGGTCCCGACGAATTGATCAAGGCGATGGCGATCCTGCAGTCGCAAAGCACGTCGGGCGCCTCGTCGGTCAGCCAGGCGGCCGCGCTGGAAGCGCTGACGGGTCCGCAGGACTGCGTCGTGGAGTTCGCCAAGGTATTCCGCGAGCGCCGCGACCTGGCGATCGCCGAATTGTCCGGCGCGCCGGGCCTGGACATCGTCGTGCCGCAGGGCGCGTTCTATGTCTTTCCGGACTGCTCGGGCCTCTTGGGCAAGAAGACGCCGGCCGGCGACGTGATCGCCAGCGACACGGACCTCACGCACTACCTGCTGCGCGAAGCCGGCGTGGCGGTTATCGACGGCCATGCCTACGGCGCGCCCGGCACGTTCCGGTTGTCGTTTGCCGCCTCGCTGGACGATATCCGGCAGGGATGCGCGGCCATCCGCGAGGCCTGCGCCAAGTTGGCCTGACGGGCCACGCTTTCGCACCCATACGGCGTCATCGCCAGTCTGTACACCTAACAACCATTCAAGGGGAATGAACCATGAAGCGTCACACTCTCATCGCCGCCAGCCTGGCCCTGGCTTCGCTGGCCGCGGGCGGAATTGCCCACGCCGACCAGCTTGACGACATCAAGGCGCGCGGCGAGCTGGTTTGCGGCACGCTGGGCACGTCGCAGCCGTTCAGCTTCCAGGACGGCGCGACGCGCCAGCTGGTGGGCTATGACGTGGACGTGTGCAAGCTCGTCGCCGACAAGCTGGGCGTCAAGGTCAACTACAAGCTGCTGTCGGTGGCGGCGCGCGTGCCGGAACTGAACGAAGGGCGCGTGGACATCCTGGCGGCCAACCTGGGCTATTCGCCCGACCGCGCGCAGCAGATCGCCTTCAGCCACGCGTACTACGTCAGCCCGCAAAAGCTGATGGTGCGCAAGGATTCGGGCCTGGACTCGATCGAAGCCCTGAACGGCCGCCGCATCGGCGCGACCAAGGGTTCCAGCTCCGAGCGCGAGATCAAGCGCATTCTCGACAAGTCGCAGGTCATCGGCTACGGCGACAGCTCGGCCACGTACCTGGCGCTGCAGCAGAAGAAGGTGGACGCGCAGTTTGCGTCGGAGCTGGTGCTGGCGCGACTGGTGCTGCAAAGCCCGCCCACCGCGCCCGTCACTGTTATCGGCAAGGCCGTGTTCGATGAGCCGTGGGGCCTGGGCGTGCGCAAGTCCGAGCCGCGATTCCTGGAAACGGTGAACCAGGCGCTGGACGAGGCCGAAACCTCGGGTGCGGCAGCCAAGCTGTTCGACAAGTGGTTTGGCCCCGACACCCCCTACAAGCTGGAGCGCGGCTTCAAGATCGGCCCGATCGCCGGCTAAGGGGCCGACCCGAGCGCTGCCGTTCGCCAGTATCCGTCACGGCTTCCCGCGTCTTGCAAGGCGATGCGCGGGAAGCCGTGATGCTTGGCGTTGCGCGCCCGAACGCAGGAGATTGACAGGTTTATGAGCTTTCTAGACGCTTCCCAATACCAGCTGCTGCTCAGCGGCATGGCGGTCACCGTGCAACTGTTTCTTGTTGCCTGGGTGATGGCGTTTTCCATCGCGGTGACGCTGGTGGTGGTGCGCGCCACAAACCTGGCGCCATGCCGCTGGGTGGTCGACGCCTATGTGGAATACCACCGCAATGTGCCGCTGCTGGTGCAGGTGCTGTTCTGGTACTTCGGCATGCCCGAGCTGCTGCCCGAAGGATTCCGCATGTGGCTGTATGCGCACAACGCCGAAATGTCGCTGGCCGCGATCGCGCTGGCGCTGGGGTCGGCCGCCTACATCGCCGAAGACATCCGCAGCGGCCTGCGCGCCATTCCCGGCACCCAGTTCGAGGCCGCCCGCGCGCTGGGCGCCAGCTACCTGCAATGCATGCGCTTTGTCATCGTGCCGCAGGCGCTGCGCATCTCCATTCCGCCGCTGGTCGGACGCGCGCTGCTGCTCTTCAAGAACACCAGCGTGGCCATGGCGATCGGCGTGATGGAGCTGACCTACCAGGCGCGGGAAATCGAGAACGAGACCTACCGCACCTTCGCCACCTTCGGCGCGGCGACGATCATGTACCTGCTGGGATCGTTCCTCATCATGGCGCTCGGATCTCGCATCTACGCCCGTTATCGTCTGAACCGCGGAGGCAATGGTGCTTGATCTCCTGATGCAATACTGGCCCACGCTGCTGGTGGGCCAATACCCCAACGGTCCGCTTGGCGGACTGGCCCTGACGCTCATCCTGGCCGCGCTGGGTCTGGCAATGTCCCTGCCGCTGGCGCTCTTGATCGCGCTGGCCCGGGTGAGTCCCTACGGGTGGCTGCGCACGGCCAGCAAGGCGCTGGTCAATGTGGTGCGCGGCATGCCGCTGCTGATGCTGATTTTCTGGGCCTACTTCGTGGTGCCCAAGATCACCGGCCAGGTGGTCAGCGGCTTCTGGACGCTGATCTTTGCCCTGGTGGTGTACGAAAGCGCCTACCTGTCCGAGGTCATCCGTTCGGGTATCGAGGCGGTGCCGCGCGGGCAGATCGAGGCCTCGCGCTCGCTGGGCGTGGGCTACTGGACGACGATGCGCAAGGTGGTGCTGCCGCAGGCGCTGTTCAACGTGCTGCCCAGCATGACCAGCCAGTTCGTGTCCACCGTCAAGGAAACCTCGCTGGGCTACGTCATCAGCGTCAACGAGCTGACGTTTGCCGCCAACCAGGTCAACAACCTGGTGCTGACCCAGCCGCTGCAGGTGTTCGGCATTCTGGCCATCATCTACTTCATCGTGTGCTTCAGCCTGAGCCGTGGCTTGAGCTGGCTGGACCTGCGCATCCGCCGCACGCGGGCCATGGCTTAAAGGAACAAAAACATGATCAAACTCGAGAAAGTGAACAAGTGGTACGGCGAGCATCATGTGCTCAAGGACGTGGACCTGTCGGTGGCGCGCGGCGAGGTGCTGGTGGTGTGTGGACCGTCGGGGTCCGGCAAGTCCACGATGATCCGCACGATCAACCGGCTGGAACCCATCGAAAAGGGCCGCATCCTGATCGACGGCGCGGACATCTACGGCAAGGGCGCCAACCTGAATGCGCTACGCCAGAAGATCGGCTTCGTGTTCCAGCAGTTCAACCTGTTTCCGCACATGAGCGTGCTGGAAAACGTGATCTTCGCGCCCGTGAACATCCGCAAGCAGCCCCGCAAGGAGGCCGTGGAGCTGGCGCGCAGCCTGCTTGACCGTGTGGGATTGGCGCACAAGATCGATGCCTATCCGGGATCGCTGTCCGGCGGGCAGCAGCAGCGCGTGGCGATCGCGCGCGCGCTGGCGCTGCAACCGCCCGTCATGCTGTTCGACGAGCCGACCAGCGCGCTGGATCCGGAAATGGTGGGCGAGGTGCTTCAGGTGATGAAGGGCCTGGCCAAGGACGGCATGACGATGGTGTGCGTGACGCATGAAATGGG